>NC_008048.1:2533333-2850000 GCF_000013985.1 Sphingopyxis alaskensis RB2256 | reverse complement strand
CGGGGGTCGCGAGATCTACCAATTCTAACCAAACTCCGAATACCCAAGAGTAATATCCGGCAGACAGACGGCGGGTGCTAAGGTCCGTCGTCAAAAGGGAAACAGCCCTGACCTACAGCTAAGGTCCCCAAGTCACGTCTAAGTGGGAAAGCATGTGGGAACCCCAAAACAACCAGGAGGTTGGCTTAGAAGCAGCCATCCTTTAAAGAAAGCGTAACAGCTCACTGGTCTAAATAAGGGTTCCTGCGGCGAAAATGTAACGGGGCTCAAGACGTGCACCGAAGCTTAGGGTGTGTAGCAATACACGCGGTAGCGGAGCGTTCCGTAGGCTGATGAAGCGATCTGGTAATGGATCGTGGAGGTATCGGAAGTGCGAATGCTGACATGAGTAGCGATAAAGAGGGTGAGATGCCCTCTCGCCGAAATCCCAAGGGTTCCTGCTTAAAGCTAATCTGAGCAGGGTAAGCCGGCCCCTAAGACGAGCCCGAAGGGGGTAGTCGATGGGAACCACGTTAATATTCGTGGGCCTGGAGGTGTGTGACGGATCTCGTAAATTGTCTGATCTTACTGGATTGATCAGGCTTTGAAGAGGTTCCAGGAAATAGCCCCTCCATTATAGACCGTACCCTAAACCGACACAGGTGGGATGGTAGAGTATACCAAGGCGCTTGAGAGAAGTCTCCTGAAGGAACTCGGCAAATTGCCTCCGTACCTTCGGAAGAAGGAGGCCCCACATTTGGGCAACCATTTGTGGGGGGCACAGGCCAGGGGGTAGCGACTGTTTAGCAAAAACACAGGGCTCTGCTAAGTCGGCTTCAAGACGACGTATAGGGCCTGACGCCTGCCCGGTGCCTGAAGGTTAAGTGGAGGGGTGCAAGCTCCGAAATGAAGCCCAGGTAAACGGCGGCCGTAACTATAACGGTCCTAAGGTAGCGAAATTCCTTGTCGGGTAAGTTCCGACCTGCACGAATGGCGTAACGACTTCCCCACTGTCTCCAGGAGATGCTCAGCGAAATTGAATTCTCCGTGAAGATGCGGAGTACCCGCGGTTAGACGGAAAGACCCCGTGCACCTTTACTGCAGCTTCAGAGTGGCATTAGGAAAGAACTGTGTAGCATAGGTGGGAGGCTTTGAAGCGACGGCGCCAGCTGTCGTGGAGCCATAGGTGAAATACCACCCTGTTGTTTTCTGATGTCTAACCTCGATCCATGAAACTGGATCAGGGACCCTCTGTGGCGGGTAGTTTGACTGGGGCGGTCGCCTCCTAAAGAGTAACGGAGGCGCGCGATGGTAGGCTCAGGACGGTTGGAAACCGTCTGTTAGAGTGCAATGGCATAAGCCTGCCTGACTGCGAGACTGACGAGTCGAGCAGAGACGAAAGTCGGTCATAGTGATCCGGTGGTCCCGAGTGGAAGGGCCATCGCTCAACGGATAAAAGGTACGCCGGGGATAACAGGCTGATGATTCCCAAGAGCTCATATCGACGGAATCGTTTGGCACCTCGATGTCGGCTCATCACATCCTGGGGCTGGAGCAGGTCCCAAGGGTTTGGCTGTTCGCCAATTAAAGTGGTACGTGAGCTGGGTTCAGAACGTCGTGAGACAGTTTGGTCCCTATCTGCCGTGGGCGTCGAAATTTGAGAGGAGTTGACCCTAGTACGAGAGGACCGGGTTGAACATACCTCTGGTGTACCTGTCGTGGCGCCAGCCGCGCAGCAGGGTAGCTATGTATGGACGGGATAACCGCTGAAAGCATCTAAGCGGGAAGCCTCCCTCAAGATAAGATTTCACAGGACCGTGGAAGACCACCACGTTGATAGATCGGATGTAGAAGCGCGGTAACGCGTGGAGCTAACCGATACTAATTGTCCTATTCGCACTTAAGAGTCCCGCCATCAACGACAAGCCTGAACGGTTTGTCCACGATGCGTGGATGATTGATCAGACAGTATTGCACGGATATCGATTGAAACCCTTTTGACCTACGCCGGCTTCATTGCTTGGTGACCATGGCGTCAGTGACCCACCCGATCCCATCTCGAACTCGGCCGTGAAACCTGACAGCGCCGATGGTACTGTGGCTCAAGCCCCGGAAGAGTAGGACGTCGCCAGGCATTGTGGCCGGCGTAAGGTCGAAAGAACCCATTCACAAAGTCAGGGCGGCGTTGGCCGCCCTTTGCTGTTTCCGCGATCCCGCCCGGGATCGTGTGACTGGTTGACGCGGGATGGAGCAGCCCGGTAGCTCGTCAGGCTCATAACCTGAAGGTCGCAGGTTCAAATCCTGCTCCCGCAACCAAAATAATCCCGCCTTCTCAATGAGTTGGCGGGATTTTTGTTTCAGGTGAAACTTTCATTCCGACTTTTTCCAAGTCGGAATTCCGACTTATCTTGATCGGTCGCCCCTCGCTTCAGCGCTCGCGAGCGCATCGGCCGCGCGATCGACATAGGCGATATCCCGATCTGGAACCTCGCGGCCAGTCTCGGTCGACAGGCGAAACATCGCGAGCAGCGATAGCGTCCCGTCGCGATGATCCGCTTGGGGCTTTGGCCGCGAGACGGTGGAGTTCGAACGTTTCCGGCCGCTTCTGGCCCTACGGCCGATGCCCACATCTCATGTCCGCCATCAGCATTGCAGCAACCGTCATCTTCTCGCTCAATCGATGAGTCCTGGGCCTGGCGTCCTGACCCACGCCGCGCTCGGAAAAAATCCCGGCGTCGGGTGTAAGAAATCGCTGTGCCCGACGACCAAGGCATGTGACGAGATAACCAAGGCGAAGGGGCGGACAGGCGAATGTCGATACGGATGGTCCTGGCAGGCGGCGGCCATGCCCATCTTGCGGTGCTCGCTGACTGGATCGGTGCGCCGCCCGAGGGCACCGAGCGCTGGCTCGTGACGTCGCATCGTCACACCGCCTATTCGGGTATGCTCCCCGGCTGGATCGCCGGTGCTTATCCGGCTGAGGCGCTCACGATCGACCTTGAGCCGCTCGCGCGTCTTGCCGGTGCGCGGCTGGTAATTGCCGACGTCGTCGGCCTCGATCCCGACCGGCGTTTGCTCGAGCTATCGACCGGTGTACGCCTCGGCTTCGATCTGCTGTCCCTTGCCACCGGCGGCGAAAGCGACATTTCGCATCTGGCGGCGCTTGGCGACCGCCTGTTGCCGGTCCGTCCAGTCCAGCCCTTCATGGCCCGTTGGGAGGCCTTCCTGGGCGGCCGACAAGGGCGTGTGGCAACGCGGGTCGCGGTCGTGGGCGGCGGCGCCGCTGGCGTTGAACTGGCGCTCGCCGCCGAGCAGTCGTTGCGCCGCCGGTTGGGCGGAAAGACCAAGGTTGCGCTGGTAGCGCCGCGTGACACCTTGCTTGCCGGTCACGATCAGGCCGTTCGCCGCCGCGCGAGCGACCTCCTGCGCGCGCGTGGTATCGCTTTCCATGACGGTCACGCGGCTGGCGCGCCCGACGGTCTGATGTTGCCCGATGGAACGGCGCTGGCGTTCGATGCGGTTATCGCCGCGACCGGAAGCCGTCCGCCGGGCTGGATCGCCGACACCGGGCTTGCGGTGCGCGAGGGCGGATTTGTAGCGGTCGGTTCGGACCTTCGCAGCGCGTCGCACCCGGACATCTTTGCGGCAGGCGACATTGTCTCGCGCAGCGACCGCCGTGTCGAACGCTCGGGCGTTCATGCCGTCAAGGCCGGCCCGGTGATCGCTGCCAATCTGAAAGCGGTGCTCGCGGGTACCGCGACGCGGGACTATATCCCGCGCCGCCGCACGCTTTATCTTCTGGCGACTGGCGACGAGCGTGCCATTCTGTCCTGGGGACGCCTGACCGCCGGGGGACATCTTGTCTGGCGACTGAAGGATTGGATCGACCGCCGCTTCGTCGAACGCTACGCCGGGTTCGGACAGTTTCGGTCATGAGGAGGTTGGCGGCTTTGCTTGCACATATGATCGCGCGCCCCGTGGTGGCCAATGCCCTGCGCGTGTCGGCCGTCGTCGGCAGCATCCTCAATGCTATCAACCAAAGCGCGGCGGTCTGGAATGGCGCCGCCATCGACTGGCCCCGTTTCGCGCTCAACTATGCGGTGCCCTTTCTGGTGGCCAGCTATAGCGCGGCGCGCGTGCGCCAGGCGATGGAGGGCTGAATGGCGCATCCTCCGCAGCGGCATTCAATCGCATCGTCGATCGATCCGGCGTTCGTCGCGCGCGTGCGCGGCGACCTGCTCCGCTTCGCGCGTCTCCAGCTCGGCAGCGACGACGAAGCCGAGGATG
This sequence comes from Sphingopyxis alaskensis RB2256, assembly GCF_000013985.1. Taxonomy (GTDB): domain Bacteria; phylum Pseudomonadota; class Alphaproteobacteria; order Sphingomonadales; family Sphingomonadaceae; genus Sphingopyxis; species Sphingopyxis alaskensis. The sequence goes on along the minus strand of NC_008048.1, from coordinate 2,845,734 downwards.
CGGTGCAGGAAGCCCTCGCCGCGGCGCTGCGCAACGGCGATCAGTTTCGCGGCGAGGCGGCGCTCAAGACCTGGATGATCGCCATCCTGAAGAACAAAATCGCCGACCTCTTGCGCCAGCGCCGACGCCGTCCGCTCGGCGCGAGCCAGATGGCGGCCGAGGAGGAGGATGGCGGCACGCTTCCGGCGCTGTTCGACGAGCGCGGCATGTGGCGCGAAGCGGCGCGGCCCGCGGCATGGGAAAATCCCGAGGCGGGGCTGCACAGCGACCAGTTCCTCGCCATTTTCGACGCCTGCCTGAACCGGCTGCCGGCGCAGCAGGGCCAGGTGTTCATGATGCGCGAAGTGGTCGAACTCGCCACCGATGAAATTTGCGACGAGCTTGGTCTCACCAGCGGGAACATCCATGTCATCCTGCACCGCGCGCGGCTCGCGCTGCGCGCCTGTCTCCAGCATCACTGGTTCGCGGAGGCGGTGCGATGATGCTCAACTGCCACGACGCGACATTCCTGATGTCGCAGCGGCGCGAGCGCGATCTCCGCTTTTCGGAGCGCATGAAGCTGCGCCTGCACGCGGGGCTGTGCCGCGACTGCGCCAATTTCGAACGGCAAATCCCGCTCCTGGGCGAAGCCGCGAAGCGCCTCGCGGCGAAAGAGGACGGTCATGGCGTGTAAGCTTTTGCCGTCTCGCGCGACCAATCTCGCTAAAGGCCTCCCGCCGGAAGGAAGTTCATGAACAAACGTCTCATCCTGCTGCTGCTTGTCGCGCTGGCATTTGGTGCATGGGTGTATTTCGACCTCGGCGACTGGCTGACCCTCGAGGCGCTGAAATCGCAGCAGGCGGCGATCGACGGCTATTTTCGCGCCAATCCGCTGCTCGTGGCGGGACTGTTTTTCGTCGTCTATGTGGTGTTGACGGCGCTCTCGGTTCCCGGCGCGGCGATATTGACGCTCGCGGCGGGGGCGATCTTCGGCCTCTACTGGGGAACGCTGATCGTCTCCTTTGCCTCGACGATCGGCGCGACCTTCGCGTTCCTCGCCTCGCGCTATCTCTTCCGCGACGCCGTGCAGGCGCGCTTCGGCGACCGGTTGCGGCGCGTCAATGATGGCATCGCGCGCGACGGTGCCTTCTATCTGTTCTCGCTGCGGCTCGTTCCGGTATTTCCTTTCTTCGCGGTCAATCTGCTGATGGGGCTGACGCCGATCCGCACCGTCACCTATTTCTGGGTCAGCCAGCTCGGCATGTTCCTCGGGACCGTCATCTATGTGAATGCAGGCACCCAGCTTGCGCGCATCGATGCGCTGTCCGACATCGCTTCGCCGGGGCTGCTCGCTTCCTTCGCCGCGCTCGGCCTGCTGCCCTGGCTCGGCAAATGGATCATGGCGGCGATCAAGCGCCGCCGTGTATATGGGCGTTTCCGCCGCCCGCGCCGCTACGATCGCAATCTCGTCGTGATCGGCGCCGGGGCGGCGGGACTGGTATCCTCCTATATCGCCGCGACGGTGAAGGCGAAGGTGACGCTCGTCGAGGCCTCGAAAATGGGCGGCGATTGCCTCAACTATGGCTGCGTGCCGTCAAAGGCGCTGATCAAGTCGGCCCGCATTGCGGAGCAGATGCGACATGCGGATCGCTACGGACTTGTCGCCGCATCGCCCCAGATTCGCTTCCGCTCGGTGATGCAGCGCATCCACGACATCATCGCCGCGATCGAGCCGCACGACAGCGTCGAGCGCTATACCGAGCTTGGGGTCGATGTGGTGCAAGGCTATGCCCGTATCGTCGATCCCTGGACGGTCGAAATCGCGCGCAACGACGGCGAAGTCCAGCGGCTCACGACCCGCGCGATCGTCGTCGCGGCGGGCGCCGAGCCGGTCGTCCCCGACCTGCCGGGGCTAGCGGAGTCGGGGTATCTGACCAGCGATACGCTGTGGGAGGCATTTGCGGCGCGCGACACGATGCCGCAGCGCATCGTCATCCTGGGCGGCGGACCGATCGGATCGGAACTGTCGCAGGCTTTCGCGCGGCTCGGTGCCGATGTCGCGCAGATCGAACGCGGTGATCGCCTGCTGCCACGCGAGGATGATGAGGTGTCCGAACTGGCGCGCGATGCGCTGGAAAACGCCGGAGTCGAAGTCCTGACCGGGCACGAAGCGCTGCGCGTGGAAGGGATCGAGGCTGACCGGCGGCTGATTGTCCGCCACGCCGGCGGCGAGCGCGCGATCGCCTTCGACGCGCTGATCGTCGCGGTCGGGCGCAAGGCACGCCTGACCGGCTATGGGCTCGAGGATCTTGGCATCGAAACGCAGCGCACGGTCGTGACCGACGAATATCTCGCAACCGTTTATCCCAATATCTATGCTGCGGGCGACGTCGCCGGACCCTATCAGTTCACGCACAGCGCGGCGCACCAGGCCTGGTATGCCAGCGTCAACGCGCTCTTCGGCCAGTTCCGACGTTTCAAGGCCGACTATCGTGTGATCCCCTGGACAACTTTCATCGACCCAGAGGTCGCGCGGGTCGGGCTCAGCGAGGCCGAGGCGGTCGAGAAGGGCGTGGCGTTCGAGGTCACGCGCTACCCGCTCCACGACCTCGACCGTGCGATTGCGGACTCGGCGACGACGGGCTTCGTCAAGGTCCTGACCCCGCCCGGCAAGGACCGCATCCTCGGCGTGACGATCGTCGGCGAACATGCCGGCGAACTGCTCGCCGAATATGTGCTTGCCATGAAGCATGGTCTCGGTCTCGGAAAGATCCTCGGCACCATCCACACCTATCCGACGATGGCCGAGGCGAACAAATATGCCGCAGGCGAATGGAAGCGGGCGCATGCGCCCGAACGCCTGCTCAAGCTGGTCGGGCGTTATCACGACTGGCGACGCGGATAAGGCAATTTGCCGGCCGTTTATTGTAACCAACGGGTGCATTGCCGCGAATCCACCTGTTCAATCAGCATTTCAGGGAGTCCAGATATGAAGGCGCAGTCGCTACTCTTGCTCCGCATCGGAACTGGATTGCTGCTCGTCGTGTGGGGCCTTATCCGCCTCGTCAGCCCTGACAAGGGCGCGGGGGTCAGCGTCAAATATTATGCCGGGCTCGGCGCGAGCGATACGATTCAGCTCATCTGGGGCGCGATCCTGCTGGTCGTCGGACTGCTCACGGTCGTTGGTCTTTTTCGCCGTTTCGCTTACCCGGCGCAGGCGGTCATTCTGGTGACGGGGGCGCTGTCGATATGGAAATATCTGCTCGACCCGCTCGGTCTCTGGCTCCTCGACCGCGAAAGCAGCCAGGTGCTATTCTTCCCCTCGCTGGCCGTCGCGGGGGCGACGCTCGTGCTCCTCGCCTTCCGGGATGAAGACCGGCTTGCGCTCGACCGCTTGCTGGCGCGGCGCGGTTAACGCGCGCGTTCGAGCATCGCCACAATCTCGTCCTCGCGCGTCGCGGCGCCTGCGGCCACGCGCTGCGGCCCCTCGTAGATGTGGAGCATGCCATAGCGTTTTGCGCCGATTCGTTTCCAATCGGCATCGACCGTCTTTTCGCCGACGCGCAGGAAGAGGATGGCGCGGTGCCGCTCGCGCCGCAGGATATCCCGCAGGACGGGACCTCGCACGCGGCAAGGCAGGCACCAGGGAGCATAGGTTTCGACGACGATGGTTCGGCCTTCGCGCTGCGCTGCGGCGAACAGGGCTGCATCGAAGGTCACGGGGCTTTCGGCCGCCGCACTCGCAGCAACCGCGGCGGCGAGCAGAAACCCTGCGTTCGGCCAAATGGGCGCCATCTGTGCGTCTCCTTCGTCTTCCATACGCCCGAGGGAGCAGGCCGGTTACAAATGCCGCAGCAAACAGCGGTGCTGCGGCTGTAAGGATTGGCGCTGCCCGGCGACCAACGGACGAACAACAAGCAAAAGCGCTTCGGCGCCCTGTCCATGGAGTGAAACTTGACCCTCTTCGCGCGTCTCTCGGCTGGTGCCGCCGCATCAGCCCTTGCTATCGGCTTTGCGCTGCCTGCCTCGGCGCAGCAGGCCGGCATCCAGATCGCCGTGGTCGCCGACGATGGGCGTGCTTTGCCCGATGTCGAGGTGCTGGTGGAGAATCCGGGCATCGGCTTTCGCCGCATCGTCCGAAGCGATGCGCAGGGGCTGGCGCGGGTCGAGGGACTGACCACGGCGGGCGAGTATCGCGTCTCGGCGCAGGCCAGCGATCGCTTTGAACCGGGCGAGCCGGCGCGCCTTTCGCTGCGCGCCAATTTTTCAAGCAGCGTGACGCTGAGGCTTGTCCCGGCCGGGACTGCGATCGTCGTTACCGGCAGGCGCGGCATCACCGCGCTCAACAGCGTCAATGCCGAAGTGTCGGCATCGCTCGGCCGCGAGGAGCTTGTCGCGCTGCCGATCGAGGGACGCGACGTGCTGGGCGCGCTGATCCGGCTGCCGGGCGTCGTGCCCTCAACCGGCTTTTTTCCCGAGGCGCCGTCGATTTCGATCAACGGATCGAACGGCCTCGACACCCATTATCTGATCGACGGGCTCGACAATAACGAGAATTTCCTCGGCGGGATCAAGTTCCCGGTGCCGCTCGGTTTCACGCGCGAGGTGACCGTGCTCGCGAACAGCTATTCGGCGGCTTATGGCCGCACCGCCAATGGCATCGTCAACTATACCACGCCATCGGGCACCAACGACTATCATGGCGAAGTCTATGCGCTGGTGCGTCCGGGGCGCCCCTTCGATGCCCGCTCGCCCTTTCCGCGCCGCGACCTTTCGGGCAATCCGGTCGGCGAGAGCTTCGAGCGCTACCAGGCGGGCGCGAGCCTCGGCGGACCGATCGTGCGCGACCGCACCTTCTTTTATGCCAATTTCGAATATACGCGCGATCGCAATGTCCAGATCGTCGATGCGCCCGCGCTTGGCACCGTCGCCAATGTGACCGGCAACAATCAATTTTATCTCGGTTCGCTGCGCCTCGATCACCGCCTCACCGCCGACTGGACGCTCGGGCTGCGCGCCAATGTCGGCCGCGTCACCATCGACCGTCCGGGCGGCGGGCTCGGCGGCGGCAATGTCACCTTTCCTTCGGCGGGGTCGGACCAGGATCGCTTCTCGACCCTGGTTGCCGCGACCGCGAGCTACTCGGGCGATGTCTGGAGCTATGACGGTGCGCTCCAGTTCAGCCGCTTCCGCTGGAATTACGGCAAGCCGAAGGGACCCGCGGGACCGCAAGTCACCATCCGCGATCCGAGCGGGCTCACGGTCGGTGTCGTCGGCCATCCGGGTTTCGTCTTTGACGATGTCGAGGAAAGCTGGCAGACGACCCACCGCGTGCAACGACGGCTCGGCAACCATCGCCTGCGTTTCGGCGCCGATCTCATCCATTCCGATTTTTCACTCCTCGGGGGCGGAAATCCCGACGGCAACTACATCGTCGATCTGACCGCCTCGCAGTTGTCCCAACTGGCAGCGGGCGGGCGGGGGCTCGCCCTTTCGGCGGACGATGTCCTCGCGCTCGATCCCGCGGTCGCCAATTATTCGGTCGAGCTCAGGCCGCAGTCGTTCGGCACCGGCCAGACCCAGATCGCCTTCTATGTCGAGGATGAATGGCAGTTGTCGCCGCGCCTGACCGCGACGTTCGGCGTGCGCTGGGATTATGACAGCCTGACCGCCAAAGGCGGCGGCGGCGATTATGACAATGTCGCGCCGCGTCTGGCGCTCAATTACCGGCCCGATGCGCGTTCGACGCTGCGCTTCGGCGCGGGGATTTTCACCGGCAAGCTTTCCTATGCCGTGATTTCGGACGCGCTCCAGCGCAATACGACTTCGGCGGGCTTTCTGACCCAGCTGGGGTCGCTGCAGGCGCAGGGCATCATTCCGGCTGGCACCGATGTTTCGGCATTGACCTTCGCCGGCAATCTTGGCGTGTCGCCGCCCTGCGCGACGGTGTCGACCTGCCCGACCCCGGCGGAGGTTCAGGCGCTGCGCGAGACCGCCACGCTGGGTGAAGCCCGCATCCTCGGCCCGACCGGCTATCGCAGCCCGTGGAGCCTCCAGCTCAGCGGCGGCTATCAATATCAGGCGAACGACACGCTGACCCTGAGCGCCGATCTCGTCTACAGTCGCACGCATAATCTCGTCCGGCTCCGCGACCTCAACGCGCCCGCGCCTTTCACGCCCAATCTCGCCAACCTCACCGACGCCAATATCGCGTTGCTGCGCGCGCAACAGGACAATGCGGCGCGCTTCGCGCTCGCCGAGGCGCTCGGTCTCGTTCGCTCGCAGGCGGCCGCCGATGCAACCCGGCCGGTAGCACTAGTGGCCGGCGGCGCGCGCCAGATCACCGTGTCGGAAACGGCGGGCGAGTCCGAATATAGGGCGCTGATCCTGCAACTCGCCAAGGCCCGCGGCAGCGATGCATATGCGTTCCGCCTGTCCTATACGCTCTCGAAGCTCAGCAACGATACCGACGACATCAACTTCCGGGCGTCCAATTCCAACGATTTTTCCGCCGAATGGGGCCCATCGGCCAACGACCGCCGACACGTCATCTCGGCGGTCGGCTATCTTTATCCGCTGAAGGGCCTGACGCTCAGCGTCGCAGGGCTTTTCCAGTCGGGCCAGCCGGTGAACCTCGTCCCCGATGCGCGGATTTTCGGAACGCAGGATCTCAATGGCGACGGCGCCTCGTTCGGCGAGAATTTCGTCGGCAACTCGGACCGCTATCCGGGCGCCGCGCGCAATTCGGCGCGGCTGCCCTGGTCGGCGACGGTCGATGTCGGGCTGCGTTATGCGATTCCCGCCTTCGACGGCCGGATCGAGCTCAGCGCCGATGTCTTCAATCTGTTCAACGCCAACAATGAATCGGGCTTTGCGAATGCCGCGACAACGTCCAATCAGGTGCAGTTCGGTGGCGGGGCGCCCTTCGTGCAGCGCAATGCCGGGCCGCCGCGCCAGTTCCAGTTCGGCGCGGCATGGAAGTTTTAGGGGAGACATAGGCGGATGGCGTGGCTCGCAAACCTGCAGGGACTGGTCGGCCTGACGGCCATCCTGCTGCTGGCCTGGCTTCTCTCCGAGGATCGCCGCGCCCGGCCGGGCTGGCGCTGGATCGGCGGCGCGCTGCTGCTCCAGCTTGCCATCGCTTTCACAGTGACGCGCATCCCCTTTGTCTGGACCCTTGTCGGTTTTGCCAACGGCGCGGTCACGGCGATCGAGAAAGCGACGCTTGTCGGGTCGAGCTACATGTTCGGCTATACCGGCGGCGCCCCGATCCCGTTCCTGCTCAAGCCCGGCGCCGAGCCGCCGGTCGTGATCGCCTTTCAGATACTGCCGCTGATCATCGTCTTTTCAGCGATCTCGGCGTTGCTCTGGCACTGGGGTGTGCTGCGCGCGCTGGTTCGCGGGCTGTCGTGGGCGCTACGCAGGACGCTTGGAGTCAGCGGGGTCGTCGGCCTCGGCGGCGGCGCGACGATCTTCCTCGGCGTTGTCGAATCGCCGCTCGTGCTGCGCGCCTGGTTCGACCGGATGAGCCGCGCCGAACTGTTCATGATCATGGTGATGATCATGGCGACGATCTCGGGCGCGATCCTGATTCTCTATGCCACCACGCTCGCGAAGACGGTGCCGAACGCGGTCGGCCACATGATCGTTGCGTCACTCATTTCGCTTCCGGCAGGAGTGCTGGTCGCGCGGATCATCGTGCCGGGCGACGGTTCGCCGGGCGCCGATGCCGCCGAACCCGACCTTGCCTATGAAAGCAGCATGGATGCGGTGGTCCGCGGCACCATGGAGGGCGTCCAGCTCGTCCTCGCGGTGATCGGGATCATCATTGTCGTCTTCGCGCTCGTCAATCTCGCCGACCAGCTGCTTGCGCTGCTGCCGCCGGCCAATGGGGCGCCGCTGACGCTCCAGCGGCTGTTCGGCTGGCTGTTCGCGCCGCTGATGTGGGCGATCGGCATTCCCTGGGAGCAGGCGCCCGCTGCGGGCGGGCTGATGGGGACGAAGGCGATCCTCAACGAATATGTGGCGTACCTCGGCCTTGCCGCGATGCCCGCCGGGACGCTCGATCCGCGCAGCCTGCTGATCACGACCTATGCTTTGAGCGGGGTCGCCAATCTTGCGAGCGTCGGCCTTCTCGTCTCGACGATCGCGACGCTGGCGCCGAAGCGCCGCCGCGATGTCGCGGAGCTCGGGATGAAGAGCTGGATCGCGGGCAACATGGCGTCGGCGATGACCGGGGCGGTCATCGGTCTCGTGACCTGGGCCTAGAGCGATGTTCGATGCCCGACTTCGCCCTCTGATCGACCCGCCGCTCAATGCAGCGGGGCGCCGGCTCGCCGCTTGGGGCATCGGCGCCGATGCCGTGACGTTCGCCGGCATGTTTGCGGGACTCGCGGCCGCGGCTGCCATCGCGAACGGCCTTTATGCAGCAGGCCTCGTGCTAATTCTGGTCAATCGCCTGCTCGACGGTCTAGACGGCGCGGTCGCACGCGCGACAGGGATGAGCGATTTTGGCGGCTATCTCGATATCGTTGCCGATTTCGTCTTCTATGTGGCGGTCCCGGTCGGTTTTGCGGTGGCGGCGCCGGGCGACAGCTTTGCTGCCTTGCTGCTGGTCGCCGCCTTCGCGCTCACCGGTACAAGTTTCCTTGCCTATGCGACCCTCGCGGCGAAACGTGGCATCGAGACCGCGGCGCATGGCCGTAAGAGCTTCTTTTACAGCACCGGCCTCGCCGAGGGGGCCGAGACGATCGTGTGCTTCGCGCTGATGTGCCTCATGCCGCAGCACTTTGCCCCGATCGCCGCAATATACACCGCGCTTTGCCTTGTCACTGTCGTGCAGCGATCGGTGATGGCTTGGCGCATGTTTCGATAGGAAGATTTCATGTCCATCTTTCCCTCATTGCCGGTCGATGCCCAGCTCGCCGATGTGTTCCGCAGATTTACCACCGGCGTTCCGGCGCTCCTTTCCTATCATGACGATATCCTGCGCGACGATTCGCCGCTGACGGTCGCAACGCGCGAGTTGATCGCGGCCTATGTGTCGGGGCTCAATGCGTGCACCTATTGTCATGGCTCGCATCTGCTTGCCGCCGAAGCGTTTGGCATCGATCCGACATTGTTCGAGAGCCTGATGCAAGATGTCGAGACCGCTGCGATCGATCCGGCGCTTAAGCCGCTCCTTGCCTTTGTCGCCAAGCTCACCCGCGAGCCTGCCAAGATCTGCGGCCGTGACGCGGCGGCGGTTTATGCCGCGGGCTGGAGCGAGGAAGCATTGTTCGCCGCGATCAGTGTCTGCGCGCTGTTCAATCTCATGAATCGCATCGTCGAGGGCGCGGGCGTCCGGATCGATCCCCTCGCCGAGGGCGAGGCTGAGCGCGCGGCGCGCGCGGCGCGACTGGCACCGGGGGAAACTGCGTCCGGCGCCCATGCGGCGGAACGCAGCTATTCGCTGCTGGCCGAGAAATGGGGCCTCGCGACAAGCAGGACGTAGCCCGCTGTCCGCGCTTGTCGTGAGCGCCGCGCCGCCGCGCGCCCACAGCAGCCCAAGTACGGCTGCCGCCGCTGACATGACGATCACGGCAGCATTGACGCCCGCGATTGTCAATTCGCTGCCGTCGCTGTGACGCATCGAAGCGCCATAGGTCGGGCCCAGCAAAAAGGCGGCGAGAAAGCCCAACACCACGATCAGCCCCAGCCCGGCTGCGCCGCGAATATCGGCACGCCGCTCTATCCCCTCTCTGTTCTGGTTCCGCCTGGTCGGCGGGTCGGATTCGACGCATGATCACGAAACCCCATCGCCGCTGATTGCGACCCGGCAGCGATGGGGCTCCGCCGGCGTTACGGCCCGTTCGCCCGGCTTGGGGGCTGTTTTGCGAACGGGCCGATGCCGGAAGGCAGAAAACCGGGCTCAGGCGGGCGGCGTCCAGGCACGCCCCGCGAAGGCGGGATCGACTTCGGTGTGGAAAATATGGTTGCTGTAGTTCGAGATGATCTTTGCGCTCAGCGCGAGGATGATGCCGAGGATATGCGTTTCCGAATAGCCGGCGGCAAGAAACGCCTCGGCGTCCGCCGGCGACGGATTGCCGCGGCTTTCGGTCATGGTCGCAGCAAAGCGGCGGAGCGCCTCGAGCTTCGCATCGGCGATCGGCTGGTCGGCGCGGATCGCGTCGGTAACTTCAGTCGGCACCTTCGACATGGCGTCGGCGACGAAACTGTGCGCGGCAACGCAATAATGGCACTCGTTGACGCGGCTGATCGCCAACAGCACGACTTCCTGCTCGACCGGGGTAAAGCCGCCTTCGCTACGGAACTTTCCGTAAGCGAAATTATAGGTTTCGAGCAACGCGGGAAGGTTCGCCATCGCGGCATACATGTTGGGCACCATGCCCATGGCCTTTTGGGCGGCCTGGAGCGGACCGCTCACGGCGGGGTCGGCATCGTCGGCGCGGCGCAGCGGCAATGTGGTACGAAATGTCTCGGTCATTTGCTGGTCCTTTCTCGGGTTGATGTCAGGCGGACGTCGGCGCGGCGGCCATCGCACGCAGGTCGTCGGCGGTGACGGGGGTGCCGCCGACGCCCCACGCGCCCGGCTGGATGTCGGCGATCGTCACCCAGGTCACGCCGTGCAGGCCTTCGCCCTCGACGGCCACGACGGCATCGGTCACGCGGCGGATCAGTTCCTGCTTCTGGTCAAGCGTCAGATAGTCGCCGACGCCGCCAATCTGGACGAGGGGCATATGTCTTTCCTTTCTATTGTATGGAACAATCATTCCATACTGCGCAAAAAAGGGGTTCAGCCGAGCGAACGAAGGACGCCGTCGCGGACGGCATCGAGATATTTTCGTTCAGGGCGACTGCGGATCATCACGAGCATGCCGAGCAAGGAAGCGAGCGCCTGGTGCGCGAGCAGCGCCGCATCGCGTTCGCGGTTGAACGCTCCGCTCGCCTGGCCCTTGCGGATCATCGCGAGAAAAAAGGCTTCGATGTCGTCCTGCGCCGCATTGACCAGCTCGGCGATCTCCGCGTCGTGCGCCGCGAGTTCAAGCGCGGTGTTGATGAGGAAACAACCCCAGTTCTGGCCGGGCACCGCCGTCTGGGCGATGAATTTATCGAACAGCGCACCGATCGCATCGGCCGGCGCATGGACGCGCGCAAGCTCCTGCAGCGTGTGGCCGCGGACCTCGCCGTCATATTTGCGGAGCGCGGCGAGGAACAATTCGCGCTTGTCGCCATAGGTCGCATAAAGGCTCGCCCGGTTGACACCCGTCGCGGCCACGAGATCCTGCATCGATGTCGCCTCATAGCCGCGCGTCCAGAATGCGTGCATCGCACGCGTCAGCGTCTCGCCGACATCGAATCGCTTTTCCCATGGCATGTCGCCGTCCTAGATTGTTTGGAACGATCGGTCAATACTGCGCTGGGGCGAGCGCTTCATGCACGGCCAGTGTCCGCACCCTAGCGATATTCGGGGTTGGGATGGTCGAAGCGCGAACCCGCATCCCACGCCGACCGCTGATTTCCGTGGGCGGGCAGGCCGCCCGCGGCTTTCAGCAGCCGTGCGAGGTGCATGAGGTTCCAGGCCATGAAGGTTGTGTTGCGACGGGTGAAGTCATTTTTCAGCCCGGTTCCATCGTCGCCATAGGATGGGCCGGGGCCGGCTTCGCCGATCCATCCCGCATCCGACTGTGGCGGGATGGCATAACCCAGGTGCTGGAGCGAATAGAGCATGTTCATCGCGCAATGCTTGATCCCATCTTCGTTCCCCGTGACGATGCAGCCGGCGACGCGCCCATAATAGGCATATTGCCCCTTGTCGTTCAGCGTCCCCGAATAGGAATAGAGCCGCTCGATCACGCGCGTACAAACCGAAGATTTGTCGCCGAGCCAGATCGGCGTTCCCAGAACGAGAATATCGGCCTCCATGACCTTGGCCTGGATTTCGGGCCAGTCGTCCTGCGACCAGCCATGTTCCGTCATGTCCGGCTGGACCCCGGGGGCGATATTCCAATCGACGGCGCGAACGGTTTCGACCGCCACGTCATTGGCCCGCATGATCGCGACCGCATTGTCCATGAGCCGCTGCGTGTGCGAGACGCCGGGCGATGGCGTAAGCGTGCAGTTGATGAAGATCGCCCGGAGCGGGATGAGCGGGTCGGTCATGATATGGCCCTTTCTCGAACTTTCCGTCCCGACTGGCGATGATTGTCGCCCGGACGGTGCCGATATCGGCGTTCCCATCACTACGCTCGCCGCGCCGGACGGTTGCTGTCGCGCCAGGTGCCTCGGCCAGGCAAGCCGGAATATGACACGGGGCTTCGCGCACTGCGGTCAAATCCAGGCCGGGCCGAACGGGGTGGAACGGCCGAATAGTCCTATTTCGGCCGCGACGCGTCACCTCTCCACCCTCTTCCGAGGCGACGCGGCCTCGCGGTCCATCGACGATGCGCGGATACGCCGGAAACAAGAACGGGTCGGTCGCCGCGAGCTGTAACCAGGCGTCGTCAGACTGCGAACCTGCGGAGAGCGAGGTTTTGCCCGCACAAAGCGAAAGCGGTCCCTTCGATACTGTCGAATATCGCCTTCGCATGCATTGCGCGGGGAAACCGGGCTATTCGGGCGACCATCTGGTCGGACGTTTCGGATGCGGTTACAGGGCGCCGCCGCAGCCGACCTTTCAGCCCATAATGTTGGGAGTAGAATGATGAAGAGAGCGAAATTCGCATCGATGTTGGCGGTGGCCGGCGGCCTCGCGATGGCGACATCGGCCTGTTCGGAAAGCAAGCCGGTCGACGAGCAGCCCGCAGCGACGCCTGTGGACCTTGCGGACGATGGAACGGCGACTGACAATTGCGCCGCTGCGCCTTGCGCGGCAGGTCCGTGCGCCGCCAGGGAATGTTCCGCAAAACCGTGTGCGGCGACAGAATGCGGCGCGAAGCCTTGCGCCGCCAAGCCCTGCGCCGCCAAGAAATAACGCGGCCTCGCTCCCGCGCAGACGATCGGCGGGCAGCGCTCGTTTGCGTCGGCGCGGGAGGTGGCGCTTCGAAAGCGGCGATCGCCTGACGGGTTGTCGCCGCTTTCCCTGGCGCGCCGACCATCGGGGGGTGTGCACAGACATTGCGAAGCCGCTCGCTTCCTTGTTTTCATATGCCGCTTGTCTTGCCAGTGCCGCCGATACAGCAAGGCGTCAGGGCCCGGATCCATTATTCGCAATTTTTCGCAATGTTCGGGGATGGTCATGGAAGCGATCGAGGCTGCGACTGTGGTGATCGACACGATTGTGCAGATGGCGGGCGAAGCGCGACCACTCATGCAGCGTGTCCTTCCGCCTGCGGGCGTCCACTGGTGGGCGCATTATCCCGACGATGACGCGCGCGACAAGAAAACGCGCTCACGGTGGTATTATCATATACATCCGCCCGGTATGCGCGACCCGGATGAACACGGGCATTTTCATCTCTTTCTGCACCGAACCCAGCTCGACGCCGCGTCCGAACCGCTGGCCGTGCCTGCTGAAGGCGAGGCCGCGCCAGCCCATGTCGCGCATGTTGCAGGTCTGTCGGTCGATCACGACGGCGTACCTCGTGCCTGGTTCGCGACGAACCGGTGGGTAACCGACGAGTTCCTCTATCCGGCTGAAACGATGATCGCCCATCTCGACCGCTATAATGTCGATAATACAGAAGAAGATGATCTTGTGAACCGGCTGTTGACCGCCATGGTGGCGCTCTACCGGTGCGAGCTGGCCGGGTTGCTGCGCGCCCGCGACGCGGCGTTAGCCGAACTGGTCAAGGCAGGCGGTGCGGCTGCCTATGAAGCGGGAAATGATATTCTGGCGATCTGTCCGATTGATCTCGACGCCAAGATCGGCGGCCTGGGCCTCGATTAGAAATCGATCCGCCAAGCCTTTTGCGGCGGTCGCCGAATCTCTGCGGCGGCTTTGACCTTCCCTTTTCAGGCGCGCGGCTCCGGTCTGTGTAACCAGTGTCCTGCATCCTCCGAATCCAGCACAGGGAAGCGAGCAACTGGAGGTTTCGGACATGAAGATTGCAGCTATCGTTTCCCGAAAGGGGCGCGAGTTCGAGACCGTCGATGAAAGGTCGTCCCTGGCCGAGGCTGTCGATGTGATGCATCGCAAGGCCATCGGGTCGGTCGGCGTGGCGACGGGGCGTGGAGCCATCATCTCCGGACTCGTTTCACAGCAGGAACTGACTTCGGCGATCGCGCTGCACGGCGCCGATGCATTGAGCCGACCCGTGGCGGATTTCATGCGCAAACCCGTATTATCCTGTCGCTGTGACGACAATGCGGCCGACGTGATGCACGTAATGACCCGCGAGCGCTGCCGTCACGCGGTCGTCTGGAATGCCGCTGGCACAATAGCGGGCCTTGTGTCGCTCGGCGATCTTGTCGCGGCGCTGCTCGAAGAGGCGCGGCTCGAAGCCGGCGTCTTGCGCGATCTCGCGCGTTCGCGCCTGCTTGCGATGCCGGGATAGGCCATGGGCTTGCTGCTTGGCATCGGGCGGCTGCTGGCCGGATATCTGACAGGTCCGTCGCGGGCGCCCTATGCCAATGTTCCCACGGACGAATCCGCTCTGGCCGCCACGATCATGACCGGCGATGTGTTGTTGGTGGAAGGTCGCCAGCGTGTCAGCACCGCGATCAAATATCTTACCCAATCGACCTGGTCGCATGCGGCACTCTGTGTCGAAGCGTCCGGCGATCGGCCGTTATTTGTCGAAGCCGACGCGATCGAAGGGGTCCGGCTCGTCACCAGCGAGGAATTCGCAGGTCTCCACTGCCGGATATGCCGTCCGGTGGGACTGGACGAGGATGAGATCGACGCGGTGACCGGTTTTGCTCGCGCGCATATCGGCGACGCCTATGACCTTGCCAATGTCGTCGACCTCGCCCGCTTTCTCTGTCCGACGCCGCCCGTGCCTTCGCGCTGGCGCCGCCGCATGATCGCGCTCGGCAGCGGCGAACCCACCAAGGCAATATGCTCGACCCTGATCGCGCAGGCATTTCAGTCGATCGGCTACCCGATCCTGCCCGAAATAACGCAAGAATTGATCGACGATCCGAATTGCCTCGGCTGCGTGCGCGACATCCTGCATATCCGTCATCACAGCCTGTTCACGCCGCGCGATTTCGACGTTTCTCCCTATTTCGAAATCGTCAAGCCGACGCTGGCTCGCGGCTTCGATCATCATTCGCTGTCGTGGGCCGTGGTCGGGGTACAGGTGATGCCATGATCGCGTGCGACGACGAAGACAGTGCCTCATGCCCCAGCGCGTCAAGGATGGGGCATTCGGGTGCCGCGTCTCCCGAACATTTGGCTGCGGTTCGGGCGAGGACGGTCTCGATGCGGCGAAGGTCGGCGATCTTGGCGCGCACATCGCTCAGATGGCGCTCGGTCCTGGCCCTCACCTCCCCGCAGGTTTGCGTGCCGTAGTCGATGAGCGCGAGGAGGCTACGGATCTCCTCGATGGTGAAGCCCAGATCGCGCCCGCGCATGATGAAACGAAGGCGCGAAACATGCCTTGCCCCATAAACACGGTAGCCCGCCGCCGTTCGGGGTGGGTCGGGCATCATGCCGACCTTTTCATAATAGCGGATGGTTTCGAGGTTGCAGCCCGTAGCTTTGGCGAGGTCGGCCCGCCGGTAGCGCTCTTCCGAAAGGCGATGGTTTTGCATCCGAAAATAGCCCTTGAGTCTGTAGCTGCTACAGACCTTACACAGTGACCATATAAAGATCGAGAGACGATTCGCATGAGCAATTCGAACATCGAGGCTGTGGCGCCGCGCGCATCTCAACAGCCCGAGGACAGAAGGAAGACCTGGTTTGCTGCGGGCGGTGCGATCGGAGCGGTGCTGGCCTCCACCTGCTGTATCGTGCCGCTGCTCCTGTTGACGCTCGGCGTCTCCGGCGCCTGGATCGGCAATCTCACCCTGCTCGAACCCTATAGGCCGATCTCCGCCGGCATCGCGCTTGTCTTCATCGCTCTGGGTTTCCGGCAAGTCTATCTCAAGGCCCGGCCAGCCTGTGAGGAAGGGTCCTACTGCGCTCGTCCGCAATCGTCCGTCATCACCAAAACGATCCTCTGGCTTTCGACCGTGCTGGTCCTCCTCGCACTGACGATCGACTGGTGGGCACCCTATTTCTACTAGGAGAAAGCAGCATGAAACGACTTGCAATCGTTGCGGGCGGCGCGCTTGCCATCGCGACTGCGGCCATCCCCTTGACCGCTTCCGTCGCGCAACCGTCCTCGAACACGGCCGCCGCGAGCCGAACGGCGATCTTCACGGTCGAGAACATGACCTGCGCCCTGTGCCCGGTTACGGTCAAGAAGGCCATGGAGGGCGTAAAGGGCGTGAAGTCGGTCCGGATCGACTTCGATGCCAAGACCGCCACAGTGGTGTTTGATCCATCGACAGCAACGATCACGGCTATCGCTGCCGCTTCCACAAACGCGGGCTATCCGGCATCGGTCAAGAACAGAAGCCCGTGAGGAGCGCGATGGAGATCCAGACGAACGGGAAAAGAAGCTGCCATGACGGACTACCATGCGCCCAAAGGAAGAGAGACCGTCTATGACCTTGCCGTCATCGGCGCGGGTTCGGCCGGGTTCTCCGCTGCGATCACGGCCGCCGATCAGGGCGCCAATGTCGCGCTGATCGGCCACGGGACCATCGGCGGAACCTGCGTCAATGTCGGCTGCGTCCCGTCGAAGACGATGATCCGCGCCGCCGAGGCGCTGCACGGCGCGCGCGCAGCGGCGCGCTTTCCCGGCGTTTCCGGCAATGCGCAGGTGGATGACTGGCACAGTCTGATTGCCGCCAAGGACGACCTCGTCTCGGACCTGCGGCAGAGGAAATATGTCGACCTGCTGCCCGAGTATGACGGCATCACCTATCTGGAGGGCGCTGCACGGCTCGATGGCGCGGGCGTGATCGTTGGCGACGAGCCGATTACCGCCGGAAAGATCATCATCGCCACTGGTGGCCGTCCATCCGTACCGCCGATACCGGGCATCGAGACAGTGAACTACCTGACGAGCACATCGCTGCTGGACCTACAGGAACTGCCCCGAAGCCTGATCGTCGTCGGCGGCGGCTATGTCGGCGCGGAACTTGCGCAGATGATGGCGCGTATGGGTGTCGATGTCACTATGGTGTGCCGCTCGCGCCTCCTGCCTCAGGTGGAGCCGCAGGTGTCGGAAGCTCTGGCCGGGATATTCCGGTCCGAGGGCATGACCCTCTACTGCGGCATCGCCTATGATGCCTGCCGGGAGGACGAGCGAGGGGTCATGCTCTGCGTCCAGGAAGGCGGCAGGCCGATCGAACTCAAGGCCGAACGGCTGCTGGTCGCCACGGGGCGCACGCCAAACACCGAGGGGCTGGGGCTCGAGGAAGCGGGCATCGCCCGGGACGCGCGAGGCGCCATCGTCGTCGATAATCACATGCGCACCTCAAAAGCCGACATCTATGCCGCTGGCGACGTCACCAACCGTGACCAGTTCGTCTATATGGCGGCCTATGGCGCCAAGCTGGCCGCGCTCAACGCACTGAACGGCGATAGTCTGACCTATGATAATGCGACGATGCCGTGGGTCGTGTTCACCGACCCGCAGCTTGCCGGCGTTGGCCTCTCCGAAGCTGCCGCGAAATCAGCGGGCTTTGAGACAAAAACATCGATTTTGCCGCTCGATCTGGTGCCGCGGGCGCTTGCAGCGCGCGATACGCGCGGGCTTGTCAAGCTGGTCGCCGATGCCGGGAGCGATCTTCTTCTTGGTGGACAGATCATTGCGCCCGAAGGTGCCGACAGCATCCAGACATTGGCCCTCGCTCTCAGACACGGCATGACGGTCGCCGAACTTGGTGAAACAATCTTCCCCTATCTAACGACGGTCGAGGCGCTGAAGCTGGCGGCGCAAGGCTTTGGCAAGGACGTCACAAAGCTATACTGTTGTGCCGGATGACAAGGCACCACCTGAATTGGTTCTGCAATCCAGCCATGCGCCTTTCCAGCGCCTGCACGCTCACCGCGTCTGCATTGCGCCTCTTGTCGGAGACGCATCGAAGCCATGGGCAGCGGCGCCGACGTGCTCAATTCGCCTCACTGTGCGAACCGATGTTCTGCGATGCCGTTCGTGACCGCCGCAATGGCCGACAGCAGACCCAGAAATAGGACGATACAAAGCAGGAAATTGAAAGCGCTCTGGACGAACCGCTGCCAGCGCGAAGCGCCCGTCGGGAATATCCGGATTTCGGGGCGAAGCAGGAAGCGCGAGGCGATGTAGCCGAAGAGCAAACTCGCCAAACACCAATAGAGCAGGCTGAAGAGCGGTTTGGGGTAACGGGCGGCCAGAAACTGGGCGAAACCCACCATGGCGGACCAGCGTACCACCTGGAACGCGTCGTTGACAAACGCTTCGAAATGCAAACCGATCGCGCGGCGGACATTCTGATCAGCGAGCTTTGCGATTGTCTCCCTCATCATTCCCGCTCATCGCACCGGACAAGCTGCTCTTCCAGATTTTTCAGCACATGCCCGGCATCGGCTGGTGCGCCGATCGCTACCAGCGGATCAGGCGCGGAATAACGAGTCTGCCCAGGCCTGCGGTCGCCGCGACGGCAAGGCCGTGCCACAGTCCGATATGGATAATATCATTATACTGGCAGTGCAAAGAGAAGGCGAACATGCCAAAGCTGCCTGCGGCGATTCCGGTGAGCAGTCCGGCGCGCTCGGGCGACGTGGGGGCGCCGCGCCGCAACCACCACACCAGCACCGCGGCGATCAGCAAGCCGAGTGCGCTGCCGGCGACAAGGCAATCGAAACCATGTCCGGCATCTGCGGCGGAAACAGCCATGCGGCCTCGTTCGAGACTCGTCAGGATAGCGGCAATCGGCAGCAGCGCCGTCATGGCGGCGGCCCATCTCCAACCGCTATGATCGCTGCCGATATGGGGCCGGCTCATGACGACAACGGTCGCCGAGGTCGCGAGACCGAGCAGGAAGAACAATCCGGCCGCAAGCAGGAAGACCGGATCGAAGTTGCCCGCCAGCACGTCCGTGCGAAATCCGAACAGCCATGCGACGGCCCCCAATGTGACGCCCAGCCCGGCCAGGGCGAAGCCAAGCCCGCTTGAAAAGCGCAGCGGTCGTATCGGCTCGAGTCCGCCGACCAGTTCGGTAATCAGGAAATTGCTATCGCGGGACATGTTTTCACGCTTTCTCGATCATCGCGGCCAATCTCTTCAGGCCACGGTGGATGTTGACTTTTATCAGGGACTCGCTTTGCCCGCAGGCCAGGGATGCCTCGGCGACGGACAGCCCTTCGATCTTGACCAGCTCAATCGCCCGGGCCTGCGCCGACGGCAACTGCGCGAAAAGCCTTTCGAGGCTGATGCGCGCGACGATCGCCGGCTCGTCGTTGCTTCCGATCAACTCCTCCTCAAGCTCCATTTCCGCTGCGCGATAGACGCGGCGCAATTGATCGACCCAACGATAGCGGGCGATCGCGGCGAGCCAGGGGAGGAAGGGGCGGGATGGATCATAGGTAGCCAGCTTGCTGTGCAGCGACAGCAACGTATCCTGCACCAGGTCTTCCAGATGATTTGGCGCCACTTTCCGGCCAAAATATCGCCTGAGCCAGACCCGGCATTCGATCAGTAGCGTGCGATAGGCCAGTCGGTCGCCCCGCTGCGCCATTGCCATAAGGCGGGCAAGCGATGGCTCGTCCGACTTCATGCTGCTGCCCGGTCGCCCCGCAGCCTGCGGACCAACACCGAATCGAGTGACAGCCACCCGCCGCCGCGAACGATGAGGATGAGCGCCATGGCAAACCAAAGCGAATGCACCTGCCACCAGGCATCGGGATAAACAAAGATCTGGATCACCATTGTCATGCCCAGCAGTGCAAAGGCCGAAAGCCGGGTGAACAGGCCGAGCACGAGCAAAATCGGAAACAGATGCTCGGAGACCGTGGCCATCACGGCGGCAAGATCGCTGGGCAGCGGCACCCCGCTATACTCGTCCTGAAAAAGGTAAAAGGTATTTTCGCTGATTGTGAACCATGTGCCCTCGGCAATCTTGGTCTGGCCGGATCGCCAGAAGATTCCTGCCAGCACCACGCGCATGAATAACAGCGCGAAGCCTTCGGGAATCCGTCCCGCTACCCAGTTGATAACCCGATCGTAAAGCGTAACAACCAGCATCGCCTATTCCACCCCTTGTAATGCCCCAGCCTCCATCAGCGCTACAAGCGCGGTTATGATGTCATCAGGCGGCAAATGGTCTTCGTCTTCGGGTTCGGCGCAGCGATCGAGAAGGTTACAGATGCTGCTCGGCGGGCCGACCCGCGCACGGATTGCGACCATTGCCGCAGTCGCCGCCGAGCCATGGCCTGCGAGATGCACGTCGCCGACCAGGACCGGGCCGATCGCGTTGATTATGGCCAACGGATCGAGCCCCAAGGGGTCGCGCGGATTGAGTATGGGGAAGCGGGAGCAGATCAGGATAGCGGTTGTTTGCGCTGCCGCTCCAAGGCGAATGATCGTAAACCGGCGTCGATGCCCGGCGATCGCACAGCTGCGCAGGTTGATCGAGATCCTTCCGGCCGTGCCCTTCCACGCTGCCGAGCGAGAGGCCGACCGAGAGAAAGCCAGGGTCCGTGCGCCACCCCGAAGCGGGCGGAACCAACCGCCTATAACCGCTCGGCCTGCACGACGCTGTCCGACGCGCGCAGCGCCGACAATATGCGCATCAGGTGCTGGACGTCGCGCACCTCGACGACGACGTCATAGGTGTGGAATCCGCCCTCGCGGTTCGACAGGCGCAAATTGGTGATGTTCGCCATATTGGCGGCAAGGATACCCGACATTTCGGCCAGCGTTCCCGGCTCGTTCAGGATGACGATGCACAGCCGTGCATTGCCGCCCTCGCTGTCCTCCTGCCAGCGCAGGTCGATCCAGTCGGCATCGACGCCATCGGCGAGGCTGGGGCAATCAATGACATGCACCTCGATCCCTTCGCCGGGACGCGACAGGCCGACGATCCGGTCGCCGGGCACCGGGTGGCAGCAATCGGCGAGCTGATAGGCGACGCCGGGCGTCAATCCTGCAATCGACACCGCCGCGCCCTGGACAAGCTTGCCGGGTTTGGTCTTCATCTCGGCAGTGATGCCGGGCACCAGCGCCTCGAGCACCGCGTCGTCTGTCAGCCGCTGCTTGGCGATCGCGATATAGAGTGCGCTGTCGTCTTCGAGTTTCAAGCGCGTCAACGCCGCGGCACGCGCCTTGTCGCCGACCTTGTTCGGCAGGCGGCGGGCGATCTCGTCGTACATCTTGCGACCCAAAGCCGCGAGTTCGACCTTTTCCTTTGAACGGACGTGGCGGCGGATCGCCGCGCGCGCCTTGCCGGTGACCGCAAAGCCGAGCCAGGCGGGCTGCGGCGTCTGTTTGTCCGACGACAGGATTTCGACCGTATCGCCATTGACAAGCTGCGTACGCAGCGGGACAAGCCGCCCGTTGACCTTGGCCCCGACGGTGCGGTCGCCGAGCCCGGTGTGGACGGCATAAGCGAAATCGACCGGCGTTGCGCCCTTGGGCAGCTGGTGCAGGCTGCCCTTGGGGGTAAAGGCAAAGATGCGATCCTGATACATCGCGATGCGCGTGTTTTCGAGCAGCTCGTCGGGGTCGTGCGTCTGTTCGAGGATTTCGATGAGGTCGCGGATCCACCCCGCCTGCCCGTCGGGGCCGCTGCCGCCCTGCTTGTACGCCCAGTGCGCGGCGAGGCCGAATTCGGACTGCTGATGCATCCCGACGCTGCGGATCTGGATTTCGATCCGCATATTCTGCTGGTGCATGATCGTCGTGTGCAGCGACTTGTATCCGTTGCGCTTGGGGGTCGAGATATAGTCCTTGAAGCGGCCCGGCACCATTTTCCACTTGCGGTGGATCAGCCCCAGCGCGGCATAGCAGTCGGCGTCGGTCGGGGTGACGATGCGAAAGGCGATGATGTCGGTCACCTGCTCGAAACTGACGTGGCGCTCCTGCATCTTGCGCCAGATCGAGTAGGGATGCTTCTCGCGCCCCGATACCTCGGCCTCGATCCCCGCGGCGGACAGCAGCTCCCTGAACTCGCGGCTGATCGCGGCGACCTTGTCCTTGCCGCCGGCGGTCAGCTTGGCGAGGCGGCCGGTGATCGTCGCATAGGCTTCGGGTTCGAGCTCGCGGAACGCCAGCAACTGCATTTCGCGCATATATTCGTACATGCCGATCCGCTCGGCGAGCGGGGCATAGATGTCCATCGTCTCCCTGGCGATGCGCCGTCTTTTTTCGGGGTTCTGGATGAAGTGCAGCGTGCGCATATTGTGCAGCCGGTCGGCGAGCTTGACGAGCAGCACGCGGATGTCGTCGGACATGGCGAGCAGGAACTTGCGCAGATTTTCCGCGGCGCGCTCGTTTTCGGTTTGCGCCTCGATCTTGCTCAATTTGGTCACGCCATCGACCAGCCGCCCGACGTCGGGGCCGAACAGGCGTTCGATCTCCTCGGGCGTCGTCAGCGTATCCTCAAGCGTGTCGTGGAGCAGCGCGGTGACGATCGTTTCGCTGTCGAGATGCAGGTCGGTCAAAATCCCCGCGACCTCAACCGGATGGCTGAAATAGGGGTCGCCCGAGGCGCGCTTCTGGCTGCCGTGCTTTTGCACCGTAAAGACATAGGCGCGGTTGAGCAGCGCCTCGTCGACGTCGGGATCATAGGCGCGCACGCGCTCGACAAGTTCATATTGCCTCAGCATCACCCTCAATGTCGCCCTTGGCGCGCATATTGCAATGCGAAACTTGCGTGCGTGGCGCGCAGGAGGTCAGCAATTTTGGTAAAGCGCGTTGGAAGCATCGTGCGCGACCGCTACGACGGTCGGCCGATGGGGACCGAAGCTCTTGATTCGACGCCGCCGCCGCGCGTGTCGATGGTGATGCCCGTGCACAATGGTGCGCGCTGGCTCGCGGATGCGATTGAGTCGGTGCTCACCCAGGAGTTCACCGATTTCGAGCTGATCCTCGTCGACGACGCCTCGCGCGATGCCTCTCCCGCGATCATGGCCGATGCCGCGACGCGCGATGCGCGCGTCCGGATCCTGCGGCTCGACACCAATGTCGGCCTGCCTGCCGCGCTCAACCATGGCTTTGCTGCCGCGCGGGGATCGCTGCACAGCTGGACCTCCGACGACAATCTGCTCCGCCCGCAGATGCTTGCGCGCCTCGTCGCGACGCTCGATGCGCATCCGCACGCCGACATCGTCCACGCCGATTTCATGCTGATCGACGATGCGGGCCGCGAACTCGGCCGCTCGCGCGTCGGGCCCGTCGAACGGCTGCTCTACGGCAATAATATCGGCGCCTGCTTCCTCTATCGCGCGCGCGTGACCGAGGCGCTCGGCGGCTATGATCCCGCCCTGTTCGGGGTCGAGGATTATGATTTCTGGCTGCGCGCGGCGCAGCGCTTCGCCTTCGTCACGCTGCACGAGGATCTCTATGTCTACCGCAAGCACGGCGGCAGCCTGACCAGTCGGCGTTCCGACCAGATTCAGGCGCTGACCGCCGAAATCGTCGAGCGCGCGCTTCCCGGCACGCTGCCCGCGCGCAGCCGCAGCGAAATCCTCCTCGGCCTGGCGCTGCGCAGCCAGCGGCGCTGGCGCTTCGACCTCGTTGGCCGCGCGCTGCGTGCGCATCCGGCGCCGGTCATCGCGCGCCTGCCCGCGCTGGCGCGCTGGTCGCTCGTCGTCGCGCGCAACCGCCTGCTCGGCTGACGCACCACCCGCTTCCCGTTGCGAAATGCAACGAAGCCTCTATATTTTTTTGGCACGGGCGGCGATTTTACGTTAGGGCTTGGCCATGGGAAAATTACGCGAAGTCTTGAACGATCTCGATGGCGGCAATTGCGCGCTGCCGCTGGCGCTGGAGGCGATGGGCGAACGCTGGTCGTTCATGATCCTGCGCGCGGCGTTCAACGGCGTCCATCATTTCGAGGAGTTCCAGCAGGAGCTCAACATCGCGCGCAACATATTGTCGAACCGCCTGTCGAAGCTGGTCGACCATGGCATCATGGCGCGCGAGGTGATGGCCGAGGACCGGCGCAAGGTGCGCTACCAGCTCACCGAGAAGGGCATCGACCTGCTGCCCGCGATGATCGCGCTTCGCCAGTGGGGTGAAAAATGGGGCGCTGGCGTGCCTTCCACCCCCGTGCTCGTCGATGCCCGCGACGAACAGCCGATCGGCCCCGTCCGGCTGACCGCGCACGACGGCCGCGTGATCGGTTATAAGGAGCTGCTGTGGAAGCATCGCTCGGAGCTTCAGCCGCTCGGCCAGGCGCGCGTGCGCGCCGACGGGCCGGCGCCGGTCGCGGCCGGATGACCCACGGCAGCGCCGCCCGCCTTGCCGCGCGCGGTCGTTGACCCACGCTCTCGCCCGCACTTCCATGCCATTGTTCCGACTGACCTCGCCCGGTCCCTTTTTCGACAACAAGGTTCGCGCCTTCTGGAACCTCCAGATCCTCGGCTGGGCGGCGTGGCTCGGGTTGCGCGGCGTGTCAGGGCTCGCCAACGGACAGGCGTTCACCTTCCTCATCCCGCAGGTGATTTCGGCGATCACGGGCTTTTCGCTGACGCTGATCCTGTCGGTCTGTTACCGCGCGCTCATCAATCGTCGGCCGCTGCTGATGTGGGGGGTCAGCTTTGGCCTCGCCGGCCTCGCGACCGCGCTGTGGGCGTTCATCGACGCCTGGGTCGCGCAGATCCAGAACCCGGCGAGTGAAGCCGGATTTACGAGCCTTTTGCTCGGCGCGGTCTATATCGACGCGACCTCGCTCGCGGCCTGGTCGGCGCTCTATTTCGCGATCAACTATTTCCTCCAGCTCGAGGAACAGAATGACCGCGTGCTGCGGCTCGAGGCGCAGGCGGCGTCGGCGCAGCTCGCGATGCTGCGCTACCAGCTCAACCCGCATTTCCTGTTCAACACGCTGAACAGCATTTCGACGCTCGTGCTCCTGAAACAGGCGGAGCCCGCGAATGCAATGTTGTCGCGCCTGTCGGCCTTCCTTCGCTACACGCTTGCCAACGAGCCGACCGCACAGGTGACGCTGGCGCAGGAGATCGAGACGCTGAAGCTTTATCTCGATATCGAAAAAATGCGCTTCGAGGACCGGCTGCGGCCGCATTTTGCGATCGACCCCGCGGTCGCGCGCGCGCGCCTGCCTTCGCTGCTGCTTCAGCCGCTCATCGAAAATGCGATCAAATATGCGGTGACGCCGCAGGAGGATGGCGCCGACATCACCATTTCCGCACAGCTGGCCGGTCAAAATGTCCGGATCACCGTGTCCGACACCGGCGCGGGATTGTCAGGTGACCGCACCGACCCCACCACGGGCGTTGCAACGGAATCGACCGGCGTGGGTTTAGCCAATATCCGGGACCGCCTGGCGCAGGCTTTTGGCGACCAGCACCGGTTCGACGCCCAGGCGGGCGCTGAGGGCGGCTTCACGGTGGTGATCGAGTTTCCGTTCCAGCCCGATGGGCAAGCAAGAATTGGAACCGAAGACACATGACGATCAGAACCATTCTGGTGGATGACGAAAAACTGGCGACCCAGGGCCTGCAACTGCGGCTTGAGGCGCACCCGGATGTCGAGGTGGTCGACACCGCCCAGAACGGCCGCGAGGCCATTCGCAAGATCAAGACGCACAAACCCGACCTCGTCTTCCTCGACATCCAGATGCCCGGCTTTGACGGCTTTTCGGTGATTCAGGGATTGATGGAGGTCGAGCCGCCGCTCGTCGTCTTCGTCACCGCCTTTTCGGATCATGCGATCCGCGCGTTCGAGGCGCAGGCGGTCGATTATCTGGTAAAGCCTGTCGAGCCCGAACGGCTCGCCGATGCGCTCGACCGCGTGCGCCAGCGGCTCACCGAAAAACGCGGCGCAGCCGAGGTCGAGCGGCTGAAGACAGTGCTCGCCGAAGTCGCGCCCGAGGCGGTCGAGGAGTTCGAAAGCGAACATGCCGCTGAGGCGCCGACCGCGGACCGCTATGAGAAGATGATCAACATCAAGGATCGCGGCCAGATTTTCCGTGTCGACGTCGACAGCATCGAGCGCATCGACGCCGCGGGCGACTATATGTGCATCTATACCGCCGACAACAGCCTGATCCTGCGCGAAACGATGAAGGATCTGGAAAAGCGGCTCGATCCGCGCAATTTCCAGCGCGTCCATCGCTCGACGATCGTCAATCTGAGCCAGGTCAAGCAGGTGAAGCCGCACACCAACGGCGAATGTTTCCTCGTGCTCGGTTCGGGCGCGCAGGTGAAGGTCAGCCGCAGCTATCGCGACGTGGTCGCGCGGTTCGTGCATTGAACAAATCGTCGCCCCCGCGAAGGCGGGGGCCGCTGGCAGCCTTGCGCTACGCCGATAGCGGCCCCCGCCTTCGCGGGGGCGACGATTGTTAAAGCTGATGCCCCGTCCGGTCGCGCTTCGTCGCGAGATACTGCTCGTTGTGCGGGTTGGTCGGCAGCGCGAGGGGCAGGCGCTCGATCACCTCGACGCCCTCCTTTTCCAGTCGCGCGACCTTTTCGGGATTGTTCGTCATCAGCCGGATGCGCGGGATGCGCAGCAAGTCCAGCATCCGCGCCGCAATCGCGAAATCGCGCGCCTCGACCGGGAAGCCGAGCCGCAGATTGGCATCGACCGTGTCATAGCCCTGGTCCTGTAGCGCATAGGCACGCAGCTTGTTGACCAGCCCGATCCCACGCCCCTCCTGCCGCAGATAGAGCAGCACGCCCCACGGCGCGTCGGCCATCGCGTGCAGCGCGGCGTGGAGTTGCGGGCCGCAATCGCATTTGAGGCTGCCGAGCACGTCGCCCGTCAGGCATTCGCTGTGCAGTCTGACGACGGGCGGATTGCCGTCACGCCGACCGATGATGAGCGCGACATGGTCCGACGCCTCCTCGGGCGAGCGGAAGGCGACGATTTCAGCCGTCTCGCTCGCCGCCACGGGCAGCCGCGCGCGCGCCGCGATGGCGAGCCGCGCGGGGTCGAGCAACGTCGCGACATCGTGGGCGCGACACTGCGTTTCGGCCTCACCCGCCGCCGCGCGCACGAAGAAGGCGGGCAGGAGCCCCGCGTGGCGCGCCATCGTCATTGCCGCTGCCGCCGCGGCGTCGCCACCCGTCGCGACGGTACGAAAGGGGCCTTTCAATGGATTCGCAAGGTCGAGTGCGGGGTCGGCGATCGCCAGCGCCGCCGCGACCGTGTCGGCGGCGCTGGCGAGCCGCACGGGGCCGGGAGTCGCGGCCGCGCGCTGGTTGGTGAGCTTCAGCGTCACCGCGCGCTCGCCCGACAGCAGCATATCGTCGCTCGCAAACTCCGCGAGCGCCCCGTCGCGCGCGCTTTCGACCGCGAGCAGGTCGAGCGAGCCGTCGGCGCCGGTGACGCGCAGCGGCCACCCGCGGCGCAGCGCGTCGATCGCCCGCGCCGCCCGCCGGGCGCCGCGATCCTGTGCCGCCGCGCTCAAAAGGCAAACTCGGTGATGAGCGGGACATGGTCCGATGGCCGCTCCCAGCTCCGCGCCGGCTGGACGATCCGGTGCGCGACCGCCTTGTCCTTGAGATCGGGCGTCACCCACATATGGTCGAGGCGGCGGCCGCGGTTCGACGCCTCCCAATCCTTCGCGCGGTAACTCCACCAGGTATAAAGCGGCGCCGGTGCCGCGATGAAATGGCGCCCGAGGTCGACCCAGTCCGACGCCGCCTGCAAGCGGGCGAGCGTTTCGACCTCTATCGGCGTATGGCTGACGACATCGAGCAGCGCCTTGTGGTTCCACACATCGCTTGCGAGCGGGGCGACGTTGAAGTCGCCGGTCAGCACCGTGGGCGTTCCGTTCAGCCCACCCGACCAGTCGGTCATGCGCGCCAGAAAATCGAGCTTCTGGCCGAACTTGGGATTGATTTCACGGTCAGGAATATCGCCGCCGGCGGGAATATAGACATTGTCGAGCCGCACCCCCGACGGCAGCGTGACGCCGATATGGCGCGCCTCGCCATTCGCCTGCCAGTCATATTTGCGCACCTCGGCAAGGGGCAGGCGGCTGACGATCGCGACCCCGTGATGCATCCGCTGGCCATGGGTGACGATGTGCCCGTAACCCAGTGCCTCGAACATCGCTTTCGGGAACAGGCCGCATTCGACCTTGGTTTCCTGCAGGCAGAGGATGTCGGGCGCTTCTTCGCGAAGGAACTTCTCGACAATGCCGATGCGGGCGCGGACGCTGTTGATGTTCCACGAAGCGATGCTGGTGCGAGTCATGCGGGTGGCTCTATCGGTGCGTGGTGCCGTTCGCAATGCGATTGCGCCAGCGGCAAAAAGCACCGGATACGTTAAACCCCCGTCCCAGGGGCGGTGGAACGGGGGTTCAAGGTCAGCGTTCGTCACGCTCTTGAATGAAGGTGCCGGGCAGCCCGGGAGGGGCAACAGGGGGAAACCCAAATCCGGGAGCCGTGGTGGCGCCTTCGAGTGCTCGAATAGCCCTTCTTCCCTGTCGCCAAGCTGAACGAAAATGACCGCAGCGCCGTCACATTTGCCGTTCGTCGATGGCTGACGTCGGTTGGTCGGGCCCTAGGGTCAGGACCCATTAATTACCCGTTCGAGGCGTCGAAATGGCGAAGATATCGGGCCTTGGCGGGTGCAGCGGGTAGCATCGCTACCCGCAAGGCCGCGAAGGTCCGGGATCGAAGCCATTTCGGCGTCCCTTCGGGATTTGACCGATTTTGCCCATGGCAGCGTCGAAAAGTCTTGAAATATATCCATATTCCCGCGCCTTTTCTCCTCGCCCTGAGCAAAATCGCTTCAAACCTCGAACGGGTAATTAATGGGTCCTGACCCTAAGCGCATCCGGCATCCGTCGATGGGCCGACGGCGGCGTTTCGGCTCAGCGCCCGCGACGATTGGGGCGCGGGTCGGTCCAGCGGAACGCCGAATCGGCGACCGCGACGTTGAACCGCTGGTTCGACAGGTCGATGCGCGTCCTGTTGTTCTGCGAATCGAGCGCGACCCAGCCGCGCAGGCGCAGCCCCGCGGGCGCCGAGGCGTCACGCACGAACACCATGGTGATCGTGCCATATTCGGGACGCTCGGGATCCTTGACCTCGACGCTCAGCACATCCTTGTTGCCCGTCGGCAGTATTCGCGCATATTTTGCGAGGTCGCGGTCGGGATCGAGCAGCGCGCCGAGCGGCGAGTTTTTCACCGGCCAGCTCTGCACCTGCCGCACTTCATAGTCGATCACCGTCAACCGGCTGCCGTCGCCGACGATCAGCATCGGGACGCCCTTCTGATACTGAAAGCGGATCTTGCCGGGGCGTTTCAGGGTGAGCTTGCCCGACAGGCGCTGGCCGTTGCGGTCGGTCTGGACGAAGTCGGCGGTCATCGTGTCGCTCGCCTTGAGGTGCGCCTGCACCGACGACAGCGCGCTTGCCGACTGGCCGATCGCGGGGGTGGCGAGGGCAAGTCCGGCGGCGGCGAAGGGGGCGATCATTTTATGGAAGGTCATCTGGCTCTCTATCTTGCTTACAGGCCCGCATCGTGAAGGTCAGGCGTTTAACGCGATCTGAATTGTCATTTCATCTCCCGGTCATCCCGGCGAAAAACGGGATCTCGCCGTGCAGGCATGACGCTTCGTTGCAATCGCGGTCGTCGCCGGGATGACGATTGGGAAAAGGCGATGGTTCAATCGGCTTACCGCGGCTGGCCATATTGGTCGGTGAGCACGTCGCGGCGGCCGACATGGTTGGGGGGGCTGACCAGCCCTTCCTCCTCCATGCGCTCGATCAGGCGCGCGGCGCTGTTGTACCCGATACGGAGCTGCCGCTGAAGCCAGCTCGTCGAGGCCTTCTGGCTTTCGGCGACGATCTGGCACGCCCTGGCATACATGCGGTCCTCGGCGCTGTCGCCGCCCGCGGGCGCGCCTTCGAGCGCGAAACCGCCATCTTCGGGGTCTTCGGTGACGCTCTCGACATAGTCGGGGCGTCCCTGTCCCCTCCAGTGATCGGCGACCGCGCGCACTTCGTCGTCCGACACGAACGGCCCATGGATGCGCGTGATCTGCTTGCCGCCGGGAACATAGAGCATGTCGCCCTTGCCGAGCAGCTGTTCGGCGCCCGCCTCGCCCAAAATGGTGCGGCTGTCGATCTTGCTGGTCACGTTGAAGCTGATGCGCGTCGGCAGGTTCGCCTTGATCACGCCGGTGATGACATCGACCGACGGGCGCTGCGTCGCGAGGATCAGGTGGATGCCCGCCGCGCGCGCCTTTTGCGCAAGGCGCTGGATCAGGAACTCGACTTCCTTGCCTGCGGTCATCATCAGGTCGGCGAGTTCGTCGACGACGACCACGATCTGCGGCAGCGGCTGGTAATCGAGCGTCTCTTCCTCATAAACCGGCTGGCCGGTGTCGGGGTCATAGCCCGTCTGGACGCGGCGGCCGAGCGACTTGCCCTTGGCGAGCGCGGCGCGGACCTTGTCATTATAACCCGCAAGGTTGCGCACCGACAGCGACGACATCATCCGGTAGCGATCCTCCATCTGTTCGACCGCCCATTTGAGCGCGCGGATCGCTTTCTTGGGCTCGGTCACGACGGGGGCGAGCAGGTGCGGAATATCGTCATAGACGCTGAGTTCCAGCATCTTGGGGTCGATCATGATCATCTTCACCTGGTCGGGGCCCAGGCGATAGAGCAGGGACAGGATCATCGCGTTGAGCCCGACCGACTTGCCCGACCCCGTGGTCCCCGCGATCAGCAGGTGCGGCATCGGCGCAAGGTCGGCGATCATCGCATCGCCGCTGATATTCTTGCCGAGGATGATCGGCAGCGATCCGCCATGGTCCTGGAACAGCGCGCTGCCGATGATTTCGTGCAGCACGACCGATTCGCGGTGCGCGTTGGGCAGTTCGATCCCGATGACGGTGCGGCCGGGGATCGGTGCGATGCGCGCCGACAGCGCCGACATGTTGCGCGCGATGTCGTCGGCAAGGTTCGATACGCGGCTCGCCTTGGTCCCCGGCGCCGGTTCGAGTTCGTACATGGTGACGACCGGACCCGGCCGGACCGCGGTGACGACGCCCTTGACCTGGAAATCCTCGAGCACCGATTCGAGCAACCGCGCATTGCGTTCGAGCGCCGCCTTGTCGATCTGTCCGGCGGGCCGTTCGGGCGCGGGGGTGAGGAGGTCGATCGAGGGCAGTTGATAGTGGGTGAACAGCTCGGTCTGCGGCCTGGGCTTCGGTTTCGACGGCGCGGTGCGCTGCACCGGCTCGGCGATTTCGGGCGGCGCGCGGTCCACAGGTTCCGCGACCGCGCGCGGGCGCACGACGCGATCCATCGGACCCGGCGCCCGGTCTCCGTCGAACGGCACGGCGCGCTGGGGGTCGACAACGCGTCCCCCATCGGCCTTGGGCAGACGAAGGCGCGACGCCCAGCCCTTTTCGAGGCGCAGCGCGCGCCATGCAAGGAACAGCCCGACGCCGATCAGCAGCAGGATCGTCGCAAAGCGGATCAGCGCCGCGGCGGGCTCGCCCGCGCTGGCGAACAGCGGGGTGATCGCGCCGCCGACGAGCAGCGCGATGATCCCGCCCCAGCCCGCGGGCATCGGCGCGCCGGTCGCGGGCGCCCAGAGTTCGGCGCCCAGCCCGACGAGCAGGATGCCAATAAAGCTGTAGGACAGCTGGCGCGGCCAGTGCGGCTGCGGCTTCCCCTTCCACATCCGCCACGCAAAAATCGCGAGCAGCGGCAGCAACAGGATGATGCCGATGCCGCCGATCGACAGGCCGATGTCGGCGAACCACGCGCCGGCATTGCCCATCCAGTTCGCCGCGGTGCCGTCGGCGGCGGTGTTGAGCGCCGCGTCGGTGCTGTCATAGGTTGCGAACGCCAGCGTCAGGAACAGCGTGAACAGGCCAAGCGCCGCCGCCGCCGCGATCACGATCGACCGCGCGATGCTCTGGCGGAAAACCGTGCGCCAGTCGGCCTTTGCGGGTGCGGCCTTGCGGCTTGCCATAATCTCTTCATGTCCCTGATGATTGACCGTCGCGATATGCGCACGGGGGGGAGTCGCCGTCAAGCGCGGGGCCGGGCGGTGTGCGCCCTTTCCAACCGCTTCGCCGCGCGCTAGGGCGACAGTATGAGCGATCCATTGCGCAGCGATGTCCTGATTTCGGGCGGCGGGCTCGTCGGCCAGACGCTCGCCCTCGCGCTCGCGCATCACGGCCTGTCGGTCCAGGTCGTCGATCCCGCCGATCCGGTTGCTTCGATCGCGCCGGGCTTCGACGGCCGGGCCTCGGCGATTGCCAGCGCGACGTGGCAGATGTTCGAGGTGCTGGGCATCGCCGATCGCCTGACTGGCCATGGCTGCGCGATCCGCGCGATCAAGGTCGGCGACGGCGCCCCCGACAGCGGCCGCGGCGGTGATCTCGATTTCGTCACCGCCGAAGGCGATCCGCCGCTCGGCACGATGGTCGAGAATCGCCAGCTTCGCATCGCGCTCGCCGCGGCGCTGGCCGAAGCGCCGCTGGTGCGGCGGATGATGCCGGCTGCCGTCGCCTCGCGCGTGATCGACGCGCATGGCGTCACGCTCACCCTCGCCGATGGAACAAGGCTCGCCGCTCCGCTGCTGATCGTTGCCGAAGGCCGCCGTTCGCCGACCCGCGACGCCGCGGGTTTTCACATCGCGAACTGGTCCTATCACCATCATGCGATGATCGGCGCTGTTGCACATGAACGGCCGCACGCGAACGTGGCGCACGAAATCTTCTATCCGTCGGGGCCGTTCGCGCTGCTGCCGCTTGTCGACGATGCGGAGGGGCGGCATCGCTCGGCCTTTGTCTGGACGGTGTCCGAAAAGGACGGCCCCGGCTTTGCCAGGCTCGGCGACCGCGGTTTCACTGCCGAACTGGAAAAGCGCGCGGGCGGCGTGCTCGGCGCGATGCAGCTCGTTGCGCCGCGGATGACCTATCCGCTTGGTTTCCACCACAGCGCGTCGATCGTTGCGACGCGCGTCGCGCTCGTCGGCGACGCCGCGCACGGCATCCATCCGATTGCTGGGCAGGGGCTGAACCTTGGCCTGCGCGACGTTGCCGCGCTGACCGAAGTGCTCGTCGAGGGCGCGCGGCTCGGCCTCGACCTCGGCGACGCCGCGCTGCTCGCGCGTTACCAGCGCTGGCGCGGGCTCGACAATCTGATGGTCAGCCTCGCCACCGACGGGCTCACGCGCCTGTTCGGCATCCCCGGCCGCGCTGCCGCCGCGGTGCGCCGCACCGGGCTGGGCGCGGTGCAGCGAATGCCGATGCTCAAACGTTTCTTCATGGACGAAGCGCGCGGCGAAGCGGGCGCCCTGCCGCGTTTGCTGGCGGGAGCGGAAGTTTAGGGTCAGGACCCAAGGGGCGCGCGCCTTTTCCGTTCGTGTCGAGCGGGGCTTGTGTAGGTATTTTTACCTGGGTCTCCGGTAGTCCGCCACTAAGCATGATTGCCTATCCCGGCCCTGCGGCCACGACGTCGCGGCCAGGATGAGGACGCGCCATGTCGGCGAAAAGCAACACGCTCGAAACAGCGGTATCCGATTATATCCACGCGCGAACCGTGCTGGAGGCCGCACCGGGCCCGCGCGCGCGGGCGCTGGCGGACCGCTGCTTTGCGCGCCTTGCCGCGCTGCTCGCTCCCCGCATCCGTTATTTCACCCGCGCCTATGGCCTTTCCGACGTCGCCGAGGACGCGGCGCAGGTGTGCGCAATCGCGCTCCACCGCGCCGCCGAGCGTTATGATCCGGCGCGGGCGCGCTTCACCACCTATGTGAACTGGCAGGTCCGCGCCGAGCTTCAGGCGCTCCGCCACCGGCTGCACGGCGATCAGCGGAGCGCGGAGCGGCGGCGCGCGGCGGCAACGCTGTCGCTCGATGCGCTGCAAGCGGCGGGTGCGGACGACTGCCTCGTCGACGGTGACGCCGAACCGGCGACCGAACGCGCCGCGGCGGATCATCTCGCTGCGCGCGCCGCCGACCGGCTGGTGCGCGATTGGGCCAGCCGCCGCCGCCAGGCGCTGCGCGGCGATGACGGCCGCGCCGCGGCGCGCCTCGCGGCCGAATGCGCGCTGGTGCGCCGCCATCTCGCGGCGAGCGAGACGCGCGAACGCCTGCGCGAAAGCGACCGGCATATCGTGCGCCGCGCGCTCGCCGACATGGTGCGCCACGCCGCGCCGCCAGGTGCGCATTGACACGGGCTTATTGCAAGGTCGCTCGCCCGTCGTCACTGTCGAAGCGGCCGAAGAACTGCATCAGCTGGATCACCAGCTCGGCGCGGGCATCGATCGGGGTCGCCTCGAGCAACGCCTGCTTCGCCGCGGCGTCGAAGGGCGCGACCTGCGCGATTCCGTTGACCAGTGTTGCGTCGTCGAGCTGGCCGACCGAATCCCAGTCGACGACATAGCCCTGCCGCGCGGCGAACCGTTTGGCCTCGCGCTCAAGGCTCGCGCGTTCGATGCTCGCCAGCACGGCGTCATCCTCGGCCTCCAGCTCGATTTCGGCCTCGACCTGCCGGAACGGCGTCGTGACGTCGAGCTCGCGGCGGACGCGAAAGCGCGCCACGCCCTCCAGCACCAGGTTGAAGCGCCCTTCATCGAGCGCCTCGACATCGACGATGCGGCCGACACAGCCGACATTGTAAAGCGCGGGCGGCTCGCGATCCTCTTCGCCGGGGATCTGGCGCGGCTGGATCATTCCGATCTGGCGGTCGCGCGCCAGCACCTCCTGCACCATCGCCGAATAGCGCGGCTCGAAGATATGGAGCGGCAGGTGCAGCCCCGGAAACAGCACCGCGCCGGTGAGCGGAAAGATGGCGATCCGCTGAATCGTGAGGGGCGCGGTAGCGCTCATCACCCGAACAGGATCAGCGACAGGCGACGACGCTGCGCCGAAACCCAGGCGTCCTCCAGCCCGACGGCCTCGAACAGCGCGAGCAATTTGGCGCGCGCCCCGCCCTCCTGCCAATCGCGGTCGGCGGCGATGATGTGAAGCAGATTGTCGGCGGCGGCATCGCGCTGCCCCACGCCGATCTGCGCCGCGGCAAGGTCGAACCGCGCCTGATGGTCGTCGGGATTTGCGGCGACCGCGGCTTCGAGCGCCGCAAGCTCGCCCGAATCGGGGGCATCGGCGGCCAGGGCGAGCGCGCTTTTTGCCTGCGCGATCGCCGGGTCGTCCGCCATTTCGGCCGGCAGCGCGTCGAGCACCGCCTGCGCGCCCGCGACGTCGCCCGCGAGCAGCATCGCGCGGATCAGGCCGCCGTGCGCCGCGGCATTGTCGGGCGCGATTTCGGCGATCTGGCCAAAGATGCTCGTAGCGCGCGCGCCGTCGCCCTCGGCGAGCACATTCTCTCCCATCTCGAGGAGCGGTGCGATCTCGACCGCGCGATCCTTGGTGGCGCTTTCGATCGGCAGCTGTGCGAGCAGCTGGTCAAGCATCGCTTTAAGCTGGCTTTCGCTGCGCGCATTGGTCAGGTTCGCGACCGGCTGGCCCTGGAAAATCGCATAGACGGTCGGGATCGACTGGACCTGGAACTGGCTGGCGATGAACCGATTCGCATCGACATCGACCTTCGCCAGCACCACGCCCCTGTCGGCATAGTCGGCGGCGACCTTTTCGAGCACCGGGGCAAGCTGCTTGCACGGCCCGCACCATTCGGCCCAGAAATCGAGGATGACGAGGCTGGTCATCGATGGCTCGACGACATCGCGGCGGAAGGCTTCGACGGCTTCCTTGTCCTGCGGATTCAGACCGAGAGTGGCCACAAAGGGGGTGCTCCTGTTTCGATTGGCGCCCTTTTCGCGCGGACGAAAAGGACTCATGTTCCGCTTATGTGGGATTTGCAGGCGATATGCCAACCCTTCGGCGAAAATGCGCAATCAGGGCTTGCCGAGTCAAAAGGCCGGTGCTAATCGCCCGCCTCACCCGCTGGCCCCACCCGGACGCCAGCCGCCAGAGCGGGCGTAGCTCAGGGGTAGAGCACAACCTTGCCAAGGTTGGGGTCGAGGGTTCGAATCCCTTCGCCCGCTCCAGATTTTCTAGAAAAATCAATCGATTAGAGGGGTTCGCAGGAAGCCCAAATTCGCGCCGAACGCTGCGGGCGACCACCGGGCGACCACCGACCCCTCCTAATCTGGCGTTGAATGGCGTTCCTTGGCGCAGGTCTTTCTGAGTCTGGAGGGGAATGTCTTCCCCTGCCGGTGAGCCGCGTTCCTCGTCTCCCCGGACCCCTTCGAACGGGGCTGCCGCCCCGTAACGCCCCGCCAGAGGAAAAGTGCGGCCGGTTGGCCGTGACGGGTTCAGCACGGCGAGAGAGGCTCGCCGTCGGCCCGTCATGGAGACCTGCCATGACCCGCACCAACGGATCGGCCGCGCGTGCCGACGTCTATTCGCGCATCACCGCCGAGATAATTTCCGCCATCGAAGCCGGCGCCGGAAACTGGCGTATGCCCTGGCATCACGATGGCACAGCCATTACCAGGCCGCAGAACGTGATCTCTCGCAGGAAGTACCGAGGCGTCAACGTGCTGGCGCTGTGGATCGCCGCGGAAGCCAGCGCATATTCCAGTGGCCTGTGGGGCACCTACCGCCAATGGGCTTCGCTCGGAGCCCAGGTGCGCAAGGGAGAGCGTGGCACCACGGTCGTGTTCTGGAAGCAGGCTGCGTCGCGTGCCGACGACGACCATGACGATGGCGAAGCAGGGTCAGGACGTATGTTCGCTCGCGCCTTCACCGTGTTCAACCTCGCCCAAGTGGATGGATATGAGCCGGCTCTAGTCGTAGTTCTGCCCGAGAACGAACGATTTACGCACGCCGATGCCTTCTTCGACGCCTTGCGCATTCCCATCACATACGGTGCATATGACGCGCATTACCGCATCGATCTCGATCAGATTTTCATGCCACCCTTCTCGGCGTTCGAGGATGCTGCCCATTTCACGGGCACGCTATTACATGAAGCTGCCCATGCGGTTGGGGCGGAACACCGGCTCGATCGCAACTTCAAGGAGCGCTTCAAGCGCGACAGTCTCGCAATCGAGGAGATTTGCGCCGAACTGACCGCTTCGTTTGTCCTCGCAGACCTCGGCATTGCCCATCACCCGCGTCCCGATCACGCCGCTTACGTTGCCTCGTGGTTGCGAGCGCTAAAAGATGACGCACGCGCCATCTTCACCGCGGCCAGCAAGGCCCAGGCGGCCGCCGACTGGATGCATGCCCAGCAGCCCCAGGCGGAGGAGTTGGCGGCATGATCCTCCTCACACAAGAATTGCGCGACCAACTGCGCGCCAACCACCGCGCCCGCTGTGAGGCGCTCCGCCGCAGTGAACCCGCACCCGACCCGGTGCCGGTGGTCCGCTTCTTCAATCCCCTTGGCCCCGCCACATGGCTTGCCACGGAACTGGATGAGGACGGTATCCTCTTCGGCCTCGCCGATCTTGGCTTCGGCTGTCCGGAATTAGGGAGCTTTGCGCTGGAAGAACTGGAATCAATCCAGCTTCCCTTTGGTCTCGGAATCGAGCGCGATGTCCTCTTCGAGGGTAGGTTTCCGCTCTCGGTCTATGCCGAGGCCGCTTCCCGCGCCGGATCGCTGGTCGAGGGTGAACACATCCTCCACCGGGGATCGGCGCCGGGCGCGAGCACGCTGTCACCATAACGCCGATCGCCGGCGAGCGATCTCAAGCGCCATCATCCTCGCGGAAACGGTCCATCTGGTGCATGCGCTCGTGCAGGATAGTGACGATCCCGACATCGCCATCGGCGAGCAGCCGCCAATAGACGTAGTGATGTTCGTGGCGGCAATAATAACCATCGACGCTGAATTCGGCCGGTATCGCGCGCCAGAGCAATTCGCGGCGCGCGATCCGGTCGAAGCAGGCAAACAACTCACGGATATAGGTTTCGGCCTGCTCCTGGCCCCATGTGTCGAGCGAATAGACAAAAATCTCGTCGAGCCGCCGGCTCGCGATTGCCGAAACACGGAATGCTGTCATGTCACGCCCGGCGATTGCGGGCGATCACGGCCTCGGCATCCAATGCGTCATAGCTGTCTTCGGGGGCAGCGAAGGCGCGCGTCAGTTCCGCTTTCAGGCGTTGGAACTGCTCCGCCTCGCTCCTCTCCTTGTCGCGTCGGATCAAGTCGCGCACATATTCGCTGACATTCTCATAGGCGCCCTGATCGCCGACATTGGCCGCGACGAACTCGCCCAGCGCGCCACTAATCCGGACATTGAGCGTGATCGGCTTGTTCATGCGCGCCTCCTTTTGTCCTTATATAGTGCAATATTGTGGACAGCGACAAGGCTTGTGGGGGAAGCGTGGGTGCCGATCATCTACTATGTCATGGGTCGCAGTTTTGGAGTCGCCCCATGCCCAGGAACCGCATGACCTTCCACGATCCCCGCGACGAACTGCCGCCGGTGACGATCGAAATCCTGAAAGGCGACATGCTGCGCTTCACGCAGGTCGATCGCGAGGGTCGCACTAATGTCGTCACTTTCTCCGAGCGTTTCGACGTTCGCCGTGGCGTCTTCGACGTCACGGCGCGGCCCACATCTCCGCTCACAGTGGAAGGTTGAGCTGGTTCACGTCGGGAGGGGATGATCCGTCGAGCTTCGCGATGATCGTTGCCGCCAGTGCATCGGCAGCCCGCTCGCGCATCCGCTCGTCAGGCATCGTCAGGCCGACGCGCGCCCATCCGGGCGCCGCCAGCAGGATGGCGGACAATTCCTGTCGTTCGATTCGTTCCATGCCGACATGAGAACAAATAGTGAACTTAATGGCAAGAGCATTGATGCCGACCGGCGGTAGCGGAGCGTCGGGCCGCGTTCCGGCCTGCCTTTGGCAGGCCTTGAGAGGGAGAGGGAAGCCCGTGGCTTCATGACGGGCTTGGAGCCGGGAGAGAGTCTCGCGGCGGTCCGTCATGGAGAAGTCCCATGGCCAAAGCGCCCCAGAAGCTCGTCCTCAGCGGCTCGCGCGACATTCCGTTCGACCGCCTGCATCTGTCCCAATCCAATGTCCGCCGGGTGAAGGCCGGCGTATCGATCGGCGAACTGGCGGAGGACATCGTCCGCCGCACGCTGCTCCAGAGCCTCAACGTGCGGCCCATACTCGACGCGGAAGGCGAGGAGACCGGCCAGTTCGAGGTGCCGGCCGGAGGCCGGCGGTTCCGGGCGCTCGAGCTGCTGGTGAAGCAGAAGCGGCTCGCGAAGGACGCGCCCATTCCCTGCGTCGTCAAGGCAGCCAACGACGTGATCTCCGCCGAAGAAGACAGCTACGCGGAAAACACCTTCCGCGAGCAGCTTCACCCTCTCGACCAGTTCCGTGCCATGCGGGAGATGGTGGACAAGGGCCAGGATATCGAATCGATCGCCGCACACTTCCTCGTGACGCCGGCGGTCGTGAGCCAGCGGCTGAAGCTCGCGAAGGTCTCACCCAAGCTGCACGAGGTCTATGCCGAGGACGGCATGACGCTGGAGCAGCTCATGGCCTTTTCCGTCTCCGACGACCATGAGCGCCAGGAGCAGGTCTGGGAGCTGCTCGCCCACAGCTACAACCGGTCGGGCGCCTACATCCGGCAGAAGCTGACCGAGAACAGCGTGCGCGTCGCCGATAAGCGGGTGCGGTTTGTCGGGGTCGAGGCCTATGTCGAAGCCGGTGGCGGCGTAATGCGCGACCTGTTCGAGGAGGACGATGGCGGCTGGCTGACCGATCCCGCGCTCCTCGACCGACTGGTCGCCGAAAAACTCCAGGTCGAAGGCGAGAAGATCGGCGCCGAGGGCTGGAAGTGGGTCGCGACCGCCGTCGACCTGCCTTGGGGTGTTACTAACGGCCTGCGCGAGATCGACGGCGTGCCAGTCCCGCGCACTCCCGAAGAGGATGCGCGGCTCGCAGCGCTGGAAACCGAAGCCGAGAAGATCGAAGCGGAGTGGTCCGACGATCCGGACGTACCGGACGAGGTGCATGAACGTATTGCTGCCATCGATGCGGAGATCGGCGCGCTGGTCGAGCGACCGCTGACCTTCGACGCGCAAGAGATGGCGCGGGCCGGCGTGTTCGTGTCGATCGAGGTCGATGGATCGCTCTGCGTCGAGCGCGGCTATGTCCGTCCTGAGGATGAGCCGGTCATCGAGGGCGAAGACGGTGAAGCCGATGCCGTTTGCGGCGTCGGCGGCGCCTCTGCCGGAGAGGAAGGCGATACGCTGGCTGGCACGGCCGAGACCAATGTCGTGCCGATCGGCGCGGCATCTGGCGGGGATGACGAGGAGGATGGTGAAATCCTCAAGCCCCTTCCCGATCGCCTCGTCGCTGAACTGACCGCCTGGCGCACGCTTGCCCTACAGGACGCGTTCGCGCAGAATCCGTCCACGGCCTTCGCGGCGGTGCTGCACGCATTAGTGCTCAGCACCTTCTACACCTACAGTCGCGAATCCTGCCTGGAACTGTCGCTCAGCAAGGTGTCGTTCGGTTTTTCGCCATCGGGCTTGCGCGACAGCGCACCGGTCAAGGCGATTGCTGAGCGCCACAAGCGCTGGGCCGACCGGCTGCCGGACAGCGACAAGGAGCTGTGGGACGCGCTGCTCCAGTTCGACGGGGCCGAACAGGCGGCGCTGTTCGCGCACTGCGCCTCGCAGGCATTGAACGCGCAGCATGAGGTGGTGCCGAAGTATGACAACGGCCGCATCTCGAAGCACAGCATCGAGCGGCGTATCGCGCATAGCCATGTCCTGGCGCGAGCTGTCGGCCTCGATCTGGTCGGCGCGGGCTGGCGTCCGACGGTCGAGGGCTATTTCCGCAGCGTGACCAAGCCGCGCATCCTTGCCGACGTCGCCGAGGCAAAGGGACCGAAGTTCGCCGAGATGATCGATCATCTGAAGAAGGGCGACATGGCGAACGAGGCCGAACGGCTGCTGGAGGATTCGGGTTGGCTTCCCGAGCCGATGCGAACGCCCGAACTGCTCGATGCACCTGCCGATGATCCGGCAGCGGAAACCGAAACCGCCGAACTACCCGCCTTTCTCGATGACGATGCGCCGCCGGTCGATAACGGCGGTGAAGGCATCGCGGCAGCGGCCTGACATCCGGGCGGGGCGGTTTCGGCCGTCCCGTCCATCCTCCCTTCATCATTCGAGCCCGGCGCATTTCGCGTCGGGCTTTCGCATTTTCAGGAGTCATATGATGCGAACTTCCCAGATCGACACCGCGACGGCGGATGAACTGGCGCCCGTGTTGCTGCTTGCGCTCCAGCGGCTTGGGCAGCTTGGCCGCCCCGGCGCCATCGCCCTCGCGCGGCAGGTCGAGGACGACGACGCGGATTTCGACGAGGCGGTCGAATGGATCGCCGACATCGCCTCCGGTGGCCTTCGGGAATGACCCGGCGGCGCCATTCACCCTGTTTTCGTCAATCCCCAAAAGCCCGACCTCCGCGTCGGGCTTTTGCCTTTCAGGAGATCCGCAATGACGGACGCAACCCAGCCCGCCCTCGACATGGCGGCAATCATGCAACGTTTCTCGCAGTGGGAAGCCGACGCCGCAAAGCTCGTTCCCGAAAACAAGGCACGGCTGTTCGCCCGCCTCGCTTCGGCGGGCATCACGCTCGTAACCGTCACCTTCGACGGCTATGGCGATAGTGGCCAGATCGAGGATGTCGCCGCCTTCATCGGCGATCAGCCGGCCGAATTGTCCGGCGGTGCCGTTGAAGTGAGGATGCTGGACTACGGCGCCGGCCAGCCAGTCGCCAATTACCTGTCGGCAAGCGAGGCGATCGAGAACCTCGCCTATGACCTGCTGCGCCAGACGCATTGCGGATGGGAGAATAATGATGGCGCCTATGGCGAGTTCACCTTCGACGTGACCGCCGGGACGATCACGCTCGACTATAATGAGCGGTTCACCTCGTCCGAAAACCACGCGCACGAATGGTGAGGAGGCGATGATGGGACATTGCTATCACCATGCGCTTTCCTCGGTCCGCAAATGGGGCGGCGAGCCGGAAGACTATCTGCCGCTCCACCAGTGGTTCGATGAATCCAAGGCGATCACCGCGGATTTCCGGCATCGCGCACTGCGTCATCACGCCGAGGGCATCTTCATGCTCGAACGCTTCTTCGGCGCGACGATCACCATCTCGACGGGCCGCGTCGTCCCCGTTCGCCTGATTGGGGAGCAGCACATTCGGGAAGATCTGGGGTTCATCCCGAGCTTCGCCGACTGGGTCCGCTGCATCCGGCCCGAG
This sequence comes from Sphingopyxis alaskensis RB2256, assembly GCF_000013985.1. Taxonomy (GTDB): domain Bacteria; phylum Pseudomonadota; class Alphaproteobacteria; order Sphingomonadales; family Sphingomonadaceae; genus Sphingopyxis; species Sphingopyxis alaskensis. The sequence continues at coordinate 2,803,413 of NC_008048.1, read as the reverse complement.
CCCTGGATGGGCCGCGCACAGCCGATCCACCGCGACGTCGATCCGTTCGAGGCCGTCGCTGCCTGACAAACGGCAACCGCACATTGTCAAACAAACCACCGCCCTCGGCGCCCATCGCCGGGGGGCAAAACATATCAAGGAGCCAGATGATGGCCGACTATTACACTCCGACCGTGGTCGAACCATTTATTCCGCTCAGCGCCATGCTGCCGATCGAACGCCTGTTCCTTGCACAGGTGTTCGATGAGGAAATCGCTGACGATACTGCCTATTACTACAGCGAGGACGGTGCCAACGACCTTATCTTCATGCCCGTTGGCGACGTCCGGGCAGCCCTCGATGCGGCCAAGCCCGACACCAGCCGTCTTGCGCAAAAGCTGCTCGACGAGCAGCCCGATGCGATTCTTGGCGAGGATGACATTGAACTCGACATGTGCGGCGACATCTGGGCCGACGTGCTGCAGGACATCGTGCGCCGCTCGCCAGACCTCGATCATCTGACGGTGACCATGGCCTTCACCTGTTCGAAGATGCGGGTCGATGGCTTCGGCGGCCTCGCCATGCTGATCACCGCCGAGGCCATCCGTTCGGAATCGACCAACACGCTGTTCGACCGCTTCTACAAGGAAGCTCAGGCCAACGGGGAGATCGGTTATGGCAATCCCTGATTACGCCCGCGCCAATTTCGAGACGCTGGTGAAAGCTGCCAAGGCGGGCGATCTGGCGCTGATGGAATGCACCGAGGTGGAAAGCGGCGAGACCCGCTTTGTAATCTGCGCCGTGGGCCGCGATGAAGGCGACTATGTGATGACGCCGTTCGGTCATCTCGCTCCCGGCAACCCCTACGAAGCCTATATCCCGCCCGCCTGAGCGCGCCTCGGCGACCTCCCGAAGCGCAAGCGATTGATCACTCGCGCCGACGGCGCCTTGATCGGAGCGTGCGTCGCATCGAGCGCAGGTTGAACCAGCGGAATCGCAGATCAAGCCTGCGGTCCCGCTGGAATGCAGCGAATATCTCTGCGGGATTGCGCATCGGCAGTTCGGGACACTTCCGCGCGGCGATGTCGCCCCGCAGGAACTCGAAGAGCCGCTGGAGAACCAGCTTTGCTTCTTTCACGTCGCCTTCGGCCAGCATCTCGTCGATATAGGCCTGCAGCACGATCGGCGCCGCTGCGAGTTGCCGCATCGCGACATCATCGTGACGGCCGAGAGTCACGACATTGGCTACGCGGCTTTGAAGGCAATGCAGCGGATGCATCACGGGGAGCACGAGTTCGTCGACCCCGTTTCCTCGTACCGGCACGATCAACTCGACCGCATCACGTTCGAGGGCATTCGCCTTCACGCCGATGACGTCACTGAGAAAATCGATCTCAAGATCGATTCCGTCGATGGTCGCGGTCACGACCGCTGAATTTGGCGTGTGATCGTCCGGGCCGGGATAGTGGACTTCTCCGTTCAAGGCATCGGCCAGCTTCTTCGCGGCCTGCCGATGACCGAAATAGTCGAGATCCTTGGATGTGAAGGGGCCAAAGGCGATCAGCTCGGGGCGTCCTAGGGCATAACGCTCTGCCCACAGATTCAATGCCTGTCCGCCGACGATAAACGCATTATCCTCCAGTCCGAGAACGGAGGCGAGCTTGATGACAGTCGTTCGAGCCAGGGGCTCCTTGCGCTCAGCGGCCAATCAGACGCCGGCGGCGGATGGATGACGCCGCAATATCGAGCGAAGAAAAAACACCATTGGCCGCTCGCAGTTCTTCGCGCGAAACATGGCCATTACGCAGGTCAGACTCATCCCTTGCGCGCGAAGCTTCCTTCGCACGCTGATGATCCGAGAAGCTGTAACGGCCAATATGCTGCATGTTTTGCTCCGCCGCCATTCTAGCCGATAGGCCTTAGCAGTCAATGAACGCGTGCAATCGCCCAGATTTCCTTGCCTTATGATGTAAGCATCCGGGGCGGCCTGCACCAGTCCATGCAAATTCCATCGACTTGATTTCCTCTCCGCAACTGGCGCGGTTGCAAACGCTCGGCATCGAGAATGCGTCAGGTAAGAGGGAGAGTCCTGACCGGGAGGGGGAACCCGGCCGGGCCTCAAAAGGGAGAGCATCCGGCGGGCTTCACCTGTTCCCGCTCTCCCGGAGACCTCCACTCATGACCCACATCCTTTCCGACGCGGCGCTTCGCGCCGCGCCCCTTGCGGCTGCATCCGGCTTTGCGGCGCGTGCCTGTGCCCTGCTGGCCGCCGCGCGCAGCCTCCTGCCCGTAATCGAGGCCGGGCGTGCCATTGATACGGCACAGCTCCGTTTGGCCGTGACCGGCGCCTTTGGCGCGAGCGATTCCGAAGGCGCCTGGGACTGGAAAAGCGCCTACGACGCCTGCGAGGCCGCCGAAATCCTGTTCCTGCGCCGTTATGGCCAAGCAATTGTCGGCCGCGCGGCACCGAGTGCGCTGGCGCTGATCGAGCGCATCGCCGCTTTGATGCCCACGCACACCCGCCGCTCGGAAAGCTCTCAAGCTCTGCAACAATTCTCGACGCCGCCTGGCCTTGCTTTCGTCGCCAGCGTGGCGGCTTCGATCAGCCCCGGCGATCAGGTGCTGGAGCCATCCGCCGGCACCGGCATGCTCGCCGTCCACGGCCTGCTGGCGCGGGCGAGGCTCACGCTTAACGAGCTCGGCGAGACCCGCGCGGAATTGCTGCGGCTGCTGTTTCCGGATGTTCCGGTCTCGGGCCATGACGCCGCTTCGATCGACGACCGGCTGCCATCCGACGTCCGCCCGAGCGTCGTGCTGATGAACCCGCCCTTCTCGGCGGTCGCGCATGTCGAGCGCACTATGAAGGACGCGGCGCTGCGCCATATCGCCTCAGCGCTCGCGCGGCTGGAGCCCGGCGGCCGCCTGGTCGCGATCACCGGGGCAAGTTGCGCGCCCGATGCGCCAGCGTGGCGTGACGCCTTCGCGCGGTTGCAGGAGACGGGGCGCATCGTATTCACCGCCGCGATCGACGGCAGGGTCTATGCGAAGCATGGCACGAAGATCGAGACCCGTCTGACCGTAATCGACAAGCTGCCGGCCGAAGACCTCTGCATCTTCCCACCGAGCGCGGGCGTTGCCCCGGATACCGCGACCCTGCTCGGCTGGGTTCAGGCACAGGTTCCGCCCCGTGCGCCCACCACACCGTCTCCGGTCGCGGCCCTACCGGTCACGGCATCGGCCTCGCCTGTGCGGACGAATACGCGCACTGTCGCTGCGGCCCCCAGCCCTTCAGCTCCGGAGCAGGAAGCGGTCGAACTGGTCTATGACATCGTCGACTGGACGCCGCCCGCGGAACGCCTAGGAGACAGCATCTACGAACCCTATGCGCTCCAGTCGATCGCGATCCCCTCTGCGAGCGCGCATCCGACGCCATTGGTTCAGTCCGCGGCGATGGCTTCGGTCGCGCCGCCCAAGCCCTCCTACCGCCCGCATCTGCCGCCGCAGCTCGTGACGCTCGGCATATTGTCCGACGCCCAGCTCGAATCCGTCATCTATGCGGGCGAAGCACATTCGGGGCATCTGTCGGGCGCATGGAAGGTCGACGCGACCTTCGATGTCGTCACCGCCGCGCCGGAGGACGCCGAAGACGCTGTGGAATTCCGGCGCGGATGGTTCCTGGGCGACGGCACCGGCGCGGGCAAGGGGCGTCAGGTCGCGGGCATCATTCTCGACAATTGGCTCAAGGGTCGTCGCCGCGCAGTCTGGATCTCGGTATCGGACCGGCTGCTTGAAGATGCGCAGCGCGACTGGTCGGCGCTTGGGCAGGAGCGGCTCCTGGTGACGCCGCTCTCGCGCTTCCGCCAAGGCAGCGACATTCGGCTCGAGGAGGGCGTGCTATTTACGACCTACGCCACACTCCGCTCGCAGGAACGCGGCGGCAAGAAATCACGGGTCGAGCAGATTGTCGAATGGCTGGGGCCGGACTTCGACGGCGTGATCGTGTTCGATGAAGCGCACGCCATGGCCAATGCCGCTGGCGGCAAGGGCGAGCGCGGGGATGTCGCGCCCTCTCAGCAGGGCCGTGCCGGCTTGCGGCTCCAGCATGCCCTGCCCGATGCCCGCATTGTCTATGTTTCGGCGACCGGCGCGACGACGGTGCAGAACCTTGCTTATGCCCAGCGCCTTGGCCTGTGGGGTGGCGAGGATTTCCCCTTCGCGACCCGCGGCGAATTCGTCAGCGCGATCGAGAACGGCGGGGTCGCGGCGATGGAGGTTCTGGCCCGCGATCTGAAGGCCCTCGGCCTCTATGCCGCCCGCTCGCTATCCTTCAATGGCGTCGAATATGAGATGCTCGAACACAAGCTCACGACCGAGCAGGTTCGCATCTATGACAGTTTCGCGTCGGCGTTCGAGGTGATCCACAACAACCTCGACGACGCGCTCGAAGCCGCCGGCGTCACCAGTGCGAGCCACGGCACCTTGAACCGCCAGGCCAAGGCGGCCGCGAAATCCGCCTATCAGGGAATGCTCCAGCGCTTCTTCAACCATCTCATCACCAGCATGCAAACGCCCAGCGTCATCGCCAGCATCGAGCGTGATCTGGAAGCAGGCCATGCGGCCGTGGTGCAGATCGTCTCGACCGGCGAGGCCTTGCAGGAACGCCGCCTCGCCGAAATCCCGGCCGATGAATGGAATGACGTCTCGGTGGACATCACACCGCGCGACGGCGTTCTGTCTTACCTCCAGCACAGCTTCCCGGTGCAGCTCTACGAGCCGTTCACCGATAGGGATGGCAATCTCTCGTCCCGGCCGGTCCATGACGAGGACGGCAACCCGGTCGTCAATCGCGAGGCCCTGCGTCGCCGCGACGCGATGATCGAACGGCTCGCCGCGCACCCGCCCGTTCCCGGCGCGCTCGACCAGATCGTCCAGCATTTCGGGACGGACATGGTGGCCGAAGTCACCGGGCGTTCACGCCGCGTCGTTCCCCGGCACAATGAGGACGGCTCGGTCCGCTTTGCCGTCGAGAACCGTCCCGCGTCGGCAGCGCTGCACGAGACCGACGCCTTTCAGAATGACGCCAAGTGCATCCTCGTCTTCTCCGAAGCCGGTGGAACGGGCCGATCCTATCATGCCGATCTTGGCGCCGCGAACCAGCGCCGCCGCGTCCATTACCTGCTCGAAGCGGGCTGGAAAGCCGACGCCGCGATCCAGGGGTTCGGCCGCACCAACCGCACCAATCAGAAGCAGCCGCCGCTGTTTCGGCCGGTATCGACCGATGTGAAGGCGCAGAAGCGCTTCATCTCGACCATCGCCCGGCGCCTCGATTCTCTGGGCGCGATCACCCGCGGCCAGCGCCAGACCGGCGGGCAGAACATGTTCCGGCCCGAGGACAATTTCGAAAGCTGGTATGCCCGCGATGCGCTGCGCCAGCTCTATATCCTTCTCGCGCGCGGCAAGGTCGAAGGCTGTTCGCTCGCCCGCTTCGAAGCGGCGACCGGCCTGTCGCTTCTCGACAGCGACGGCGGCCTCAAGGACGAGCTGCCGGGGATCAACACCTTCCTCAACCGCATGCTCGCGCTCACGGTTGCGATGCAGAACCTTCTGTTCGAGGCGTTCGAGGGCCTGCTTGTCGCCCGGATCGACCAGGCGCGGGCATCGGGCAGCTATGAAATCGGGCTGGAGACCCTGCAGGCCGAAAGCTTCCGCATTGTCGGCCGCATGCCGATCTACACCCATCCGGGCACGGGCGCGCAGACGCAGCTTCTGACCATCGAGCGCAAGGACCGGTTGACGCCGCTGTCGCTCGAGGATGCGCTGGCCATGGTCGATGGCAAAGGCGCGAAACTGCTGGTCAACAGCAAGACCGGCCGCGGCGCCGTCCAGCGCCGGGCGCGCAGCGTGACCGATGACGATGGCGCGGTTCATCCGCGCCTGCGCTTGGTCTGGCCGCTGACCGATAGCATCGTTCCGGCGGAAACGCTGCTGGCGAGCCAGTGGGACGAGGTAGGCCGCGAAACGTTCAGCGCGGCGTGGAAGGCGGAACTGGCAGGACTGCCGACGCACGAGACTTCGACGCTGCACATGGTTTCCGGCCTGCTGCTGCCGATATGGAAGCGACTGCCCGACGAGTCGACGCGCGTTTATCGGCTCCAGAGCGATGATGGCGAGCGTGTCATCGGTCGCCGCGTATCTCCGGCTTGGGCGGCCAGCGTCGCCAATGACGATGGTCCGGTACGGCTCTCCGGCGAGGAAGCGCTTTCGATGCTCATGACTGGCGAAGCCGTGCTGCATCTGGCGCAGGAGCAGAAGCTCCAGCGTGTCCGTGCCATGCACCACTGGCGGATCGAGATCACCGGGTTCAATGATCTGGGTGTCGAGCGTCTCAAGGCCATGGGCTTGATTTCGGAGATCGTCTCGTGGAAACTCAGGCTCTACGTGCCGGCAGGGGCTGTCGGCGCCGATGTGCTGGACCGGCTGCTCGAGCGATATCCGATCGAACGGCTCTCCATGCGCAAGGCCGCCTGAGGAGCCCCGCGATGCAAAGCCCCGCAACCATCATTGCCGAACGTCTCGCCGAGAATGCGGAGAGCGTGTGTCGCCGCTACCTGCCCAACGGGCACCGGGAAGGCCGCTACTGGCTGGTCGGCGACGTTCACAACACGCCGGGGCGAAGCCTCTATGTCCGTCTGGCCGCGTCCCCCGACGGGCGCGGCCAAGCCGGCAAATGGACCGATGCGCAGAGCGGCGATCATGGCGATCTGCTCGACATCATCGCCATCACCCGGAACTGCCGGACCATGCGCGAGACGCTGGACGAAGCCCGGCATTTTCTGCGCCTGCCCATACCGCCGCCGTCCGAGGATAAGCCGGTTAGACGCAGCAAGGCGCCGACCGGCACACGGCAAGCAGCGCAGCGGCTCTGGGCAGCGGCGAAGCCAGTCGCCGGAAGCCCCGTCGCCGCCTATCTCGCATTCCGGCAAATCATCGACCTCACCGGCTGCGAGGCGCTCCGATTTCACGGCAACTGCTGGTATCGCGCGTCGAAGGACGACGCACCCGATACGCGTCCCGCATGGCCGGCGATGATCGCGGCGGTCACCGATCTCGACGGCAGCGTCACCGGGGCTCATCGGACCTGGCTGGAACCGGGCAGCTCCGACAAAGCTCCCGTCGCCTATCCGCGCCGCGCCATGGGCTATCTGCTCGGACACGGCGTCCGGTTCGGGCCAGGTGGCCCCGTCATGATGGCGGGCGAAGGCATCGAGACCATGCTGTCGCTGCGCCAGGTCATGCCGCTGATGCCGGCGATCGCCGGGCTCTCGGCCGCGCATCTCGCTGCCATTCTGTTCCCGGCCATGCTGCGCCGGCTCTATGTCGCACGCGATGACGATCCTGCCGGTGCGGGGGCGTTGAAGACGCTCACCGAGCGGGCGATCCCGGCGGGGATCGAGGTGGTGCCGCTCGAACCCAGGCTTGGGGATTTCAACGACGATCTTACCACCTTCGGGCGGGAGCGGCTCACCCAGAGGCTGCGGGATCAACTCCGGACGGAGGATGCGGAGCGCTTCCTGATGCAGGGGTAAGGGTTGGACTGCGGGGAACGTCTCTAGTCGCGGGTGATCACGCTCATCACCGGCATCTTCGAGACGCCGCGCGCTCGTGCCTTCGGTAGAGGGCGACTGCGGCAAACGGATCAGGACGGCAATGGCGGAAGGGCGGCTATTTTCCGCCGAACCTTCGGTTCTTTGCATCGCGAAGCAAAATTGCCGCCCGCCCGCCATCCTCCGCTTCGCTCCGGCCGCGCCCCAAGGGCCGCGGTTCTGTCCCGCTCCGCCCGCCGCCTGCCGTCGCCACGAAGGCCGCGAGAGGCGCGGCTGTCAGATCACGGAGATTTTCGATGGCGACCGACCAGGACGATGGACACGAAGCGCAGCCCGGCTCTACCGCCTACCTGCTTCAGGAAATGCAGCTTTACGGCTGCCGTCCCTTCGAGGATGAACCCGATCATCGGCCCTTGCCGGACGACCGCATCGCCGGCGGCGCGGTCGCCGAGATGTTCGACGCGCTGGTCTCGTGCCTGATCGACACACGGATCGAACCCGACCTTGAGGATCTCGCCTGGGGCATCGTCAATGTCTTCCACCGCGCCGGCGAGCGGATCGAGCGCGAACTCGACGACAATGAGCAAGCGCAGAAACGGCTTCAGCGCGAACAGGATGGCAGCGAGGTGAAGTCGGTCGAGTTGGAACGCAAGATCGCCGAAGGCATCACCACGATCGAGCGCCGGGACACCATGGAGTTTTTCCGCGATGCTGCCGCCGACCAGTTCCGCATCCATATCCGCAAGCCCTGGCTGCCGCGTTCGGGCGCAATGGTGAACCACAAGGCGCTGACCTCTGCAGTGCTCGACAGCCGCAAGGCGCTCGGCAAGCGCGCCTGGGAGAAGCAACGGGTCTTCGATCCCGATGGCGTGCGGATCGCCTTTACCGGCGGCGTCGACTGCAACGACCATCAGCGCATCTACGCCGTGCTGGACAAGGTCCACGCCCAGCTTCCGAACCTGATCCTGATGCACGGCGCGACGCCGACCGGCGCCGAACGCATCGCCGCCTGCTGGGCGCGCGACCGGGGTGTGCCGCAGGATCCCTACCGGCCCGACTGGAACCGGCACAAGAAGGCCGCGCCGTTCAAGCGCAACGATGCCATGCTGGAGAAGATGCCGCGGGGTGTCATCGTGTTTCCGGGCACCGGCATCCAGGACAATCTCGCCGACAAGGCTCGCAAGATGGGCATCCGCGTCTGGGACTTTCGCAATCGAAGACGCGATTAAATCCTTCTCGATTGCGGCCCACAGGATAGAAAAGCCGGCAAGCATCGATCCGCAGCATGGAACTGAGCGTAGAGGCCCCGCTATCCCAGCGCATTTCGCCACCTTTGGCACGGGCTCCGGCGACCCAACGGTGCCATTTCGGGTCGCCAGTTCGCGCTTTCCGAAACGCGCATTAAGCGTCAGCAGCGCGAACAGCGGTTAGCCGATCATGTGGCGCGCGCGGCGCGCTATGTATCGCGGTGCGTGACGCTGGAGCGCGCATTTACTGGCAAAACGTTCGATATGATTTCGTGCATTAAATGTGGCAAAACGTGCGATCCATCGTTATGGATTAATGCATGCGCTAATGCGGATAGGGGGCCTATAATTAGTGACGCTCGTGATCACCACCTGTACGAATCGCAAGCGCAAGCCGGTTTCCGACGCTCTTCACATGGCCGCCCTCCCGCCAGCCGACTTCGATGGTCTGGCCCGTCAATGGTCGCAACGCCTGGCGGCTGAGCCGACGCGGTTCCCCGGGGAAGACATTTACGGCGGTCGCGGCTTTCGCGAAGCCGTCACCGCGGCGGAATTACTCGACGCAAGACTGCTGGTCGTCTCCGCGGGTCTTGGCCTGATCGACGTTTCGACAGCGGTTCCGCCCTATGCCTGCACCGTGCTCGTCGACGCCCCGGACAGCGTCCGCTCGCGCGTAACCGGCGCGTTCAGCGTCGAGCGCTGGTGGGAGGCGCTGTGCAAGGTCTCTCCTTTTGCGGTCACGCTACATGATGCGGTCGAGGGCGCGCACGGGCTGATCTGCGCGGCACTGTCAGACGCCTATATCGAGATGATCGCGGAGGATCTTCTCGCCCTTCCAACATCGATGCTCGGTCGGCTCAGGCTCTTTACCCGCGCGCGCCTCGATCGCGTTCCTGCCGCACTACAGCCCTTCGTCATGCCCTATGACGACCGGCTCGATGGTCCGGACAGCTGCAATCGCGGCACGCGCAGCGATTTTGCCGGCCGGGCGCTTCGCCATTTCGCAGAACTGACGCGCGGCGAGCCGCAAGGACGTTCGGCGGCCGAGCACGCCGCGGAGGTGTCGGCGACGCTGGACGGTTGGCGGATGCCGGCCAAGGTGGACCGCATCCGCCATGATGACGCAGCGCTGCTTGATCTGATCCGGGCGCATTGGGATGCCGAGCGCGGCAGTTCCTCGCGGCTGCTGCGCCGCTTCCGCGACGATCTCGGGATCGCGTGCGAGCAGGGCCGGTTCGCGGAATTGGCCCGCCAGGTGCGGAGTGAGCGCGCATGAGCGGACGCGAAACTCTCAAGGTCCGCGCGGTGCGCGCCGAGCAGGCCGGCGGGACCAGTGTCTTTGCGTTCTTCCTCTATGGCGCCGATATCAACCGGGTGGCGGATATCAGCCGGATCCGCCGCGACGATCAGGAGCTTAAGGGCTTCCAACGCCGCGAGATCCGCGATCACGTTAAGGAGATCACGGCCTTTCTCGACAGCGGCCCGGTGCTGTTTCCCAATGCGATCATCCTTGCCATCTCGCCCGAAGTGGAGTTCGCCTCGGCGCGTGGCCGCTCGCCGGGCAATATGTGCGAAGTGGGGGATGCGGGCACGCTGTCGATACCGATCTATCCCGAGGGCCGGCGCGCCGCCTGGATCGTCGATGGGCAGCAGCGCTCGCTGGCGCTGAGCGCCGCCAAGGACCGAACGATCGCCGTACCGGTGGTCGGGTTCGTGTCGGATGCGCTCGAGACGCAGCGCGAGCAGTTCATCCTGGTCAACAAGGCGCGGCCGCTGCCGACCCGGCTGATCAACGAACTGCTGCCCGAGGTGAGCGTGTTGCTGCCGCGCGATCTGGCGGCACGCCGGTTGCCGAGCGCGCTGTGCGAAGCGCTCAACACCGATCCGAATTCGCCCTTCTTCGGCCTGATCAAGCGCGAGTCCGATGCGAAGGACCGTGCCGGCATCGTCACCGACAATGCGCTCATTGAAACGATGAAGGCGAGCCTCAAGACCCCAGCCGGGGCGCTCGGCCAATTCAAGCATAATGGTGACGGCAACGACACGGTCGCCATGTACGATGCGCTTCTCCTCTACTGGTCGGCGGTCCGCGACACCTTTCCAGAGGCCTGGGGCAAGCCACCGGCCGACAGCCGACTGATGCACTCCGCCGGCATCCGCGCGATGGGCGCGTTGATGGATACGATCATGCTGCGCGCCGATGCGGCGCCGGACAAGGTGGCGGCGGTGCGCACGATGCTCAAGCGCATCGCGCCCTTGTGCTGCTGGACCGCCGGCACATGGGAGGGCCTCGGCCTTGCCTGGAACGAAATCCAGTCGACCTCGCAGCACATCACCAAGCTCAGCGATCATCTGGTGCACATCGAGCGCGATCTCGCGCGGGCGGCAGCATGAAGTTCATCTTCGCTGACAGCCTCGATTATGTGGATCCTGCATTCGACTTCATCGCCGATCGCAGCCCCGCCGAGCGCCAGCCATATTGGGATGACGCCTATCCGCACGAGATCCTCGGCTATGCGCCCTATGACGGGGTGCTGGTCTCGCGCGGCATCGTCGGCGACCACCGCGTGAAGGGCAAATATACGGCCAGCCAGGCGCGCCGCTTCCGCCTGGTTGGGGCCCGCAAGTTTCTGCGCCTCGACAAGCCCGAGTTCGCACATCTCGACATTTTCGGCGATTGCGGCGCCTTCACTTATGTGCAGGATGAGAAGCCGCCGTACACGCCGGTGGAAATGGCCGAATTCTACGACGAATGCGGCTTCACCCATGGCGCCTCGGTCGACCATATCATCTTCGATTTCGACGCCGGCCTCGCGGGGCTGGCTGGCGGGTCGACCGACGCCCGACAGCGCTTCGACATCACGCTAGAGAACGCCGAGGGATTCCTGCGCGAGGCCAAAGTGATGGACGCGGGCTTCACCCCGATGGGCGTGATCCAGGGCTGGTCGCCCGGCAGCATGGCCGAGGCGGCGCGTCGGCTGGTCGCCATGGGCTATGACTACCTGGCACTCGGCGGCATGGTTCCGCTCAAGTCGCCCGAGATCAAGTTATGTTTGGAAGCGATCCGCGACACGGTGCCCGCATCGACACGCCTCCACATCCTCGGCTTTGCCAAGGCCGACGATATCGACAGCTTCCACGGCTACGACATTTCAAGCTTCGACACGACGTCACCCCTCATTCGCGCGTTCAAGGACGCGAAGCAGAACTATTATCTGCCGGGCGACGGGTTGGCGCTGCGCTACTTCACCTCGATCCGGGTGCCGCAGGCGATCGAAAACCCCAAGCTCCAGCGCGCGGTCAAGAAGGGTATGTTCCGGGCCGAGGAATTGGTCCGGCTCGAGGCGTTGGCGCTGGGCTCATTGCGCGCGTTCGACCGGGATGAAGCCGGGCTCGAAGAGACGCTGCATCACGTGCTCGTCTACAGTGCGCCTTTGGTCGAGGAAAAGCCTTACGAGGACTGCGCCGCGAGCCCGTCGCTGGCGCGCCTGGCCGAGCGCTATCGTACGACGCTTGCCGAGCGGCCATGGAAGCAATGTTCCTGCAAAATCTGCCGGGATGCCGCGATCGATGTGATCATCTTTCGCGGAAGCAATCGCAACAAGCGCCGCGGGATTCACAATCTCGCGGTCTACCAAGATCATATCGAACGACTGGATTTGAAGCGTGCCGTTGAACCAAGTGATGACCTACCTCGCCGTCTGTGCGCAGCAGAGCAGTGAGCACAAAGTGCTCAGCTTCGCGGCAAAAGCCGCGGACGTGCTGCGCTTTGCGGCTATCGACCGGATCGGCCGAGACGCCCAGGGCGAGCTCAGCGGGTTCCAGCGGCCGCAAGTCGCCGCCCATATCCGCGAGATCCGCGACTATCTCGAGAAGCCCGACGCAGTGTTGCCCAACCCGATCGTCGTCGCCTTTACCGATCGCGTCAGCGTTGAGGACCTCGGGAATGGCGCCGTGCAGTTGGCGATTGACATGAGCAGCAGCGTTCCCGGATTGGTGGTGGACGGCCAGCAGCGTTTGTCGGCGCTTGCCGATCTCGACCGCGACTTCCAGGTCTTCGTCTCGGCGCTGATCTGCCGCGACGAGGCGGAACTCCGCCGCCAATTCGTGCTCATCAACAATACCAAGCCGCTGCCCAAGTCGCTGATCTACGAGCTGCTGCCGACCGTCGGCGATCTGCCACCGCGGCTCAGCCGGCGGTCGGTCGCCTCCGATCTGACGGCGCGGCTCAACTTCGAGAACACCGCGCTCAAGGGCTATATCAAGCAGCATACCTGTCCCGAGGGCATCATCGCCGACACGGTGATGCAGAAGATCATCATGGAGTCGCTCAGCAACGGGGTGATGCGCGAGCTGATCCGGGGTGCGAAGGGCGAGGAACGCTGTGTGCGGCTGATGTCAAATTTCTTCGACGCAGTGAAGAAGGTCTGGCCCGAGGCGTGGCACGGCCAGAAGCCAAATACCTCTCGCCTGCTGCACGGCGCCGGCATCCAGGCCATGGGCGACGTCATGGAAGTGCTCGCCGAGCGCGGGGAGGCGCGGACGGTCGAGGATTTCAGAACCGGGATGGAATGCCTTAAGGACAAGACCGCCTGGACCGCTGGCGAGTGGCATATGGATGGCGAGGTCCGGCGGTGGAATGGCTTGCAGAACGTCAACCGCGATGTCGCGCTGCTCAAACATTATCTGGTGGGCATCGTGAAGGCGGACCTGCGCAAGAAGGCCAAGCGGGCGCCGGCGCCGCTCCTTGAACCCACGGCCGATAGATCATGAGCTACGCGGTCAAGGAGATCTTCAAGACGCTGCAGGGTGAAGGCGCCCAGATGGGGCGTGCGGCGGTGTTCTGCCGGTTCGCCGGATGCAATCTATGGTCAGGACGCGAGGGCGACCGCACAACATCGGTCTGCACGTTCTGCGATACCGACTTTGTCGGCATGGACGGGAGCGGCGGCGGGCGCTTCGCCGACGACCAAGCCCTAGCCGACGCGATCGAGTCCGAATGGGCTGGCGCTCGGGCCGATCGCTACGTCGTGCTGACCGGCGGCGAGCCGCTGCTCCAGGTCGACCAGGACCTGGTCGACGCGTTGCACACGCGCGGTTTCGAAATCGCTATAGAGACCAATGGCACACAACCCGCGCCGCGGGGGCTCGACTGGATCTGCGTCAGCCCCAAGGCCGATGCCGAACTGGTGCTACTTGCAGGTAATGAACTCAAGCTTGTCTACCCGCAGGAGAAGGCGGCGCCCGAGCGGTTCGAGCATCTCGCCTTCGAGCACTTTTTCCTGCAGCCGATGGATTCGCCGACCGCCGCCGCCAATCTCGAGGCTGCGATCACCTATTGCACCCAGAACCCGCGCTGGCGCCTCTCGCTCCAGTCGCACAAGATGATCGGGATCCGCTGATGTTTGAGCTCAGCAAGCAATTTCGTTTCGATGCCGCCCACACGCTGGAACGGTCGATCGATACCGAATCGAGCCGCCGCATCCACGGCCACAGCTACCGTGCCGAGGTGACCGTGCGCGGGCGGCCCGATCCCGCGACTGGGATGATCGTCGATCTCGGCCTGCTCGAGCGCTCGATGGAAGATGCCCGCGATGCGCTCGATCATCGCTTCCTCGACGAGATCAACGACCTCGGCCCCGCCACGATGGAAAATCTCAGCCGCTGGATCTGGAACCGGCTCTCGCCCGAACTCGACAATCTGTTCAAGGTCAGCGTCTACCGCGACAGCAGCGGCGACGCCTGCACCTATTGGGGCGAGGAAGTCGCGGCATGACCGGCGACGCTGGCGCGCTCGTCCTTTTCTCTGGTGGGCAGGACAGCGCCACTTGTCTTGCCTGGGCATTGGACCGGTTCGAGACCGTCGAGACCGTCGGGTTCGACTATGGCCAGCGTCACCGCGTCGAACTCGAATGCCGCGACGATTTTCGTGCGCGCATTGTTGAATTGAATCCGGCATGGGCCGCGCGGCTCGGGCCGGATCACAAGCTCGACCTCTCGGTGCTGGGCCAGGTCAGCGAGACCGCGCTCACCCGCGATGCCGAGATCGCGCTGCGCGCCGATGGCTTGCCCAACACCTTCGTGCCCGGTCGCAATCTGTTGTTCTTTACGCTCGCCGCTGCGCTCGCCTCACGCCGCGAACTGCGGCATCTCGTCGGCGGCATGTGCGAGACCGACTATTCGGGCTATCCCGATTGCCGCGACGATACGCTCAAATCGCTCCAAGTCACGCTCAACCTCGGTATTGGCAGCCGCTCGGTCGTCCACACGCCGTTGATGTGGCTCGATAAGGCGCAGACCTGGGGTCTGGCAAAAATACTGGGTGGCGAGAAACTGGTCGACCTCATCCGCACCGGCACTCATACTTGCTATCGTGGCGACCACGATCGCTTGCAGGACTGGGGCTACGGCTGTGGCACCTGTCCGGCTTGCGAATTGCGCATGAAGGGCTGGCAAGAACATCGGAGCAGTTTGGACGAGTAGCGCTTGCCGTTTTTGGTTGGTTCTCAACCCTCTGTCAGTAAGATGGTCCTAACGGTGCGATTGTGGGGAATCGCCCATCGAGGGATACGGGTCTGTTCAGGGGGATGCTCGTCGAATTGCCCGGGCAAAAGGGCGTCGGGAAGCTGCAATCTGCGGCCGAGGGCCGCTGCGTCGTCTCGATCTTCCACTCGATCCAGCGCAGCGAAGATATCGAGTGCGAGGTGAGCGCGGTCGTCCGCGCCTATTTGAGCCCGCAGACCCGGGCCTATGTTCTCGACGACGGGCGTATGCGGGTCGGTCGCATCAGCGACTATCTTCAGCAGGAAAATGGCCTTGTCACTTATGAGGTCCGCTTCCCCAACGGGAAGCAAAAAGACTTCAGCGAGATCGACCTATTCGTCCGGCCGTGGAATGCGCCCGAGGATCCGGCCGAAATGCTCGCGGCCGGCGCCGCCGAAAGCCAGTATCTGCACGACCGCCGGCAAGCCGCGCTGACGCCGCTGCGATCGCTGACCAGTGCGGCTCAAGGTCTGACGTCGCTGCTCTCGGCCGGGATCGACTTCGTGCCGCACCAAGTCGCAGCGGTGCGCCGCGTGCTCAGTGATCCGATCCAGCGCTATCTCCTCGCCGACGAGGTCGGGCTGGGCAAGACAATCGAGGCCGGGTTGATCATCCGCCAGCATCTGATCGACAATCCCGACACCGAGGTACTGATCGCGACCCCGTCGGCGCTGTGCGAGCAGTGGCGGCGCGAACTTTCCGAAAAGCTCCGCCTCGACCAGTTCGGCGAGCCCTTCGAATGTTGCTCGCATGCCGAAATCGAGCGGGTCGCGCGAACACCCGATGTTCTGGTGGTCGACGAAGCGCATCATCTGGTTGGACTCGAGGACGGCCCGCTTTCAGCATCGGCGGCTCGGTTGCGCGAGCTCGCCCGAGACGTGCCGGTGTTGTTGCTGCTGTCCGCAACGCCGCCGCTTGGCGAGGAGGCTCGGTTCCTGGCACTGCTCAATTTGCTCGATCCGCTGACCCATCCGCTCGACGATCTTGACGGTTTTCGCCTGAAGCTCGAACAGCGCCGGGCGATCGGCCGCTTGCTCCTTAGTCTCGACCCGGACGCATCGGGCATTGTGCTGCGCCAGCGCGGCGCTGAACTAGTCCGTAGCTTTCCCGACGATCCTGTAGTCCAAGAGTTGGCGCCGCAGTTGATTGAGGCAACGCGAGAGGCACCCGAACGACTCGTCGACCTATGCGGCGCGCTCAAGGAGCATATCGCCGACAGCTATCGCATCCACCAGCGTCTGATCCGCTCGCGTCGCGCCGATGCCCAGGGATGGGAGTTTCGACCACGCGGACCTGATGGCGGCGCCATGACCCATGTGCGCATCGAAGGCGATCCGAGCGACAACCTGGCGGTGCTGCTTGGCACGCTTGAAGACTGGCGGTCGGCTGCGGTCGACTCGCTAGTCGATGGCGATCCGGGGGTGCCGCTTCTCGCCGCGCGCTACCGCAATCTTCTCGGCGCGGTGTCCGAAGGCGCTGACGCTCTTCGCGCCTGGCTGACTGGTGTCATGCCGATCTTCGCCGGCGAGGCGGAAATCCTCGACGCGCTGCGCGAGCAAGCCCAGGACTACGACGATGCCGACCGCATCGAAACGATGGTCGAAAGCGTGCGGAGGCTAATCAAGACGCTGCGGGCCGACGTCGATCAGCCCAAGATCGTTGTGTTCGCGACGGCTGAGGCGCTGGCAACCGCGTTCCATCGAGCGCTGGAGGAGGCGCTCGGCGACACACCGTGCTTTCTACTCGTCTCGGGAGGTGACGCGGGCAATGACAAGGAGGACGGCGTCGCGGCGTTCGCGCAAGCGCCCGATGCTGCGGTTCTCATCGGCGACCGGACGGCCGAAGAAGGTCTCAATCTCAGTTTCTCCGATGCGATCGTGCATCTCGACCTGCCGCTGAGCGCTGCCCGGATCGAGCAGCGCATCGGCCGCCTCGACCGCTATGGCCGGCGACAGGGGATCATCCGTCACCGGATACTCTTGCCTTCGGACGAAGACGAAAGCCCCTTTGCAGCCTGGCAGGCGTTGCTCGCCGACGGCCTGTCGATTTTCCACCGCTCGATCAGCGATGTGCAATTCCTGCTGGATGATTTCGAGACCCGCGCGCTCGACACCCTGCTGATGACCGGGCCCAATGCTCTAATCGCGCTGGCCGAGGAGATCAAAGGCCAGATCGCCGACGAACGAAAGTCGCAGGACGAACAATATGCCCTCGACCGGATCGCGCTTGCAGAGGAACCGGTCGAAACATTCATCCAGGCTCTGGATGACGCCGAAGCTGATGAGGCGGCGCTTGAGGCTGGCGTCGATCAATGGCTGATCGACACACTGCAACTCAAGAAGCGGCCCTACGCCTGGCCCGAGGAAGATCCGTTCAAGCTCGGTATAACCAAGCAGACCTTGATCCCGCGCTTGCCGTGGCAACAGCAATTGGAACTCGACGACAGCCAGCCGCTGAGCTGGAAGCGCCGGATCGCGACACGCCGGACCGCCGTGACCTTGCTGCGCCCGGGTACGCCGCACATTGACGTGCTGGCGCGCTTCACGCGCTGGGACGATCGCGGAACCGCGTTCGTCACTTATCGGCCGGTCGCGGACTGGCTTGGCGACGCCTGGATCGGATTCAAGCTCTGCTTCACGATCGAGCCCAGTCTCGACATCGCCGACCTGCTCGCGCCGTCGCGCGCCGAACTTGCCACGTTACGCCGCGCGCAGCGCTATTTTGCGCAAAGCGAGCAGACCCTGTTCATCGACATCAATGGTGAAATGGTCATCGATCCTGCGCTGCTCGCAATCCTGTCCAAGCCGTATAACGGGCATGGCAAAGGCCTGAGCGCCGACATCAATCTCGGAAGCCGGCCGCATATCCTCGCCGATTATATTGACCCCGCTGTGTTTCCGGCAGTGTGCCGTCGCGTGCGGAACGGCGCGCGGCAAACCTTGTCTGAGCAGCCCGCCGTGCTCGATGCGATCACCGCGGCGACGACACTGGCGGCAAGCGATCTACAGCGGCGCCGAAACCGGCTCCAGCGCCGCCAATCGGCCGGCGACTCGATGGCACGCGAGGATATCGCTCTGATCGAGTCAATCCTGCCCAGCATCGCATCACCCGCCATCCGGCTCGACGCCATGGGATGTTTCATCCTGGGTGGGGCGCTCACGAGGTCCGCTCATGGTTGACCTCGATGGCCATGACGCCTTTGTCGCCCTGAGCCAATTGCTCATCCGCACTGATAGCGAGGCGGACTGGCAAGCCCGGTCACCCGCGGTCGAGCGTTTGCGCAAAGCGCTGGTCGACCCGGCGCGCCAGGCGAGCGCACTCGATCTGGCCGTGTTGCTCCGCCAAGCCATGACCTATGAGCATGTCCGGCGCGGCGCCATGGTGTCCCCCGCTGTCCTGGTTTCGCACCCACGCTTCGACGGGTTCACCAGTTGGGATGCGGTCGGGCTACACAACACTTCCGCTGGCGAAGCGCGACTGGTGACGCTCCAGCCCTGGAAGCCGGCATGGCTCGTGGCTCCCGGCGACGGCGTCGAAACCCTTGCTGCGTCCGAGGCAACTCGCCGTGAGTTTAACAGGGCGGGTTGCGAGGGCGATCCATTGCTCACCGCTGTCGGTCGAACCTCCTATCGCAGCCGCGGACAGCGCGCTGCCGTACGTGCCGCGCTCTCGACCCCCGCCGGCGGAAGCCTCGTCGTTGCTCTGCCTACCGGCGAGGGCAAGAGCATGATCTTCCAGCTGGTCCAGACGGTCGGCTTCGTCGGCGCGGACCAAGCGGAAAACAGCGGCGTAACCCTAGTGATCGTCCCTACCGTCGCGCTCGGGGTCAATCATGAACAGGAAGCGGTCGATGTCTGCGGCCTGTCGCGCCCGCTCGCTTTCCAGGGTGGCAACGACGCCCAGAACAATATTATCGCCGAACGGATCGCCGACGGCACCCAGGGCCTGTGCTTCGCGTCGCCTGAAGCCGCATGCGGCCGTCTGCGCGACCCGTTGCGGCGCGCAGCCGAGGCAGGTCTGTTGCGCGCGCTGGTGATCGACGAAGCCCATCTCGTCGACCAATGGGGAACGGGCTTTCGGACCGAGTTCCAGGAATTGAGCGGCTTGCGGCGCGAACTGCTGTCGGCAGCACCGCCCGGCCAAGCGCTACGCACCATCATGTTGTCGGCGACACTCACGGACTCCTCACTCGAAACCTTGCGCTCTCTGTTCGGCGCCGAAAGCAATTTTGAAAGCCTGGCGGCGGTGCAATTGCGGCCCGAACCGGACTATTGGATTGCGCCATCGACCAACGAGGCCAGCCGAACTGCCCAGGTCCTGGAGGCGCTTCACCACGTGCCTCGGCCGGCGGTGCTTTATGTCACCGAGGTTGCGGCCGCCAACGCCTGGTATGCGCAGCTGATCGACGCGGGGTTCCGCCGGGTTCGCAAGCTCCACGGCAAGACCGGGCGCGCCGAGCGAGAGGAGATTGTCGGACAGTGGCGCGACGGCGCACTCGATATCGTCGTCGGAACTTCCGCGTTCGGGCTTGGCATCGATTACGGGCATGCTCGCAGCGTGATCCACGCCTGCGTTCCAGAGACGCTGGATCGCTTCTACCAAGAGGTCGGGCGCGGCGGGCGCGACGGCAAGGCAGCGCTTTCGCTGATTGTGCCGACAGACAACGACATGGGGATCGCCGAGCGCATTAACGCCCAGCAAGTCATCAGCATTGATCGCGGCTACCATCGCTGGTCTGCGATGTTCGCGCGAAAGGCCAGCCTTGGGAACGGACGCTTCGCCGTGCGGATCGACGGCCGACCCGGCACCGATGAACGCGACATCGACATGTTCGGCGATGCCAATACCGACTGGAACTTGCGCACGGTCGCCCTGATGGCGCGTGCCGGCATTCTGCGACTGCTCGGCACACCCTATCCGCGGATCGAACAGGAGGGCGACTGGCTCGAGGTCGAGATCATCGACGATCATCATCTCGACCTAGCGCTATGGCAGTCGCGCGTCGAACCCGTGCGCCGGGTCGGCTGGCTTGCCGCCAAGCGCAATCTCGACCTTATGCGCGAATATCTGCGCAACGATCGCTGTCCGGCCGCGATCCTTGAAGATTTGTACGGTGCGAACCGGGTTGGACGGACGTGCAGCCGCTGCAGCCGGTGCCGGTCTGACGAGGCTTGTCGCCTCAACAGCGTAGCAGTCGGCGAACCGCGCGGCCCATGGACCGAGCCGCTCGATCCGCTGGTCGCCAATCTTCTCGATCGCGATCTCCGGCTTTTGGTCAGCTACGATCCCGGCGAACTCGCACGCAACGCGTCGCGCCGGCTTGGTGACACGCTGCAGCGCCTAGCGCAGGCCCGTCTCGCCAAGGTGATCACGCTCGGCCCGCAGCCGTTTGACATGGACCGGGTTCTCAAATTTGCGGAAAAGTTGGCATTCTTCGTCAGCGACCTGCCCTCGCTTGCGTTATCGCGCCTTCCGCGTGGCCCCGAACTTGTCATGGTCGGCGACCGGCAAACACTCGAGCCGCAAAACCTCGCGCCGCGGCCTGATAATCCTCGGATCTTCCTGGCCCCAATTGACCAGCCCGCCCCAGATGGACGCAGATTGAAGGATGTATTTGGCGGTCGGACGCTGACGCTCGACGAGTTTAATGCAAGAGTAGCCCAATGAGTATAGTTACAACTGCCCAAGCTGTTCCGAGTCGATTGTTCGCGATCTATGCCGCCTTGTTCGACAGCGAAAATGGTGAAGTCAAAGACCGGATCGAGGCTTGGGCCACGCCGCCGTCACTCAGTGGGCGCGGCGGCGATGATGATGGCGAGTCGACCACGACCTTGTTTAGCAACACGCTTGCCGAAGCACGGCGCATCGGTCTGGTCGAAGAGGTTGAGGACAAGTTGCGTCTGACCGCCGACGCGCGCGGCGGCGGCAAAAAAGGCAAGGGCAGCGAGACGTTCTTCTTGGCTTTCATGCGGCGCACCTTGTTCGATCCGACGCGCGCAGCCGAAACACAGCAAGCCGGCTTCATGGTCGCCCTGTCCTGGTTTCTGAGTTCTAGCCCGCTGCGGCCGATGAATTTCTCCGAGGCGCCGCAAAACAATCTGAAAGCGCAGATCGGGGATCACGCATCGAAGACCGAATTGACCTCGCTCAATCGCTACCAGAACTTCCTATATTGGGCGCGCTATCTCGGCTTCGCCACCATCGTCGGCGGTGGCAGCGACGCCGAGGACGTTACCTCGCGCCGGGTGATCCCCGATCCCGTTAGGGCAATTGAAAGCGCGCTCCCCGCCATCTTCTCCGAGGGCAACGACCTACCGATCGAGCAATTCATGACGCGGTTGGCAGCGATCTTTCCGGTCTTCGAGACCGGCAGTGTTCGCCAGGACTATGAAGCCATGCGGCTTACCCGGCTGGCGGACGGCGACAAGCGTCTGTCGATCACTACCAGTCTGGCGCTGCAGCGGCTTGCCGACCGCCAGCGCCTAACTATGGCGACCGTCGCCGACGCACCCGGCCGTATTCTCGATTTCGGCCCGCGCGAAGGTCGCGTGAGCCGTATCGCGCTGCGAGAGGCGGCATGATGCGCAATTTTCTCTGCTGGGATCCCGGTGCCGTCCGCCAGGTGATCAATCCATTCGCCGAGCATATCAGCGATAGCCTTTTCCGCGCGGTGCACAGCGACTGGGACCTCAAGGTCAGCCCGCAGGTCGGCAAGTCGTTCCAAGACATCGGCGAGGCCTCGTGGGCCGACATGACGCCGCCGGCCTTTCTCGCGGATTTTCTGCGCGAGGACCGGCCGCATGCACTGGCGGCAATCCTCGGAGAAACGGGCTCGGGCAAGTCGCATCTCGTTCACTGGATGCGGCTCAACATCAAGCCGGCCAGGGAGAGGGTCGTCCTGGTGGTGCGCAAGTCGGGCACGTCGCTGCGCAACATCGTCAAGATGATCATCGCCGAATTACCCGCCGAGCAGCAGGCGAGTTTCCTCGAAACGCTGCAATCGGCCGGCGATGGAACGCAAAGCCGGGCAGACCAAAAGCAGCAATTGCTCAACGATCTCGCGCAGGTGATCCGCGAGGAAGTCTTGCCGACCGACGCCGACGAGATCGAGGAGGGGCTTGCGAGCAGCCTGCCCGATCTGTTCCAAGATCCGCATATGCGCAAAGCGCATTTCCTGGGCGACAACACCGTCATCGCCGAGATCGTCGACCACATCTTTGCGCCGTCCAACGCGAAGGATCGTCCCGATCAACGCCGCGTCTTCGTCGAGGGCGACTTGCCGCTTGGCGGCATGGACTTCGCACATGCCTCACGCCTTGCGCGAGACGCCATCGATCTCATCGAACTCGACCCCGCGGTACACCTTCCGCTCGCGATCCGGATCATTAACCGCAATCTTGATCGCGCCGTAGCGCGAACCTTGAGTTTCTCTGGCGACCGGGTCGAAGAACTGATGACCCGCTTGCGCACCTACCTCAAATCGCAGGGCCAGGAACTCGTCCTTCTCGTGGAGGAATTCGCGCGCCTTCAAGGCATCGACCGGGCACTGCTGCAGGCAATCACCTCACAGGGCGACGAGCGCCAGTGCAAGATGCGAACAGCGATCGCGGTCACCACGGGCTTCTTTCAGAGCGTGGCCGAGACTGCCTATATGCGCACGACTCATATCGTCGATATGGATCGGTCCGCCGGCCGGGCCGAGGGCCGGTCGGTCACTAAGGCTTCGCTCAGCCAATTCACCGCGCGCTATCTCAACGCCGTACGGCTTGGTCGTGACGGCATCACGCAGTGGAGCGACGCCGCGGCACCAGGCGAAAGCCCGAGCTCCAAGTGCGACATGTGCACCCATCAGACCGAATGCCACGCCATATTCGGTGAGGTCGACGGCTATGGCCTCTATCCATTTACCCCGGAGGCCTTGTGGAACGCCGCGTCGCGTGCCGATGCTTCGATGCCGGAGCGGCTCAACCCACGCGTCCTTCAGAACGACCTGCTCGTCGAGGTACTCGACAATTTCGGCCCCGAAATCGCGACCGGCACATTTCCGCCGTTCAAGCTTCTCGAGAAACTCGGCGGCATTACGGCACTCCCCGCCGTCGCTCAAGCCGAACTGCGCAATCGCAATCCGCAGAATTACCTGCGCTGGGCATCATTTCTCGAACTCTATGATGGCACCGGCACGATCGCCAATCTCGACGAGCGCCTTCGCGCAGCGTTCGAGGTTCCCGAGATTCCGGGCGCCGACACGGCGAAGCCGACCCAGCCAACGACCGACACGCCGACGCTTGAAGCGCCGCAGCGTAACGTTGCCAGCAAGGAAGATCTGCTTATCGAGCAATGGATCGGCGGGCAGGGGCTCGACCAATCCATTGCAAACAATCTCAGATTGCTGGTCTATTCGGCCGTCTCGAATGCCATCGATTGGGACATGGTCGGGCTGGCCAAGGCGAGTTTCGTCGGTCGAACCGGTAAGGCGTTCCAAACAGCGAGCATCAGCTTCGATCGCCAAACGACGCAGGTGCGCACCGACCTGCAGGTCAAGCTCGTAATCCCAGGTACTCTTGTGCAGCCCGAAACGGCGGCAGCAGCCCTCCAGGGCGTGCTTCGCGCCAGCAAGGATCAGTTCCGCTGGGAATTCCCCAACGGTGAAAAGATGCTCGGCGCCTTCCTCGATTGCGTCGAGATCTGGGCGAAGGATGTCGAGGCGCAATTGCGCGACATCTGCCAGCCGACGGCGCAGTGGAACCAGGCGGCGGCAGCGGTCGAACTCCTCTGCGTCGGCGCGGCGATCGGCGGCAAGATCAAGCCCGACGCGAAGATCGCCGACATGATCGACGCTGCGTTCAGCGCACAATGGGCAAGCGAGTGCGCGAGCACGGCACCCGAGATGAAGGCGCTGTACGACAAGCTGACAAGGCAACGCGAAAAGCTGGTGGGAATCGCGCAATCCCAAATGTCGAGCATGAAGGGCGGCCGAGCCGGTGCAATGCTCAATCCCGGCCGCATCCTCGGGCCTATCCGTGAATTTCGTCAGGCCAAATGGCAGTTGCGCCTTCAGCCCCCCGATGGTGAGACACAGGAGCCCGCCAAACTCTATCGCGAGACGAGGGACGCGCTCCCCACGGCAGCGAACTCCGAGATGGCGGTCCGCAAATCCTGGCTCAATGCGATGCAAGAGGCGTTCGGCGCGACTGCTACGCGCGCCTCTATCGTAACGGCGCTCGATGCAGCGCGGGAGGCCGTGGCTGACGCCGGTATCGGCACCAGCACCACGGGACGCGTTTTGACCGACGCGCTCGACCGCTTCAGGACCGTATATTTCGATGACTCGCTGGCTGCTGCACGGGCACTTGGCAGCGAAGGCGATGCGGTTACCGCGCTTCCTCATTTTGGTCGAGGCCGGCGCGGCGCGGTCGATGCGGGGACCGCTCTGGTCGCTGCGGCGCAGGCCTTTCTCGATACCGTTGACGACAATATCGGAGCGACCAGTCAGAGTCTCGATGCCAAGCACGGCGCAGTGGCGGCCAGTCTCGATCTGATCGATACAACGCTTACCGCGATCGAAGCCGATTTGATCGCGATGGCGACGATTGACGGGGAGCAAGCCGATGCTGCTTGACCGCGCCGCCACGCTCGCAACGAAGATCAACACCTACCAGAAGCTCAAGAATAGCGCCGCCGAAGCCGAACAGTTCGGTACACGCGCGAAGCAGTTCGAGACCGCTTCGCTGCTCATGGCGAGGCTTCGCGAGACGCTGACCGCCCTTGCGGAAGCCGGTGTTCAGGTCGATTTTCAGCCAAGCGACGGTCTCGGCTATGCCAACAAGGCGCGCACGTTGCGCGAAGCGATCAGGGAGGATCCAGCAAAGGTCAACGACCCACCGTTCGACATCAAGCACGCCTTTATTGACCGCCTCAACAGTATCGCCAGCGCGGGGCAAAAGGCGGCGAGTGCTGCATGGAAAACCTATGTCGATAAACGCGCCGCCTTTGGCGCTGAGGACGTCTTGAGTGCGCTGGGCCAGGTGCCGCAATTTCGGGTGAGCGTCGCCAAGATACGGCAGATCCGAAGCGAGGTAGCGACCTTTGGTGCCAGCCTGCCTGCGGACCCCAAGGCGGCAATCGCCAGTCTCGACACGCTCGTCAGCCAGCACGAGGCGGCATGGAACACCCTTGCGGCGTCCGATATCCCATCAAGCGTCGTCGCCTTCATTCGGGCCGCAGCCAATAGCGAGGCCCTTTTAAGCGCTTATACGTCCGAAGTGCAGACGTGGCTGGAAAGCCGCAACTTGCTCGGCGCATTCCGCATCGAGCTGAGGTAGGCACGATCATGCCCGTGTCTAACCATGCCCTCGCGGTGCTCGACCGCATCGAAGCCATTGAGATGCGCTCCCTCGAATGGGGGTTCACCGATGGCGCTCTGAGCGAGGATGAAGCCTTCGATCTCGGCGATCAGGTGTGCGCGGCGGCAGGAGTAAGTGGCACTGACGGGCAGGATCTCGTCGAGGAACTGATCGATGCCAAGCTAATCTTCGAGATGGCGAGCGTCGGCGGCGACGTCCGTATCCGGTCGCGCTTTGCCGAGATGATGCGGCTGCTGGCTGCCAACCGACAGCTCTTCCCCAACAAGCCGTGGCAGGGTGCGTCGTCCCTCGTCGCCGACTTTCGGGTGGACTGCCGGCCGCGGCTCTTTCCCGAGCGACGGCGTTTGCCCGCCGATATCCTCACCGAGCATGCATCAGTGCTGGGCGGGTCACAACTGCGTGAGGACCTCTGGCGGACGCTGACCTCGCGCGACGGAATGAAGCTTGCCGGCTTTCAGGAGCGCGCGGCGCTGCGTCTGTCGTCCGCGACGGACGATGGCGGCACAATCGTCACCGCTGGCACCGGCAGTGGCAAGACCATCGCCTTCTACCTGCCCGGAATGATCCGCATTGGTGAAGCGATCGATGCCGATCATTGGGTCAAAGCGATCGCGATCTACCCGCGAATTGAGCTGCTCAAGGACCAGTTTGCCGAAGCGTTTCGCATGGCGCGGACGATTGATCAGACGCTTGCCGCGCACGGGCGCCGGCCGCTGATCATCGGTGCCTTGTTCGGCAAGACACCGACCCGTGCGACCCGGCAGGAACTGATCGATAAGAGTTGGGTTCGGCGCGGCGAGGACTTTGTCTGCCCCTGGATGCGCTGTCCGCGCTGCGACGACGAGCTCGTCTGGCGCGGCGTTGATATCGCCGCGACCACCGAGCGGCTGGCCTGTGTTCAACCCGCCTGCGGCCAAATGATCGGCGACGACCAGATCGTGCTGACCCGGACCCGGTTACAGCGCATTCCGCCCGACATCCTGTTCACCACGACCGAGATTCTGAACCAGCGCCTGTCCGATCACTGGATGCGCGGTCTGTTCGGCGTCGGTCTCCCGCTCGGGCGCAAGCCATTGGTGGCCCTGCTCGACGAAGTGCACACCTATGAGGGTGGAGCCGGCGCGCAGGCCGCGCTGACGCTCCGGCGATGGCGGCATTTGCTGGCGGCACCGATCTCCTGGGTCGGTCTCTCCGCCACGCTAGGCGATGCGGCGCGCTTCTTTTCTGATCTGACCGGCGCGGCCTTGGATGACGTGGTCGAGATCACGCCGACGCTCGAAGAGTTCGAGGAACAGGGCGCCGAATATCAAATCCTGCTACGTGGCGACCCGGCGTCGCGCGCGTCGCTGCTCTCGACGACGATCCAGACCTCGATGCTGCTGCCCCGGCTGCTCGATCCGCCCGGCGCAACCAACGTGTCAGGCACCTTTGGCCGGCGCGCCTTTCTTTTCACCGATGACCTCGACGTCACCAATCGCCTCTACGACGATCTGCGCGACGCCGAGGCATTCACGATTTTCGGTCGACCCGATGCGGCGCGGATGCCCCTTGCGAACATCCGCCGGGCCGGTCCCGATGCCGCGGTTCGCGATGTCGAGGGCCAGCGCTGGCGGATCTGCGAGGACATCGGCCATCCGCTCGATCGCCGCCTGGTCGTCGGGCGGACCACCTCACAGGACGCCGGAGTCAATCAATCGGCCAATATCGTGGTTGCGACTGCTGCGCTTGAGGTCGGGTTCAACGACCCGCTCGTCGGCGCGGTCATCCAGCACAAGGCGCCGCGCAGCATGGCGTCGTTCCTGCAGCGCAAGGGACGCGCCGGCCGCGATCGCGCGATGCGCCCGATCACGCTCACTGTCCTGTCGGACTATGGCCGCGACCGCGCTTTCTACCAGGCGTTCGAGCATCTGTTCGACCCCTCGCTCGAGCCGCAATATCTCCCGATCCGCAATCCGTATGTGATGAAGATTCAGGCTGTCTTCGCGTTGTTCGATTGGCTGGCAGCGACCACCGTGGGCTATGAGAAGGCCTGGCAGTGGAACCTCCTAAGCCGCCCGTTGCCGCAGGCGAGCCCCGCCGAGCGTGCCGTTCTCGATCGCACCCGCGCTAAGCTGACCCAGTTGGTGCAAGGCGACGCCGCCACCATCGACGATCTGCGCAGCTATCTGATGGGAGCGCTCGGGATCGACCGACCGGCGGCCGAAACATTGCTCTGGGAAGCGCCGCGCTCGCTTCTGCTCGAGGCGGTGCCGACGTTGGTCCGGCGGCTGTTCCGCGGCTGGCAACTCGCGATCCCAAATGCCGGCGCGACGCTTGATCTGCAGGTCGATCACCATCCGCTGCCCGATTTCGTCCCGCGCAACCTGTTCAGCGACCTGAGCTTGCCGGAAGTGCGGGTCATCATCCCGCCCGCGACGGTCAATCACGAGGAACGAGTCGAACAGATGCCGATCCTCCAGGCGCTGAATCAATTCGCACCGGGACGCGTGACCCGCCGCTTCGCACATGAGCGCGGCGCACTGTCGCACTGGATTCCGGTCGATCCAGCGTTTCCCGAGCAGGAACGCCGGATCAGCGACTACGCGCCCGAACATGAGTTCGTAGGCAGCTTTACCGGCAGCCTCAATGATCATGTCGGCGGAGCGCCGCTCCTGGTCTTCCGACCATGGACCGTGCGCCTCGAACGTGCCGCCCGCACCGAGGCGCTGCCGAGCAGCAACGCCCAACTCGTCTGGCAATCTGATATTGTCGCCAATGGCGATGCCCTCGGCGTGCCGGTCCCGACGCGGTCGGAATGGCGCCACCATGTCCGCGCCATCGACTTCCATCTGCACCGGTTCCGCTCGAGCGTCAGTGTTCGGCGCTTCGCCGGGACGGCGCGGGCGAATGTCCGAACGTTACAGGACGATTTTCCCGTCACGCTGACCTTCACCAGCAATGACAATCGACCCGCCGCGGTCGGCTTTGAACTTGAGGTCGACGGATTCCGGCTCGATCTCGCCTTGCCGCATGCCGACATGCTGAACGGTGATCGCTTGCCGCCCGATGTCCTCGCCGCAAGCAAACTCGCCTATGTTCGCGACCTGATCCGGCTGGACCCGGAACTGCCCGACGACCTAAACCAGTTTCAGCGCGAATGGTTGGTCCAGTTCCTGTTGTCGGCATTGCTTGCCGATGCTGCGACCAACAATCGGCCACTGGCGGAGACGATCGCCGACCTTCTTAACGACGACCGGATCGAAAGCGTGTTCGGTGCTGTCATGGACGCTGTGTTCGGCGCGATGCCGCCGACGCCGCCCGACAGCGACGATACGCAAGATGGCGATGCCGACGATGGTGCTGATGGTAATGGCGGGTATCCTGCTGGCGAAGTTGCTGGCGCCGGTGCGGCAGCCGGTGGAGGGCGTTTGCAGCAGGCGCTGCTCCAGCAACTCGGCCGTCCGGTCGTCCGGGATCGGTTGCGCGCGCTTGCCGCGCAACTGATCGCGGTCGATCCCGCGATGTTCAGCGCCTGGCTTCGTCGCCTGATCCTCGAAACGCTCGGCGAGGCGATGCTCCAGGCGTGCATCGCCGCGGCACCGCGACAGGCCACCGTTGACACCCTCCTCGTCGATATCCGCGATGACGCGACGTCCGATGTCGCAAGCGTCTGGATCAGCGAGACGACACTTGGCGGCGCTGGTGTCCTCGAAGCCTTCGCCGACCGTTTTGCCTCCGAACCGCGTCTGTTCTTCTCGGCGCTCAACGCGGCGCTTGCGCCCAGCGACTTGGAGTTGGTCGATGGCAGCTTGCGTGAGATCCTGACCCTCGCCATCGACGATGTCGAGGTCAGCGAACAGGTTACGCGACTGCGTGCGACGAACTCGCACGGTGAGCGCGCGATCCTGTGGCGGACGCTCTCACACACGCTCGCGCAGCGCGGTGGAATCGATCTGAGCCATGCGCTGTCGGTTTCGCTCAACAACCGCCTGCTGCGCGCCGGCTCGGGTCCCCAACTCGATCGGTTGTTGCTCGACCTGCAAACGCATTGGGATGCGACGCAGGACCGGTTCGGCATTGCCATCGGCTTGCGCGAATATGCCTATATCGCGAGCCGCGACGCCACTCTTTCGAGCGCCGTTCGAGCGTTCCTCGCGGCGACACTGCCAGCGGCGGCCATCGCGCATGTAACGGTCCTGTCGGCAATCACGAGCTTGCTCTGGCCGCGCGCGAATGAAGTGCGCCAGCGTGTCCTGCAGTCCTATCATCCGTTCCGCCAGATGCGTTCGACGGACCCCGCTGTCGTCCGCAATCTGCTGCTCAGCCGGGCGATCGCGACGATCGACTTCAGCGATCCCGATTGGGAGACTCTGCTAGCAACCGCGTTTGAAGCCCAGGGTACGGCACGGCTCGTTGCCGATGCGGGCGAGGCCCGGCTGTTCCGCGCCGCCCTCGTTCGCCTCTCGGCGACCCCTGTCAGCGTCGGTGTGCTTCAGTTCTTCCCCGCCACCGAGCGGGTCGAACGCGCCGATGGCAGAATTTTCGCGACGCTGACCCTGAGGGAGCAGGTCTGATGCTCTATCCGTCACGCGATCTCCATGGCCCGGCACAGTCGCGGGCAGTCCGCGACCTGTTTCAAAGCCTGTTCGTCGCCGAACTCATCCATCCCAGCCCGAAGCTGTGGCTTTTCTTCGCTTGGATCAGCGATGTCGAGATCATCGACAATTCCGCGCGCGAGTTCGCAGCGCTCGAGCCGGATTGGCCGGCGGCGCCGATCCGCTTGTCGCAAGTGCTCCGCGCCTTACTCGCCCGTGGCGTCGAACTTCGGCTGGTGATCCGCGCGGACGGCCACAATGACTATTTCATCGCTCGCCTTCAGACACTCAAGGCGCGCTACGGCGATCAGATCAAATGGACCGTGGAGAAGAGTTTCCACGCCAAGGGCCTGCTCGGTGCCGACTACTTCTTGAGCGGTTCGATGAATCTCACGCTCAACGGCATTTCGATCAACGGCGAACATCTCGTACTGCGTACCGACCCGGCGGCGGTCGCCGAGCAATCGATCGAGCTTGAATCGCGCTGGGAAAGCCAGATGACATGATCGGCCCGAACCTCGATGCGGCGCAGGCCGTACTGGCAGATCTCGTCGCCCTCCAGCCATGCGCGAGCGCGAGCAATGAAATCGCCGCATTGTGCGCGGATGTGACCCAATCGGTGATCTCCGAGACATTTCCCGGTGCGCTCGTTCCTGTCATCGACCGTGCCGGATCGATGCAGATCGATGTTGCGGCGCCGACCATGTCCGACTGGCGGCGGCTCAAGCCCGTCCTGCTGGCGTTCGCCGGACCGACGCTTACCGGGTTCGACGGCGTGCCAGAGCCGTTCGCCGCTATCGATCCGATCGGTGCCCGCCTCCAACGTGCCGCGCCCGCTGTCACCGCGATCATGCGCTTGCCGGCCGACGATCGCGCGCGCGTTGCGGCCTTGCGCGCTGTCCTGCGCGCGCGCGACACGCTTTCGCGCGCGCCCGAATTGCAGCGCTCGGCCCCAGTCCCGACCTCTTGGCTGCTGGCGCAGTTCCAGGATTATCTCAACGTCGGGCGCCGCGATGCGGCCACCGGCATTCTCGACCGCCTCCGCAGCGAACTCCGCCTCGACGCGCTCAACGTCAAATTTCTCGAGGTCCAACTGCTTGCCGCCTTTGGGGATTGGGCGTCCATCGTCGCGCTTCCCGAATTTGCAAGCTTGTGCGTCGCGCGGAGAACCCCCGCCGTCACCGCGGTTCTCTTGGAAGCGTTGTATCGAACCCATATTGCTGGACCGTTCGACGCCGAGAATGTGGCCGACACGCGCGCTGCGTTCGAGGGTTCGGCCCAGTCCTTCGTGCAGTCGATGATTATCACCGCTGCACCGCCAGGGTTGCGGGTGGGTGGATGGCGGCTCCTCGGTCTGGAAGCACTCTCAGATCCCGGTCGCCAGGACCTGCTCGCCATCCTTGCCGACCCGGCGCAGGACCTGGGCTGGATCACAGAACTGTTGCCGACGCAGGCGCCGCTCGCGCCTCAAGAGATCGGGGTTGCGCCCCCGATCGATGCCGCGCGTGAAGCGCTGGTACAGGCCGATGCGGTCGACAGCATCGACCTCCTTGCTGACGCAATGGCAGCGATGGCGCGGCTCAGTCCCGATGAACTGGCCTTGCTGCATGAGACCATGCCGTTCCGGCCGATCGTGCAGGCGACTGATGAACTGGCGAATATTGCGCCGCCGAAATCCTGGATCGCCTGGCTCGATCGCGCTGCAGATCCGGCCTTCGCCAATGCACTTGATATCGCAAGGCTGGGGAAGGATGAGTGGGAGATCGGTGCATCGGCGTGCGATCCGGTCGCGGTAGGTGCCTTCGTCGCAGCGCTCGAAAAGGCCCAAGGCAACAAGCTTGCCGCCGATCGCACTAGCCAGGCCTTGCCCTATCTGGTCGCCTGGCTGCAGAGAGACGACGAATTCCCAAGGGCTGCTCTGTCGCCGATCTATGGTGGGTTATTGACCCTCTTTGCGCTCGGGAGTGCGCGCGGAGCAACTATCTACGAGTCGAGCCAAGTGTTGGTTGAAGGGCTTCTGGCCTCGGGCCTTGACCAAAAGGCCTATCGCGACCTGATCGCCGATATCGATGAGATCGCCGGTGACGGCTTTGGCGTCGATATGATCTATTGGGTTCTGGAGCTTGTTGAGAGTTTCATGAACGCCGCCACACCCGATGCGAGTGCCCGCGAGACGTTCCTCCATCGCATTCTTGCCCGCATCGTTCCAATCTATGGCCGACTTACCCGCATTCAGCGGATCGCGGTCAGATTGTTGTCGAGCGAACTCGGCTGGTCGCCGCCGGTAACACCGGCAACCGATGTCGAGCCCGCGGATGATGGCTTGGCTAGCCGCCTGGCTGGCTTGCGCATTGCCATCTATTCGCTGACCGAATCCTCAAGCCGGCAAGCCAAGGCTGTTCTGGAGGAGATCTCGCCGTCCGTCACGGTCGATACAAATGCCGATCACGGCGGTAGCCCTCGGCTGCGCGCACTGGCGGAGAATTCCGATCTCTTCGTGATGACCTGGTTATCGGCAAAGCACGCAGCTACGGATTTCATCCGTGAGCATCGCGGCGGTCGAACATTGCTCTATTCGCAAGGGAAGGGATTCTCGAGCATAGTGCGAGCTATTGAGGCCCATCTATTGAAAAAGGCATGATAATTTAAGTCTGACTTGTCAGGTATAGCGACTGTGGTTTTGGGCAGAATGCCGGCGACACGCGAGCCCCTCGCGGGAATGTGGAATGGTACCGCCCGAAGAATCACGTAATCTGATCAAACTGTCGGCTTCCCCGGTCTCGTAAGTCGCGACGAAGCTGGAAGCCGAAGAAGCCAAGCCAAAGTGCAATCTCAACATGGTGGCCATCGGCGCGGACGCGTAATGAAAACTGACGTCTGACGGGCCTTCAACAAAGGTGTCCACCTTGCTTCAAGCTCACGGGTTTCATTTTCCTCGTCCTCTGCGTCCTCGTCGATGTAGAGGAGAGTGACCTTGAAGCCATTCGACTGGCAGACTGCCAGTTCAAAGACAGTGGGAAGCGAACCGTCAGTATCTGACTTCACCGGCAAGCTGTGGCCAGGGCGGGTGCCCTCCGACTGCTGGAGACCGACCCCTCCTTGTCGCCTGCATGCGATCCTCGGCCGCCTAATGCCGTCAACCCCGCGAGGGGGTTCCCCTTCGCTTGCGCTGCGGTGACGTCGGCAACCGGGCTCTCCTTTGGGCGCCATCGGGGATGGTCCCCGAGCAACCGAAGGAGTTTTTGTCATGGCCACTATCGCTAACCTCACCGTGAAGAACGACGGCAGCCTCGAAGGTACGCTCGCCACTCTCACCGTTTCGGCACCGATTGCCATCATCCCCAACGCCCGCAAGGCCAAGGAATCCGAACCCGACTATCGCATCATCAGCCGCAAGAACGGCTTCGAGTTGGGCGCAGGCTGGAACCGCTTCTCGCAGAATACGGGCGCCGAATATGTCTCGGTCTCGCTGTCCGCGCCCGAGTTCGGCACCATCTACGGTAATATCGCCAACGCGCCCGGCGACGACCCGACGAAGAAGGTCATCATCTGGAATCCGCCGGCCTGATCCGGCTCCGGCCCCGCTCACGGGCGGGGCCACCCCCTTTCCCACGATCAGCAGATGCGGGACAGGCCCGAGCCTGTCCCGGTATCACCGTGTTTAACCGTTGAGCTTGTCCTTCACCGCCTTGGCGGGTGCGAAGGTCAGCTTCTTCGACGCAGCGATCTGGATGGTTTCGCCGGTCGAAGGATTGCGGCCCTCACGCGCCGGGCTGTCCTTTACCTTGAACTTGCCAAAGCCGTTCAGCGAGATTTCCTCGCCCTTTGCTGCCGCGTCCGCGATGGCGGCGAAGACGCCATCGACATATTTGCGCGCATCGGACTTGGAAATGCCGTTCGAGGCGGCAAGGGCGTCGGCTAGGTCGCTATTGTTCACGAAGATCACTCCACTTTTCAAAACTGTCCGCCGGACACGAATCACATCGTTGCAGGCGGTCCGACACCCTAAGCAGCAGTCGCTTCGCGGTCATCTTCCGTCGCGCATCATGCCAGTCAGCAGCATCAGGCTCCCACCCGTTGCGGCCACAGGAAGTTCACGTCAGTCGATGCCAGTTTCCAGCCGAACGACGAGGTGGCAGCGGTGAACCTTGGCCCCGTCCGGCAAGCGGAGACCATCACCGCTCGGGTGAGGCGCTGATCCCTGTGGCCGAAATCCGGCCTCCTTCAATCAACCCGTAAAGGGTCCGCTACGCGTGCGCGTGCGGCCGCTTGGACAAGCCGGCGCGGTGATTGCGGCCAGACCCCGGCCGCCGGGGCACCTGCCCTGCGGGGATGGTCTCCGCTTACCGGACAGGAGTTCGCGTGATGCCGCTTTCCACCGCCCAGTCGCTCGCCTGGAACCTCGCAAAGACGCTGATGACGGTCGTCGTTCTTATCAGGACCGACCACGGCTACGCGGTGATGCCCTGGGACGAGTTTGACGGCAATCCGGCGCAGGTGGTGCACGAATATGACCCATTCCCATCCTGATCGGTGGATCAGCTCGCTTGCCCGTCGAAGGCAGATTTCCGTTTCGGCCAGTGCTTCCGCGCGCTATTCTCGCCGTCGCAACATAGCGCTGTGGAGGTGGTGGCGAGCGCGTCCGACGATTCACGTTTCGAAAGGACGCTGTTCATGACCATCTTTCTCGTTCTCGGCCTATTCGCCGGCCTTTACCTCCTCTGGTTGCTCTTCCGTCTCGCCGTTTATGCGCTGCCGGTTGCCAGTGGTATCAGCCTCGCATTCTGGATACGCGATCACGACTATGGCTATCTCGCCGCCGTTCTTGGCGGCTTCGCGGCGGGTGTCGCGGTGTTGGTCGTCGGTCAGTGTCTCTTCACGGTCATCCGCTCGCCAATCGTCAGGCTGGCCATCGCGTTGCTGTTCGCCGTCCCCGCGGGCATTGTCGGCTATCACGCCGTCCAGGGCGTGATCGGGCTCGCGATCGATCCGGGCGTGATGCTCTCGACTGTGAGCTGGATCGGCGGCGTGACCATCGCGGTCACCGCATGGATCCGGCTCGCCAGATTCGAGATTGCAGAACCGGCGCAGGCCGCCGCAGGCGATCCCGCAACAACTGTGCGGTAACGATCCGGATATCCGCCGCCCGATCAAAGCCGGGTATGTTCCCTGCATGGCTGTTTCCGTGCGGAGCCGGTTTCGGACCAGATCATGCCTCACGGCTGCTATGGCGATGATGGGAAAGAAGCCGATCGCCGGTTTGCGCTGACGAGCGGCCGACAGACTGACGTCTTCCCGGCGCTTGGAACCGACACGCCGATCCCAGACCGGTGGCGGGCACCCGATGCGATGCCGTGCGCGACAGTACCGGCCCAGAGCCGAGGCAATCCTCCAGCACCCGTTCACCCGAATCCTTGATGTCCGGGTCTTGGCCAATGCCGTTCCCCTGGATTTCGCGCCGCGCCATGCACGGCCTCGTGTCGATGCGTTCGTTGCCGTCAGGCCGCTGACGCTCGCCCGTCTTGCCGCAACGGCTCTGCCCAGACTTTCTTCCCCCGGCGTGCCGCCGTTCCTCGCGGACCAAGAAAGTCCGGTCCGAGCCATCCTCCGCTTCGCTGCGGGCCTTCGGCTGCGGCGCCGTTCGCCTGCCGGCTTGTCCAACGCATCGAGGCCGCGATCGGCGCGGGTTCGAAGCGAAAGGAACAGACATCATGGCAAAGATCGGCAGCTTCAGACAAGTTTCGGGTGAACTCCGGGGCCAGATCGTCACTCTCTCGGTTCAGGCCAAGTCGGTCCGCATCGTCGCGGACGAACAGGCCAGCGGCAATGCGCCCAGCCACCGGGTCTATGTCGGCGACGTCGAGGTCGGTGCGGCCTGGAGCAAGCGGACCAGCGACGACCGGCCCTATCTCTCGGTCAAGCTCGATGATCCCAGCTTCGTCGCTCCCATCTTCGCGCAGCTCTTCGCAGGCGAGGATGGCGAACATGACCTGGTCTGGAACCGGCCTGCCCGCCGCGAGCGCGATTGACGCTCGGAATGATCCGCCGGCTCTCACTGAGCCGGCGGACATCCCCATAAATGGGGATCCGCCTCCCTAGTTGTTGGAATAGCCCGCAAAAACGCCAAACGACAGCCTGCGCTCCTGCATTCGGGGGAACGCGCATGTCCGGCGAAAAGCCCAGCGATGGCGATCGGCGCCTTCTCGACAAGCCGGGATTTGCACAGGAGTTTCTGCGGCGCAATCCCCGCTATCAGTCCGATTATCAGAAGGTCATGCGCGCGAGGCGGAGCTCCGCCGAGGAGCAGGAGGTGATGGCCCGGCGCTGGGGCCTCGCCTTTCCCTTGTGCGCCTGGCTCGTTCGCGGCTGAGGAACCCGCGCTCTGGCAGGCGTCGCTCGCGCCGACGACGGTCATCCTCGATACGGCGCCGTCCGGCTTCGCCGAAGCTGCGTCGTTCGATCTCGATGCCTGGCCGATCATCCTCGCCGACCGCACACTCTCGACCGGCCGTCATGTCGTCCTCGGCGACATCGACGGCCCGCACCGCCTCTGGGTCCGCGATCCGCTCAAAGGCAGTGCGCTTGCCTATGTGATCGTGCGCGACGAGGCGATCGATCTACGCCACGCGGCAGCGCAGCGGCTCGATCGGCGCCTGGCAGGCGCCCCGCCCATGCGCCTGCCGCCCGGCTTCGCGCCGACGCCGTTCCAGCGGCGGCGTCTCGGCATGCTTCTCGACATTCTCGATGCCGTTCTCGGCCGCGAGCGAACCGGGATCACGACCCACGAGATCGCCCGTCGCTATGTCTATCCTGCCATGACCATCGGCCGCGGCAATGGATGGAAATCCTCCGCCGAGCGCCGCCGCACCCAGCGCCTGATCGACGAGGCGCTCGCTCTCATGAACGGAGGATATCGCGCCTTGCTGCGCGGCTGATCCCGCCGGTGCGACAAAAATAGCCAACGCAAAACAGCCGCTCCATCCCGACGCTCATGCTCCGCCACTTTCCTCCAGTCCGGTTGATCGCCGCCGTGCGTGATCCCGGCTTCGATGGAGGAACATCATGGAACAACCCGCACTGCGCTCGCCGCAGTTTCTGAAGACCCCCGATGCCGCCGCGCGGCTCGGCCTTTCCCCGCGCACCCTCGAAAAGCATCGCTGCTACGGCACCGGCCCTAATTTCCACAAGCTGGGCGGACGTGTCGTCTATTCGATCGAGGCGCTCGATGCCTGGGCGGAACTTGGCCGGCGGCGTTCGACCTCCGATCCGGGCACCGGCGTCTGCCTTCCCGCCAAGCGGTTCAGCGCGCTGACGGAACGCTGAGGCCGTGCCACGCCGCCCATCATTCTCTGCGGAGACACGGATCGAGCGCACGCAGCTCGACCTGTTCCGCTCGGTGCCGGCCAATCCGGCGCCGCGCGATGCCCAGGATCTCATGTCCTGGCCCTTCTTCAGCCTTGCCAAATCGCGGCGCGTCGCACCGATCGATTTTCGGATGGGCGAGACGTGGATCTCGGTCGAAGCCGTGCCGGAACATGGCATGGCGACCATCTGGGATGCCGACATCTTGATCTGGGCGGCGAGCCAGCTCGTCGAGGCACGCGATGCCGGGCGGGCTACCTCGCGGCTCATGGCGACGACCCCGCATGAGATACTGACCTATATCCGACGCGGGACGGGCCGC
Organism: Sphingopyxis alaskensis RB2256; assembly: GCF_000013985.1. Lineage (GTDB taxonomy): Bacteria > Pseudomonadota > Alphaproteobacteria > Sphingomonadales > Sphingomonadaceae > Sphingopyxis > Sphingopyxis alaskensis. Next base: position 2,765,418 of record NC_008048.1, on the reverse strand, counting down.
GACAATTATGACCGCCTCAAAGCCGCGCTCGACCGGCTGCAATCGACGACCGTCGCCACATCGATCCGCCAACAGCATCAGCGCCGCCGCCATCGCTTCTCCTGGATTAACGAGTGGCAGGAGCGGCTCGATGCGGAAGGGCGGCCGCTCGGGATCGAGCTGATCCTGCCCGATTGGTTCTATGCGGGCGTGCTCGACCGCGCTCTCGTGCTGACAATCGATCGGGCTTATTTCGATCTGACCGGCGGTCTCGAACGCTGGCTCTACCGGATCGTGCGCAAGCATGGCGGCCGCCAGGCGGCAGGCTGGAGCTTCGACTTCGAGCATTTGCACCTGAAGTCGGGCGCGCTCTCGCCATTGAAGCGCTTCGCCTTCGAATTGCGCGCGATCGTGCAGCGCCAGCCGCTTCCCGGCTACACGCTCAGGATCGAACATGCCCTGGGCAAGGAGCGGCTCAATTTCGCGCCGGTTCCGGCAGATCCGCTCGAAGCCGCCATGCGCCGGCTCAAGCTCCCGGCCTGTGGATAAGACCCGTGCGAGTCGTCCTATCAGTAACCGCCGGAGTCGTCCCATCGGGAACCCGAGAGTCGTCCTATCGGGAACCGGCATGGTCCGGAGTCCCGCAGAAATCTGCGCAAAATCGACGCCCCTCTAACCCTCCTAATAGAGAAGAATATTTCATATTCTTCCTAACCCGGCGCCGGGCTGCGGATTTCGCGCCGCGCGCGCCGACGCCCGCATTGCTGCCACGCTGCCGCTCGGCGGCGGGCGGGCTGCTCTTCATTTCCATTACCGGAGAAGCCTCATGACCCACCAGCCTGCCTGTGGGCGCGTCCGCTCGCGTGCTGCAGACCCGCTGCGCAAGGACTGCACCGAGATCGAACTGATCTGGATCGAGAAGCGGATCGAGCACTGGATTCGTTTCGGCCGGATCGCGTCGGAGCGCATCGTCAGCCGCAAGACACGCATCGTGGCCTTCCGGCCCGATGCCGTCGTCGCGTTCGTGCGCTGGTCGGCCAACGACTTCGGTACTGTCCATTCGCGCATCGACATCCTGCGCGCGGTTCGTCCGGGCGAGGCCTATACGACCGCACCCTTCGTGCGGCCGGGCGGTGAGTTGCTGCTCTCGATCCAAGGCTGGCCGAAGGTCCGCAAGGTGCTCGAGATCATTGACAGGATCGAGGCCGAAGACCTCGATCCTTGCGACATCGCGCCCGAGCATTGGCGGCATGTCCATAACCGGCTGAGCGCAGGCGAACCTGCACGCGTCTATACGGCGGAGCGCCATCAGGCATGGCTCAAGCGCAAGGCGCTGGGTCAATGAGCCGCCGTCCGCTCTCCCGCTTCGTGCCGCACATCGCCGGCGCCGTAATTGGTTTCACGCTGGTCGCGGCAGTTCTGCCGCTGCCCAAGCTGTTGCTCTGGAACGCCAGCGCCAGCGCGCCGATCGGGCTTTACCGCGTCCATCCGTTTGCCCGGCCTGCGGTCGGCGACATGGTCGCCATCATGCCGCCGCCCGCGTTCGCCCGGTTCATGGCCGAGCGCCATTATCTCCCTGCCGGCGTGCCGCTGCTCAAGCATGTCGCCGCGCGTCCGGGCGCGCTGATCTGCCGCCGCGATAGGACGGTGACGATCGACGGGCGCACCGTCGCGGTCGCGCGCGCGTCCGACGGTCATGGCCGACCGTTGCCGGTCTGGCGCGGCTGCCGCGTCCTCAGGACCGACCAACTGTTCCTGCTCAATGCTGCGCCCGACAGCCTCGACGGGCGCTATTTCGGGCCGATTCCAGCCTCCGGCCTGATCGGCCGCGCCACCCCGATCCTCACCCGCGACACACCGAATGCGCCGCTGCGCTGGCGCTCCGGCTGCGCGCGGGGTGCCCCTCTCACCAGCGAAGAAGGAGTCATCTTATGCAGATAGGTTGCTTCACCCAAGACGGCGACGGGTTCGTCGGCCGTCTGCGCACGCTCACGCTCGGTGTCGCGCTGCGGCTCGTGCCGACCGGCTTCACCGGGCAGGGCCGCGCACCGGACTGGCGCGTCCATCTCGCCGACGATAGCGTACCTGAAGGCATTGGTCCCGAGGTCGGATCGGGCTGGAACCATGACGGCAAGACCGGCGTGTTCGTCACGATCCAGCTCGATTGTCCGGGTTTCGCTCGTCCGATCCGCGCCAATCTCCTGCGCTCCAATCGCGGCGATGACGGCCATGTCCTGCTCTGGTCGCCGCGCCTGCGGCGTCCGAAAGCGGAGTGAACCGTGCGCATCCGCTTCGCGTCGCGCTGCCGGTCCTGCGCCGTTCGCCTCGCTAGCGCATCGGCCTTGACCGGCACACTCGCCTCCCTCTTTCCGGCTACGACTGTGCTGGCCACCGCGCCTGCCGCTGTCGCGACGGCGCATCCCTACGCTGCCCATGTTGCCGACGCCGCACAGCGCTTCGGCCTTCCCGAGGCATGGATCTGGGCGGTGATGCGCGCCGAGAGCAACGGCGATCCGGCGGCGATTTCACGCGCCGGCGCCATGGGGCTCATGCAGATCATGCCCGGCACCTGGGGTCAGCTCACCGCACGCTACGGGCTCGGCGACAACCCCTGGGATGTGCGCGCCAATATCCATGCCGGCGCGGCCTATCTGCGCGAGATGGTCGATCGGTATCGCGATCTGTCCACCGCGCTCGCTGCCTATAATGCTGGGCCGGGCCGTGTCGACGACTGGCGCCGGCGCGGCCGTCCGCTTCCCGACGAGACGATCACCTATGTCGCGAAGCTCGCGCCCAACCTCGGCACCTCCGGCATCGCTTCGCCTGCCGTCGTGCCTGCAATTCCGCGCGCACCGGCTGCACCATCCTGGCACGACGCGGCGCTGTTCGTGCTGCGTGGTGACGGCGGATTGGATGACAGCCAAGCCGTCGCCGATCCCGCGCCCGTATCTCAGCCCGGCGACATTGCATCCGCGCCTGTCTCGTTGCCCTCGGGCCTCCCGCGGCGCCCTTCATCGCCTGGTTCGCACGGCCTCTTCGTCCCCCTTTCCGGGCAGAGCGAACAATGAGCGGTCATGGCGTCCGTTGGCGTTGGCAGGCGTGGAATCTACAGCGTCGGAAAAGAGCACAGCGCACTGGAATCGAAGGGGAAAGTCGATGGCGAGATAAAAGGGGTGCCACCTGTGGACGCGCATGTGGTTGTAAGTCGGGGAGGTTTTCCGGTGGCACCCTGATCGGCCAGGTGGCGCGATTTTCCGATTATCCCGTGATTTCAAAAGATCGGCGGGTGGCAGCGCCGATTTCGCGGCTGACATGACTGTCGGCGACGATGATTTCCGGGTTCGGCCGGGAAGGAGCCGCGATGCTGGCAAGGGCTCGGGACGCAAGGTCCAGAGCCTCGCGGCACAGGTTCGCCGGGCAGCGGCCAAGGCGGGGTACAGCCGCCGGGGGCCGTCACGCGGCAAAGGCACGGGGCGCCATGGTCGAGGCCGCATCGCGCGTCTGCGCACCCGCGCTCCGTCCAATGCCCGGCGCGTCGTCATCAAGGCCCGTGTGGTCAGGCACAAGGGATCGAAGTTCCGCGCCGCGCCGCTCGCCCGGCATATCGCCTACCTCAAGCGCGATGGCGTGACGCGCGACGGGCGCGATGCCAGCCTGTTTGATGCCGGCTCAGATCAGGCGGACGGCGACGCCTTCGCCGAACGCTGCGAGGATGACCGGCATCATTTCCGCTTCATCGTCTCGCCCGAGGATGCCGGCCAGATGGCCGACCTCAAGGTGTTCACCCGCGAACTGATGGACGACATGGCGGCCGATCTCGGCACCCGGCTCGACTGGGTCGCCGTCGATCATTGGAACACCGACAATCCCCATATCCATGTCCTCGTGCGCGGCGTCGACGAGACCGGTGCCGATCTCGTGATCGACCGCGACTATATCCGCGAAGGCATGCGCGCCCGCGCGGAGGAGCGCGTCACGATGGAACTCGGACCGCGCACCGAACAGGAGATCCGCGCAGCCCTAGAGCAGGAAGTTGATGCCAATCGCTGGACGAGCCTCGATCACCGTCTGCAGCGCATGGCTGATGAGATGACCGGCATGGTCGATCTGCGTCCGGGTGGTGGCGACGATCCCGAAATGCGCCGCCTGCTGATCGGCCGCGCCGGCAAGCTCGAACGGCTGGGCCTTGCCTACGGGCAAGGACCGGCGGTCTGGTCGCTGAGGCCCGGCGCGGAAAAGACGCTGCGCGACCTCTCCATCCGCACCGACATCATCAAGACCATGCACCGGGCGATGAGCGACGGCGGCCGCGTGCCCGATCCCGGCAGCTTCGCTCTCCATGGTGAAGCCCCGGCCGATCCCATCATCGGCCGCTTGGTCGAGCGCGGTCTGCACGACGAACTGGCGGGCACGGCCTATGTGGTGATCGAGGGCGCCGACGGGCGAACGCATCATCTGCGCCTCGACGATATGGAGATGACCGGCGACGCCAGACCCGGGGCGATTGTCGAGACGCGGAGCTGGCAGGACGCCAGGGGCAATACGCGCCTGTCGCTCGCGACCCGCTCGGACCTGACCCTGGCCGAGCAGGTGAACGCGCCCGGCGCGACCTGGCTCGACCGCCAGCTCATCGCTCGTGAGCCGGTCGCGGCCGGCAGTGGGTTCGGGCAGGACATCCGCGATGCGATGGAAGCGCGCTCCCTCCATCTCGAAGGCGTCGGCCTCGCGCAGCGGCGCGGCGCCGGGTTCCTGTTCGCGCGCGACCTCATCGCGACCCTCAAGGGCAATGAAGTCGATCAGGCGACCGACGCCATCGCCCGCCGCACGGGCCTGGCGCATCGGCCGTCAGCGGCGGGTGATTATGTGAGCGGCGTCTATCGTGAGCGCGTGACGCTCGCCTCAGGCCGGTTCGCGATGATCGACAATGGGCTCGGTTTTCAGCTCGTGCCCTGGCGGCCGGCACTCGAACAGCATCTGGGCAAGCATATCAGCGGCACCATGACGCCCGGTGGCGGCGTCGATTGGTCGCTCGGCCGCGGAAGGGGGCTTGGCCTGTGATCCTCGATATCTTCATCAGCAGGAGCTTCATCCCATGAACGCAACCCGTATCCTCTGGGGCCAGGTCATCGCCGTCTTCGGCGTGACGCTGGCTGGCATCTGGGCGGCGACCCAATGGACTGCCCATGCACTCGCCTATCAGCCCGAGCTGGGTGAGCCGTGGTTCTCGCTGGGGTCATGGCCGATCTATCCGCCGCCTGCCTTTTTCTGGTGGTGGTTCGCGTTCGACGCCTATGCGCCGAAGATCTTCGAGACCGGTGCGCTCATCGCGGTGTCGGGCGCGATGGCCGGGATCGTCATCGCGATCGTCCTGTCGGTCTGGCGCGCAAAGGAAGCGAAGAAAGCCGAAACCTATGGTTCGGCGCGCTGGGCCAGCGAGCGCGAAGTGAAGCGGGTGAAGATGCTCGGCGACGACGGCGTCGTTCTTGGCCACTTCGCGCAGCGCTATCTGCGCCACGATGGTCCCGAGCATGTCTTGTGTTTCGCACCGACCCGGTCGGGCAAGGGCGTAGGTCTCGTCATACCCTCGCTCCTGACCTGGCCGGGAAGCTGCATCGTCCACGACATCAAGGGCGAGAACTGGCAGCTCACCTCAGGCTTCCGGTCACGCCATGGGCGCGTGTTGCTGTTCGATCCGACCAACCGGGCCAGCGCCGCCTATAATCCGCTGCTCGAGGTCCGGAAGGGTGAGTGGGAAGTGCGCGACGTGCAGAATGTCGCCGACGTGCTGGTCGATCCCGAAGGCAGCCTCGAGAAGCGCAATCATTGGGAAAAGACCAGCCACGCGCTGCTGGTCGGCGCCATCCTCCATGTTCTCTATGCGGAGGAAGACAAGACGCTGGCCGGCGTCGCCGCCTTCCTCTCCGATCCGCGTCGCCCGATCGAGACCACGCTGCGGGCGATGATGACCACGCCCCATCTGGGCGAGGCCGGGGTGCATCCTGTCGTCGCCAGCGCCGCGCGCGAGCTGCTCAACAAGTCGGAGAACGAACGCTCGGGCGTGCTGTCCACCGCCATGTCGTTCCTCGGCCTCTATCGCGATCCGATCGTGGCGAGAGTGACGCGGGCCTGCGACTGGCGCATCGCCGATCTGGTCGATGGGCCGGCACCGGTCTCGCTCTATCTCGTCGTGCCGCCTTCAGACATCAGCCGCACCAAGCCGCTCATCCGCCTGATCCTCAACCAGGTCGGCCGGCGTCTGACCGAGGAACTCAATCCCAAAGGCCGTCCGCACCGGCTGCTGCTGATGCTCGACGAGTTTCCGGCGCTCGGGCGGCTCGACTTCTTTGAAAGCGCGCTCGCCTTCATGGCGGGCTACGGGATCAAGGCCTTCCTCATCGCCCAGAGCCTCAACCAGATCGAGAAGGCCTATGGGCAGAACAATGCGATCCTCGACAATTGCCATGTCCGCGTCGCCTTCGCGACCAATGACGAGCGCACCGCCAAGCGGATCTCGGATGCGCTCGGCACCGCCACTGAAATGCGCGCGATGAAAAACTATGCCGGGCACAGGCTCTCGCCCTGGCTCGGACATTTGATGGTCTCACGAACCGAGACGGCGCGACCCTTGCTCACGCCTGGCGAGATCATACAGCTGTCCCCGGAGGAGGAGATTGTCATGGTGGGCGGCGTACCGCCAATCCGGGCTATGAAGGCACGCTACTTCACCGATCCGCGCTTTACCGTGCGGTTGCTGCCGCCACCGACACCCAAACCACTCGATCCGAAGCGGCGGCCCAAGGATGACTGGTCCACTCTCATACCGGTGAATGCGCCGTCAGCCCCACCCTCCAATCTTCCCGCGGCTGATGACGGGGGCGGGAAGGCGGAAGCCGATGATGCGGAGCCGCAGGGCATCCGGGAAGGCGATCAGGCTGACGCTTCTACCGACGCAGCCAATGCTGGCATCCGCCGCGAGCCCGATCTTGGCGAGCATGAGGAAATCGTTCCTCCGGCGAAGGAAATGTCTGGGCAAGAAACGCCCGATGAGGACAATCAGGATGAGGATTCCGCACGGGCGAAACGCGAGGCGGAGCGGACCATGCGCCGCAATGCCCGTAACGCGTCGCTCGACCCGGATGACGGCATCGTGCTGTGAGTGGAGGCCACGTCAAGCGCAGCATCCGGCTACGGGCTGATCTGGTGCGCCGTCTCGCCGATCACGCCGCCGCGCGGAACGCCAGCCAGGCCGCGATCATCGAGGCTGCGCTGGAGTCCTTTCTGTCGCCCGATGCTGCCGAGCGACTTGAAGGAGCGCTTGCCCGCCGGCTCGACCGGCTGACCCGTGATCTTGGCCGCCTCGAATGGCATGTCGAACTGTCGAACGAGACTCTCGCGCTGTTTGTGCGAAACTGGCTCAATGCGACGCCATCGCTCCCGGATGGCGCTACGCAGGCCGCGAGGGCGCAGGGTCGTCAGCGATGGGAGCGGTTTGTAGACATGCTGAACCGGCGCATGGAGCTTGGGCCGCGGTTCAGGAACGAGATCGCTGAAGATGTAACGAGGTCGACTCGGTCGGATCAGGACTCGGGCAGCACCAGTGAATAGCTGGTGCTGCGCCCACCGGCCGGCTCCTTCTCAAGGATGCCGCGCCGGAGCAAATCGTTGATGTCGCGCAGGGCGGTATCGGACGATGCCTTGGTGATCGCCGCCCATTTGGCATTGGTAAGCTTGCCCTCGAAGCCGTCCAGCAGACGGTTGACGACCTTGCGCTGGCGTTCGTTCAAGGGCTGGCCCGCGACCGATTCCCAAAACCGCGCCTTGCGCATGACGCTGGCGAGGATGGTTTCAGCGCCGTCGAAGGCGCGATCAAGGCAGCCGATGAACCACAGCAGCCAGGGCGTGATGTCCAAGTCGCCCTTCTGCGCCCGCTCCAGCATATCGTAATAGGCTTTGCGCTCGACCCGGATTTGCGCGGACATACTGTAGAAACGCTGTGCGGTGCCCTCCGCGCGCGCCAGCGCAAGGTCGGCGATGGCACGCGCTATGCGCCCGTTGCCGTCATCGAAGGGGTGGATGGTGACAAACCATAGGTGCGCGATTCCGGCTTTCAGGACGGGGTCGGGTGCCGCCGTCTCGAACCAGTCGAGAAAACGCGCCATTTCCGCGTCGAGCCGCTCCGATGCAGGGGCTTCGTAGTGGACGCGCTCGCGGCCAATCGGCCCCGAGACAACCTGCATCGGGCCAGCTTCGGCGGTGCGCCATGCGCCCACGGTGATACGGCTCATGCCGCTGCGTCCGGTGGGGAACAGCGCCGCGTGCCAGCCGAACAGCCGTTCGGCGGTCAGGGGCTGCGCATAGTTCTGCGTGGCGTCGAGCATCATTTCGACAACGCCCTCGACGTTGCGATCCGCTTCCACCAAACCGCCGATGTCCATGCCGAGACGGCGGGCGATGGAGGAGCGCACCTGCTCCCTGTCCAGCACCTCGCCCTCGATCTCGCTGGATTTGATAACGTCCTCGGTGAGTGCTTGAAGCACGGCTTCCTCGCGCAGCGGGAAGCCAAGCGCCTCCATGTGCCCGATCAACCGTCCCTGTCGGTGGCGCACGGCGGCGAGCGGCTGGGCAAGCTGCTGGTCGCTCCAGCGCAGGTTCGGCCAGTCCGGCAGTTCGTGGATATAGACCATATTCACCGCACTTTCTGCGGCGAATATAGCGATTATTCACCGCAAAGGGCAAGAATATTCACCGCATGATATGCGGCGAATAAGGCGGCTTTCACCGCATCTACGATACAGGCGGTTTACGAAACGGCCCAAACGCACAACCACACTTCGCCTTTCGGCGAATCCCCTAAACCGCCGGTCAGCAGCGGCCGCCACCTATCCGGCGGTTCATCACGTCGAAGGCGTCCTCAAGCGATGGCGCGCCGCTCATCCTCGATGCGGCGTTTCAGGTCGCGGCAGCCTACGCCATTTCCTGTATTATTTCGCCAGCCTGCTACGATCGCAAATCCTTGTTGAATCCGCGCTTTTTCTGCGTCTCTTAATCATCCCCGTCGCGCGGACATCCTGATCCGCGCCGGAAACGGGGATCATGATGGCATCGAGCTGGACCGATACAGAAGCGAGATCGCGTGGCGCGCGGATGCTGCGCACCGCGATTGGCCCGATGGTCGGACACTGGCTGACCGATCCCCTGGTCGTCGAGGTCATGCTCAACCCGGACGGCTGCCTGTGGGTGGACCGGCTGGGCACCGGCCTTGCCGATACCGGAAGGCGATTGGCCCCTGCCGACGCGGAACGGATCATCCGTCTGGTCGCGCATCATGTCGGCGTCGAGGTCCATGCCCGCAATCCCCGCGTCTCGGCCGAACTGCCGGAAACAGGGGAACGGTTCGAAGGGCTGCTGCCGCCCGTCGTGACCGCGCCGGCCTTTGCCATCCGCAAGCCTGCCGTCGCGGTGTACACGCTGGCGGACTATGTGGCGGCGGGCATCATGTCCCAGCCCCAGGCCGACGCAATGCGCGCTGGCGTTATGGAGCGGCTCAACATCCTCGTTGCCGGTGGAACCGGCACGGGCAAGACGACGCTCACCAACGCGCTTCTGGCCGAAGTGGCCCAGACGGGCGATCGCGTGGTGCTGATCGAGGATACGCGCGAGCTGCAATGCGCAGCGCCCAATCTCGTCGCCATGCGGACGAAGGACGGCGTCGCGTCGCTCTCCGATCTCGTTCGCTCCTCGCTGCGCCTGCGCCCCGATCGCATCCCCATCGGCGAGGTCCGTGGGGCCGAGGCGCTCGATCTGCTCAAAGCCTGGGGCACCGGTCATCCCGGCGGCATTGGCACCATCCATGCCGGTAGCGCATTGGGTGCGCTGCGCCGAATGGAGCAGCTCATCCAGGAAGCGGTGGTGACCGTGCCGCGCGCGCTTATCGCCGAGACCATCAACCTCGTCGCAGTGCTGGTCCGTGACGGCCACGGCCGCCGCCTCGCCGAACTGGCCCGCGTCGAAGGGCTCGGCGCCGATGGCGACTACCGGCTCATCCTTCTCCCATCCGAACAAGCAGGAGACTCCAAATGAAAGCAAAGAAGACCCGGCTGCTGGCCGGGACCGCCCTCGATCGCCTCGGCGTGCTGGCCGTCACGTCCGCCGGGCTTCTCATCACCGCGCCGGCGCACGCAGGCGGTTCGTCGATGCCCTGGGAAGCGCCCCTCCAGTCCATCCTCGAATCGATCGAAGGCCCGGTGGCGAAGATCGTTGCCGTTATCATCATCATCGTGACCGGCCTCAGCCTCGCCTTCGGCGACACCTCGGGCGGGTTCCGGCGGCTGATCCAGATCGTGTTCGGCCTGTCGATCGCCTTTGCCGCCAGCTCCTTCTTCCTCAGCTTCTTCAGCTTCGGCGGCGGGGCGCTGGTGTGATGAACAGCGCGGACGACATCCCGGGCTATTACGCGCCGGTCCACCGCGCGCTCTGCGAGCCCATCCTGCTCGGCGGCGCGCCACGGAGCCTCGCCATCGTCAACGGCACGCTCGCCGGGGCCATCGGTCTCGGCTTGCGCCTGTGGATCGCCGGCCTCGCGCTCTGGGCGATCGGCCATGCACTGTCGGTCTGGGCCGCGCGGCGCGATCCGCAGTTTGTCGATGTCGCCCGCCGCCACCTCAAATATCCGGTCTGGATGCGGCCATGATGAATTTGTCCGAATATCGCAGCCGCGCTACGTCTCTTGCCGACTTCTTGCCCTGGGTCGCACTGGTGGCGCCGGGCGTGGTGCTTAACAAGGACGGATCGTTCCAGCGCACCGCGCGCTTTCGCGGTCCCGATCTCGACAGCGCCACGCCCGCCGAACTGGTTTCGGTGACCGCGCGACTCAACAATGCGCTGCGCCGTCTCGGTTCGGGTTGGGCGGTGTTCGTGGAAGCACAGCGCGTTCCCGCGCTGGACTATCCGAACAGTGCGTTTCCCGATCCGGTATCGGCACTCGTCGATATGGAGCGGGGCGAGCAGTTCCGGGAAGCGGGAAGCCATTTCGAGAGCGGCTATTATCTGACGCTGCTCTGGATGCCGCCCGCCGAAGAGGCCGCCCGCGCGGAGAACTGGCTCTATGAAGGCCGTTCGGGCGGCGGCGTCGATCCGCATGAGCAACTGGCCGGCTTCATCGATCGGACGAACCGGGTGCTCCATCTGGTCGAAGGCTTCATGCCTGAGGTGGGCTGGCTCGATGACGCCGAGACCCTGACCTATCTCCATTCATGCGTATCGACCAGGCGCCAGCGCGTGCGGGTGCCCGAGACACCTTGCTATCTCGATGCACTGCTCACCGATGAGGGCCTGACCGGCGGGCTCGAGCCGAAGCTGGGCGAGCATCATCTGCGCGTGGCTACAGCCACCGGCTTTCCAACGGCGACCTTTCCGAGCCTGCTCGACGAACTGAACCGGCTGGCCTTCCCCTATCGCTGGTCGACGCGGGCGATCATGCTCGACAAGACCGACGCCACCAAATTGCTGACGAAGATCCGGCGCCAGTGGTTCGCCAAGCGCAAGAGCGTCGCCGCGATCCTGAAAGAGGTGATGACCAACGAAGCATCGGTGCTGACCGATAGCGATGCGTCGAACAAGGCGGCCGATGCGGACCTCGCTTTGCAGGAGCTCGGCGCGGACCATTCGGGGATCGCCTATGTAACCGCCACCGTGACGGTGTGGGATCGCGATCCTGCATTGGCGGCTGAGAAGCTGCGGCTGGTCGAGAAGATCATCCAGGGCCGCGACTTCACGGCGACAATCGAGGGCATGAACGCGATCGAGGCCTGGCTCGGGTCATTGCCCGGCCATGTCTATGCCAACGTTCGCCAGCCTCCGATTTCCACGCTCAATCTCGCCCACCTGATCCCCCTGTCAGCGGTGTGGGCGGGGGCGGAACGGGACGAGCATTTCGGTGATGCCCCCTTGCTTTATGGCAAGACCGAAGGCTCGACCCCGTTCCGTCTTTCGCTTCATGTCGGCGATGTCGGCCATACGCTGATCGTCGGGCCGACGGGTGCCGGCAAGTCGGTGCTGCTGGCGCTGATGGCAATGCAGTTCCGCCGCTATGCCGACAATCAGATCTTCGCCTTCGACTTCGGCGGCTCGATCCGGGCGGCAGCGATCGCCTGTGGCGGCGACTGGCAGGATCTCGGCGGCGCACTGCATGACCGGGACGGTGGAGAGGGGGTGACCCTGCAACCGCTTGCCCGGATCGACGATCCCGGCGAGCGTGCCTGGGCTGCGGAATGGCTTGCAGCCATCCTTTCCAGTGAAGGCGTCACGGTCGATCCCGCCGCCAAGGAGCATCTGTGGACCGCGCTCGGATCGCTCGCCTCGGCGCCGCCGCCCGAGCGCACGCTCACCGGGCTGGCCGTGCTCCTGCAAAGCCAAGAGCTGAAACAGGCGCTCGCCCCTTATTGCGTCGGCGGACCCTGGGGGCGGCTGCTCGATGCCGAAGCCGAACATCTGGGTGAGGCGAGTTTCCAGGCATTCGAGACCGAAGGGCTGGTCGGCGCGGCATCGGCCGCCGCGGTGCTCGCCTATCTCTTCCACCGGATCGAAGGTCGGCTCGACGGGCGCCCCACGCTCATCATCATCGACGAGGGCTGGTTGGTACTCGACAGCCCGGCCTTTGCCGCGCAGCTTCGTGAATGGCTGAAGACCCTGCGCAAGAAGAATTCATCGGTCATCTTCGCGACCCAGAGCCTGGCCGACATCGAAACGTCGAGCATTGCGCCCGCCATCATCGAAAGCTGCCCGACGCGCATCTTCCTTCCCAATGAGCGCGCCGCCGAGCCGCAGATCGCACGCGTATATGAGCGCTTCGGGCTCAACGATCGCCAGATCGAGATATTGAGCCGGGCAACGCCCAAGCGCGATTATTATTGTCAGTCGCGGCGCGGCAACCGGCTGTTCGAACTGGGCCTGGGCGAAGTCGCGCTGGCCTTCACCGCCGCATCGTCAAAGTCCGACCAGATCCGCATCGGCGAGCTCGTCGCCAAGCATGGGACGCACGCCTTCGCCGCCCATTGGCTCAGGCACCGCGGCCTCTATTGGGCCGCCGCCCTGCTGCCCGAACCCGATCCGCTGACTGCATCCATCCCGAGCGACGAGCTCTTGCTGCCGCTCGATCCCGAGGAGTTACGCTCATGAAGAAATATCCGCTTCGCCGCGCCCTGCTGGCCGGCGCTATCGCTCTGTCCGTCACCGGTACGATGACCGCCGTTCCGGCACAGGCGCAGTTCGGTTTCGGCGGCATCGTCTATGACCCGACCAACTATGCGTCGAACGTCCTGCAGGCGGCCCGCGCGCTGCAACAGATCAACAATCAAATCCAGCAGATCCAGAACCAGGCGACCAGCCTCATCAACGAGGCGAAGAATCTCGCCAGCCTGCCGGTCTCGACGCTGTCCACCCTCCAGAGCCAAGTCAACCAGACCCGTCAGTTGCTGAGCGAGGCCCAGCGCATCGCCTATGATGTACAGAGCATCCAGCAAGCGTTCGACGGTCGCTACAAGGGCGCGGCGCTCACCGGCGATCACGCGCAGATGGTCGCCAATGCCAATGCGCGCTGGGAAGACAGCGTCGGTGCGCTCGAAGATGCGCTCCGCGTGCAGGCCGGCGTGGTGGGCAATATTGACGGCGCCCGCGCGTCGATCGACACGCTGGTCGGCGCCAGCCAGTCAGCGAGCGGCGCCTTGCAGGCAGCGCAGGCCGGCAACCAGCTGCTCGCGCTCCAGTCGCAGCAGCTCGCCGACCTCACCGCCGCAATTGCCGCCCAAGGCCGCGCCCAGGCGCTCGAATCCGCGCGAAACGCTGCGATCGAGGCCGAAGCGCGCGAACGGTTTCGGCGTTTCCGGGGCAAGAACTGACATGAGCCGCACGGCGAAAATCGCGGCGGCCGGCACGCTCGGCGGGATGCTCATGGCGCTGACGATCGGCATCACGCTTCACGAGGACCGCCACGTCGAGACGGTGATCGTCCCGCCGGACGAGAGCGCTGCCGATCCACAGACTCGCGATCTTCGCCGTTGCCGGACGCTCACCATGCCCGACAGCAGCTGCGAGGCCGCCTGGGAAGAAAAGCGCCGCCGTTTCTATCGCAGGGAGGACCGGCCGTGAACGACACCGGCGTAATCGACACCTTCCTCGGCGTCTTCACCGGCTATATCGACAGCGGGTTCGGGCTGCTTGGCGGAGAAGTCGGCTTCCTGTCCTCGACCCTGATCGCGATCGACGTGACGATCGCCGCCCTGTTTTGGGCTTGGGGCGCCGACGAGGACGTGCTGCAGCGCCTGGTCAAGAAGACACTCTATATCGGCGTCTTCGCTTACATCATCGGCAACTTCTCGCAGCTAGCCGCAATCCTGTTCGACAGCTTCGCCGGGCTCGGCCTCAAGGCTTCGGGTGGCGGGATGGCGCTCGCCGATTTCATGAAACCCGGCATGGTCGCGGCGACCGGCCTCGATGCCGGCGCGCCGCTGCTCGACGCGACCGAGGATCTGGTCGGGCCGGTCGGCCTCTTCACCAATTTCCCCGAGATCATGATCCTGCTCGTCGCTTGGCTGATCGTGGTGCTCGCTTTCTTCGTGCTCGCCATCCAGGTGTTCGTCACCATCATCGAGTTCAAGCTGGTGACGCTCGCCGGCTTCGTGCTGCTTCCCTTCGCCTTCTTCAATCGCACCGCCTTCATGGCCGAGAAGGTGCTGGGGCATGTCATCTCGTCGGGAGTCAAGGTGCTGGTGCTGGCGGTCATCACCGGCATTGGCACGACGCTGTTCACCCAGTTCATCAATGCCGGCGTCGGCCCCGAACCCGACATCGAACAGGTCATGGCGATCGCGCTCGGAGCGCTGACGTTGCTCGGGCTCGGCATTTTTGGTCCCGGCATCGCCAACGGCATCGTCGCCGGTGGGCCGCAACTTGGCGCAGGCGCCGCTGCCGGCACGGCGCTCGTCGCTGGGGCGTCGCTCGTTGGCGGCGCGGCGGGCGCAAAGCTGGCGGCCGGCGCAGCCGGTTCCGCCGCTGCAGCAGGCGGCAGGATGGCGGCTGGCGCCGCCAGTGCCGGTGCCCGTGCCGCTGGTTCGAGCGCCGCTGCCTACAGCATGGGCTCATTCGGCAAGACTGGCGCCAGTGCCGTTGCCGGAGGGATGGCCGCTACGGGAGAGGCGGCGCTTGCCAGTGCCGGCAGGGCTACTGCTTCACCCTTGCGCAAGATAGCCGACAAGGCCGGGCAGACGCTGCGGTCGAACTTTCGCAGCGGCGCCCGATCGGCTTTCGGCGCGGAGTCGGAGGGCGGGGCCGCCGCGACGGCCACTTCTGCTCGATCCGCAGCAGGAACCGCGTCCTCGCCGAACGACCAGCCCGCTTGGGCGAAGGCGATGAAGCATCGCCAGGCCATGACGCAGGGCGCCACCATGGCGACGCACACGCTCAAGGGCGGCGACAGCCACGGCGGCGGCAATGGCCCCGACGTCTCCGACAAGAGCTGACATCTGAAAGGACGAGCAATGTTCCGACGACCTTCGATCCGCTATGGCCAATCGCCCGAGCCGGTCACGCCCTACCAGCGTGCCGCGCAGGTCTGGGATGACCGTATCGGCTCGGCACGCGTCGCGGCCAAGAACTGGCGGCTCGCCTTTTTCGGTTGCCTCGTGCTTTCGGGCGGATTGTCTGCCGGCCTCGTCTGGCAATCGGCGCGGGGGCATATCACCCCTTGGGTGGTCGAGGTCGACAAGCTCGGCGAGGCCCGAACCGTCGCGCCCGCTGACGTCGATTATCGACCGACCGATCCGCAGATCGCGTTCCATCTCGCGCGCTTCATCGAGCACGTGCGCTCGGTGCCCGCCGATCCGATCGTGCTGCGCGAGAACTGGCTGCGCGCCTATGACTTCGCCACCGACAAGGGCGGGCTCGCGTTGAGCGACTATGCGCGAAACAACGATCCCTTCGCGCTGGTCGGCAAAGTGCAGGTCGCGGTCGATGTGTCGAGCGTGATCCGCGCCTCCAATGACAGCTTCCGGGTCGCCTGGACCGAGCGGCGCTATTCTGATGGTGCGCTTGCCGAGACCTCGCGCTGGTCCGCGATCCTCACCGTCACCGTCCAGACCCCACGCACGCCCGACGGCCTGCGGAAGAACCCGCTGGGCGTGTTCGTCAATGCCCTCAACTGGTCGAAGGAACTCAGCCAATGAGACAGATTTCATTTCGCAAGGCTGTTCCCGCTTTGCTGATCTCCGCGTCGGCGCTTGGCGCCTGCACCACGACGTCGGCGAAGCCGCGCACCATCGTCCATGAAGCGCCGCGCGAGGTGTTGGCGACCCCGGCTCCCGAGCCGGTGCCTCACGTGCGGGTCGTCGCGATCCCCGAACCGCTGCCGCTGCCGGGCCAATTGAAGCCGGTAGAGAGCAGCATGCCGCCACCGGAGACGGCTGATCCGCGCCGGCGCGTGAGCACCGCCAATGCCGCGGCTCGTGTGCAGCCCTCCCGCGACGGCTATCTCAATGCGATTCAGCAATATCCCTGGACCGATGGTGCGCTCTATCAGGTCTATGCCGCTCCGGGCCAGGTGACGGACATCGCGCTTCAGGAAGGCGAACAACTTGTAGGCCCTGGGCCGGTCGCGGCGGGGGACACGGTGCGCTGGATCATCGGCGACACCGTAAGCGGCAGCGGCGCGAACGCTCGCGTTCATATCCTCATCAAACCCACCCGGCCGGACATCTCGACCAACCTCGTCATCAACACCGACCGGCGCACCTATCATCTCGAACTGCGCGCGACGCCTTCGACCTGGATGGCCTCGGTGTCGTGGACCTATCCGCACGATCAGCTTATCGCCCTACGGGCCGCCGAAGCCGAGCGGGCGCGCGATACGCCGTTGGCTTCGGGCATCGATATCGCGACCCTCAATTTTCGCTATCGGATCGACGGGGACCGGCCCGACTGGCGGCCGGTGCGCGTGTTCGATGATGGCCGGCAAATCTTCATAGAATTTGCCGAAGGCGTGGAACGCACCGACATGCCGCCGCTATTCGTCACTGGCGACACCGGGGCCGCCGAGCTGGTTAATTACCGCGTGGCGGGCCGCTACATGATCGTCGACCGGCTCTTTTCCCGTGCCGAACTGCGGCTTGCGTCCGGCAAACGCGAGGCGAGGGTCAGCATCGAGCGCGAAAGCCCGCGCCGCAAGGGCCGGTCATGAGCGGGCCGGGAGGAGAAAGGGCTGAAGCTGGGGAGCCGGTCATCGGCCTGCCGCAGAATCCCGCAGCCAGGCCGAATGCCGGGGAGGAACCGGAAGCGGCGCCAACTGCCGCTCCGCCGCCCGTCCATGACGGGCAGGCATTCCGGTTGCGCGGCGATCCGCCGTCCGTCATGCGCCTTTCGCGCAAGGCGCTTGCCTCTGTCGGTGCGGTTGCCTGCCTCAGCATCGGCGGCGCGCTCGTTTATGCGCTTCTGCCCGCGCGTCATGCCGACGCACCGAATCTCGTTGAAACCGAGAGCCGGAACAAGGCGGACAATGTGACTGCGGCGCCGGCCAGCTACGACAAGGTTCCCAAGCTCGGTCAGCCGCTCCCGGGCGACCTCGGACGCCCGATCCTCTCGGCGCAGCAAAATGGTCAGCCCGTTGCCGTGCCGCCGATGGGGACGCCGGCTCCTCAATCCGTGGACCCGCGCGTCGCTGCAGCGGACCAGGCCCGCCAGCGCATCATGCAGGAGCGCGACACCGCGCGCACTAGCGGGTTGTTCCTCGGCGAGGCAATGAGCGGCGCGCGCGCTTCGGCGGCGTCTGCCGAGCAGGCTATGCCGCCCGCTTCAGTTGGCATTGCGGCCAATCCGGCTCCCGCGCCGACTGGCAAGCGCGGCTTTATGGCCGTCGTTGCCGACCGCTCCACCGCCAGCAATGAACGGGTCGCTCCGCCGGTCTCACCTTATATCGTGCAGGCCGGCAGCATCATCCCGGCCGCGTTGATCACGGGCATCCAGTCGGATCTCCCTGGCCAGATCACCGCGCAGGTCACGCAGAATGTCTATGACAGCCCGACGGGACGCATTCTTCTCGTGCCCCAGGGCTCGCGGCTGATCGGCGAATATGACAGCGAAGTCTCGGCGGGCCAAAGCCGAGTGCTGCTCGCCTGGGATCGGCTTATTCTTCCAGGTGGCCGCTCGATCCTGCTGGACCGCCAGCCAGGTGCCGACGCGTCCGGTATGGCAGGGATCCGGGATCGCGTGAACTATCATTGGGGCAGCATGCTCAAAGCCGCGCTGGTCTCGACGTTGCTGGGCGTCGGCACCGAGCTTGCAACCGACAGCGACGACGCGCTGGTCGAGGCTTTGCGCTACGGCACGCAGGACACGATCAATCAAACGGGACGCCAGGTCGTGCAGCGCCAGCTCAGCGTCCCACCGACGCTCACCATACGCCCAGGCCATGTGCTTCGCGTCATCGTGACGCGCGATCTCGTACTCGAGCCGCTACGGAAGGAACAGTGATGAGCAAGCTGAAACTGGGTCCGATCGACGATGACAAGCCGGTCAAGCTGACATTGGAACTGCCGGCGCCCGTCCACCGCGATCTCATTGCCTATGCCAGGGTTCACGCTTCTCAGACCGGTCTTTCTCAGCCGCTCCCCGTCGAGCGCCTGATTGCGCCGATGCTCGAACGGTTCATGGCTACCGATCGCGGCTTTGTCAGGAACAGAAGTCAGACTGGGTCCAAATCGGATTAAATTTCGGATAGTGGATACACATGCGCTTCCTATCCGCTAGAATTGGGCCACCGCTTGCTTGCGAGCGGGTGACCGGGTGACTGGCGCGTATGTCCAGGCTCAAGCTAAAGGCGTCGGTGCGTGCTCCCAACGCGCGTTCTCACTACTCGGTCACGATTTCTCGTAATTGTCCATATCTGCGTAGCAGATGCCCTCGATTATAATCGAATTATAATCCGATTATAAAATAGATTGCGGCAACTCGATCTGAAACCCTTTCGCATGCGGCTATTCGAGTCGCGTGAAGGAAGGAGTGAGACAATGGAACGCACCGAAGTAATCGAGGAGGTCATCGACCTGGGCAAGGCGTCGGTCGAAACCAAGGGCGAGGCGCTGATCGATCAGGATGTCGGCGGCGGCCGGCAGCAGTTCCTCACCGGAATCGCGCAGGACTGACTGGAATAGGGCGTGCGATTTCTTCGCACGCCCTTTCTAGCGGATGCCTGCAATGCACTATAGGACGGCACCCGGCATATTCTACTGCCGCGCGGGGTCACGCGTAATTTTTCTGGACATGAATAGGGATCGCTATTTCCAGTTAGGCGCAGATCTCGAGGCCAGTTTCCTGTCCGTCATCGAAGGACATTCCGCACCAACGCTGGCCGTTTCGGCCCTGACCGAGAGGGGCATCCTGTGTTCGAAAGACGGCTACGAAGTGAGGCAGCAGGTCGAATTGCCTGTGCCGTCACGGGCAGCGGATGCGCTGAAGGGCGAGACAACCCTGGGCGAAACGCTGAGGGCACTCCTTGCCGAAACCCGGATCAGGAAACGGCTCGACCGGCAGGGACTGGCATCGGTCATTTCTTCCCTGCGCAGCGAGAAAACTAGGGCGGTCACTGCTTCAATCGATCATCGTATGTCGGCCAGAACAATCAGGGCCTTCGAACTGGCGAAGCTCGTCAGGACGCCGGCAAACCGATGCCTGTCGCGCTCGATCGCTCTTGTTCAACGGCTCGCCGCACAAGGATGTGCAGCCCATCTCGTGATAGGGGTCAGGGTTATTCCTTTCGCCGCGCATAGCTGGGCACAGATTGGCGACGTCGTTCTCAACGACTCGCCCGAGGAGGTCGCGCGCTTTACGCAGATCTTTGTCCTGTGAGCGCCCTTCGCTTTCTCCTGCGCATGCGAAAGGGGCGGCAATCCCCGCTGCGGATCAGCCTCGTTCAATCTCCATCCGTTTCTTCCGATGATGAGGCTCTATTATGGTGCAGCGATCCAGCAAGGGTGCTGCACCTTCCGGCCGATCAGGGCATGATCATCGGCCGCCTGTTCTCTCGCGAGACATTTTCAGCCATTGAGGAGATGACCGCTGCCGAAGCAGCCAAGCTCATCGATTCAGGCGGTGCCGCACTGATCAAGGACTATTGGGGGGCGTATGTTGCCGTCCATCAAAGCGATGCTGTCGGCGGCTATTCAATCACAAGGGCCCCATCGGGCTTTTTGCCATGCTACCAGGTTGAAACGCGCACGCATCATATCTGGGCCTCGGATCTGCATACGCTGTCCGCGGCGGGGATTGCCGTGTCGAAGGTGGATTGGGAGCGCCTCTATGAGCATCTCCAATGGCCTGACGTGCGCCGCCGGCATAGTTGCATCGATGGCGTGTCGGAACTGGCACCCGGCAGCGCAAGGGCAGTATCCGGTGATGCACCCAAAGATCAAATGCTCTGGGAGCCGTGGGCATTCACACACCCGGACGTGGCGATCGATCCGGATCACGCCGTCACGCGCCTGCGCGACACCGTCTTTGCGTCGGTCGGTGCTCTCGCGTCAGACTATCAAAATATCATCGTGGGCGTGTCCGGCGGTCTGGATTCGTCGATCGTCTGCGCCGCACTGACACGGGGAAGACACCGCTTCAGTTGTCTGACCATGGCGACCACTGATGCCAGCGGTGACGAACGCCGCTATGCCGCCAGCGTCGCGGCCGTGGCCGGAGTCCCTCTCGCGGCGCATCAATATGCCGTCGACAATATCGACCTCAGCCGTTCATCCGCAGTGCATCTGCCGCGCCCAGTTGGGCGCCCGTTTTTGCAGGAGTTAGACCGGGCTTACGCTGCGGAAATATGCAAGACTGGTGCGGATGCGATATTTACAGGGAATGGCGGGGACAACGTCTTCTGCTTTCTCCATTCCGCAGCCCCAGTTGTTGATCGTTTCCGCCAAGAGAGAGGCCTGAAGCCAGCCTGGAACACGCTGCTGGATATGTGCCGGGTGACCCAATGCGACATCCCGACGATGGCCCGCGCGGCCTTTAAGCTGTCGCGCATCCGGCCGTCTCTCGTGGCGTCTGAACCCGACCTGACACTCCTCAATGCCGCGCGTGCCGTCCTTGCGCAATCCGCACCGCTTACGCCCTATATGGATAGGGTGGCCGGACGGTTTCCCGGCAAACTGGCGCACGTCCGCTTGCTTCAGCGCATCCAGAACTTCGTGGAAGGGCAGGATCGCACCACCTTTCCTCCCATGTTTCCGGTGCTTCTCGCTCAGCCCATCGTCGAGACCTGTCTGCGCATATCGAGCTGGCAGTGGTGCGAAGGCGGCATCAACCGATCGGTCGCGCGGCGGGCATTTGGCGGCTTTCTCCCCCGGCAGGTGGTCCATAGGACGTCTAAGGCTGGCCCTGACAGCGTAACGGCTGCCGCCTTCGAATCAGGTAGGCCAAAGCTTCGCGAACTGTTGCTCGATGGCCTTCTCCGCCAAAATCGGATCATCGATGCCATGGCCGTGGAGCAGGCTCTGTCCAGCGCGCGGACAAGCCGCGACCAACTCCTCTACCGTATTCTTGATCTTGCCGACGCAGAGGCTTGGGCGCGGTCACGGTCCGCCGGAAGCAGCGATAGCGCATTGGGCCGATAAATCCGGGGCGCCCCGCATGGTCTGCCATCGGGCATACTGGGCACGCTTGCCCGGCGAACAATCCATTCGCCTCATCAACCAGAATTCAAACCAATCGACATTCCGCTCGTATATCGCCAACCGGTGCGCAGGCTGCCATTTGATATGTGGCTCATCCTTGAACACATACATTTCGATGGGATTGCCGCGCCTGCGAAAAGCCTCCATGACATCCAGACCCGCTTCATATTCATCGTCGCTTGTCTGCACCAGGATGGGCACCTCAATCTTGCCCGCGTTTTGAGCCAGGGAAAGCGGGTTCCAGAAGCGATCATTACTATCTTCGAAGAGGGGATAGCCCATCTCCTTCAGATAGTTTTCGTAGCCAGTGCCGCCGTTGAGCGGCAGCGCCACCTTGTCCTCGCAGCAAACGCCAAGGGAAGCGACCTTGAAGATCCGGCTGTTGATGAGCGCCCATTGGGTCATTGTCGTGCCTTCGCTGAACCCGGAAATGCCGATCCGGTCGGGATCGATCAGTCCGGTTGCGATTGCCCCGCGAACAGCTTCCTCGAGCGCGGACTGAACGCTGCGGCGATCGATCCAATCCTTGCGCGCCAATTGTCGATATTCGAGCTCGCTTCGTGCTTCCCGCGTTCCCGGCACGCCGAATGGGCGTTCAAAGCTCAGCACGGCGAAGCCTCGACCAGCTAATACCTGAATAGGGACTTCATCACCCGTACCGCCACGGAGAAAGCCGCGGCTGTTATATTGCACCACAACCATCGGAAGCTTTTCGTCTGTCTCTGCGCTGGGCGGCAGAACCAGATCAGCAAAGCACTCCATGCCGAAAGCATTGCGGAATCGCAGCCGATGGACCTCGCCAAGGCGCAACCGGGCCATCTGGGGATTGGGATCGAAAATCGTTCGCGATCGCATCGTGTGGATGTCGATCGCGACGAGGCGCCGGGTTCGTCGCGAGCCTTCGCGCATGCAGATCAGTTCGGCCGCGTTCAATGCGCAGCCGATCAACGCATCTTTGGTGCTCATCACGGCAACCGGGGCTTTGGCGCCGACATTCCACCGATAGAGAGTGGTACGGCTTCCTCCCCATCCATCTCGGGCGAGGAACAGCAGGACGTCGCTCTTTGGCATCCACCATAGACGCTGGATGCCGCCGCAGGTACTTGTGTCGCATATCGTGGTGCTGCCGGAGCGCCACCGAATGTGCAGTTGGAAGGGCGAGATGAGGAGGGACCGGTCTAGTTTCCGGGTCCATGCTACATTGCCGCGCCCGTCAGCCGCGAACCGGATCGCGTCCGGCGGCCTGTCAGCGCTGGCTGAAGGATCGAGCAGCGCTATTTCCTCGACCGATGCGTCACGCCGGTCATGATCCGACAAAGCGACATGGAAGTATCGCGTCGGGTAGCTTCCCACCGGGAAGGGGCGATCGGACATCATGGGACTGAAACGCGCGTCGAACAGATAGCCCCTGCTCGCTTCTTCGTCGATCATCGCCTCGGCCTTGGCGAGGTCGGGACGCCCTGCCACTATTAGGTTCTTTCCGTCAGCGCCCCAGGCGAAATCCTCAACTTCAAAATCGAGATCCGTTGCAGCACGGGCAACGCCTCCCGTGGAGGGGACGATCCAGACCTGCGTGTTGTCAGTGACCCGTTTGAGATAAGCGATCGTTGCCCCGTCGGGCGACCAGCGCGGCGTGATGATCTGTGCGGTCCCCGCACGCACCGCCGCCAAATTGCGCAGATCGAAGAGAGTACGGATGAATTGGCCGCCTCGGTCCAGCTCGACGTGACTGCCCGATCCCGATCGAGGGACCAGAATGAGTCTCTGGCAGAAGCTGTTCGTTTCCGGATTACCGCGCCGCACCATCAAGGCAATCTGGCGGCCATCGGGTGATAGGCTGAACGGGCTTTCCGTATCGAACGGGCTCGATCGGCCGATGTCGGAAATGGTTGCAAGGTCGCGTGAGGTCATGACGCGAGGAGGCGCAAGCGTCGCCGCATCCTGCTCAAACGCGGAACAGGGATCCGCCCCGTGAGCCGGAATACCGGCGGTGACCGCCGCCAGCAGCGCGATGCCGGTCAACATCACCAGCTCCGGGATACGGTCAATCCGAGAAAGCGACCGGTCGCCGAATAATTCGTTGAATCGTAGGGCGTGTCTGTTGAGCCGGTTACCCGAATGATGTCGGGCTTTGCATTGAACATATTATTGGCAACGATCGTGATTGTCAGCGCTGGCGACCGGGACGAAGAGTTTCCAATGTCCAACCTGGCCGCGAGGTCGAAGGTCAGGATGGAATCGACCGAACTTGACGGGAGGTAGCGATTGTCCGTGACGCTGCCCGTATAGTTGGCGAACATCGATACGTTGAAGCGCCGCGCTTCCCAACTGGCACCGAGGCGTCCGCGCCAATGGGGCGGATTGAAGATCACGCCCGCAAGCTGTGTGCGTGGCAGGAGCGGCGTGAGTTGCTGGTCGCTTTTGAGATACGTCGCCGATCCGGTCAGCCCGATATTTTGATCCGGGCTGATGGAGAAACGAACGCTGGTGTTTATGTCGACGCCCTCAATGTCCTGTCGCGCAAGATTGAGGTTGCGGTTGTCCACGAGGACGAGCACGTTTGCTGGATCGAACGGACCAGCGGTATAGTTGGTCAAGCCATAAAGCGAACCCGCCGCAAGTCTGTCGAGCAGCTCCGTAGAAGGCGCATAGTTCAACAAACTGGCATAGCCCGGCTGACTGAACGCGGATGCGATCGATCCGGCGATTGGTCTGGCGACGCGATCCCGATAGCGCACGTTGAAATAGCTCGCGCCGACGTGAAACCCTTCGAGCGCTTGAGGATGAAATTCGAACCCCGCCGACCAACTGCGCGCGCGTTCGGGTTCCAGGTCTGGGTTTCCGCCGCTTGCATAGAAGATCGTGCCTGAGGCGGCTGGAACATACCAGTTGGCGGGGAGAAGATAGGCCTCGTAGCCGACATGTTGCTGATAGAGCGTGGGCGCCTTGAACGATCGGCCCCACGAGGCCTTGATCGTGAGGTCGCGATTGGGTTCAAGGACAGCACCAAGCTTCGGCGTCGTGACGCTCGCCATGCCCGGATAGTTTTCATAGCGAGCCGCGGCGGTGATTGTGAGCCGGCGGACCAGCGGCACACTTTGCTCGGGAGCGATTACCGGAAGCTGGACTTCTCCAAAGAGATAGTGGCTTTTCCGGCTAGCGTCGAACGCAGCGACAAGACCTTCATTTTCGTAACGCGAATAGCGCAGGCTGCTGGAGCGATATCCTCCACCGATCGCCACACGCAGATCTCCCGCAGGCAAGGAGACGAGCGGTCCGTCGATCACCAGCTCAGTGGTCAAGGTGGTGTTACAGTAACAGCCGGACGTTACCGTGCCCGCAATGCCCGGCTGGCTGAACAACCTGTTGTAGCGACTGTTGTCCTTGCCATAGGCGAGCGAGGCTTTCGCCATCCATTGGCCGCCCAGGTCCACATCGATGGCCGGGATGATGGAGAAGGCCTTCGTCGTTGGAGCGTATCGGGACTCGGTAAGACCAGCGTTCCCCAAGCTGCCCGAGGTAATAATCGAACGCCGGTTGCTGTAGAGGCCGTCAACCTTGAACTCGATTCCCGGCGCCAGCGTCTGGCGACCGGACATCGTCACGGCATGCTGGCGGATCGAGGGGTAGAGGGAGTTTCCCGGCGCCAGCGCGTCCGTATAGCTGCGTTGCCGCGCATAGATCGCTGAATTGTGCGCGAAGTGATAGGCGGCGATCAAGTTGCCGGAAGTCCAGCTCGTACCGCCGACGACATCGGCACCTTGCTGGAAGTTGCCGCCATCGGTCGAACCTCCGATCCGTGCCGAGGTCTTCAATCCCGTAAAATCTCTCCGAAGTATGATATTGGCGACGCCTGCCACCGCGTCCGACCCATATTGCGCGGAAGAACCATCGGGCACGATCTCGATCCGCTCGACGGCTTCGACCGGTATGGCGGAAATATCGACGCCCCCGAACGCGCCATCATAAGGGAGCCGATGGCCGTTCAGCAGCGTCAGCGTCGCATCGGAACCAAGACCACGCAGGTTGAGATGCGACGCTGAATTGAGGTTGGAGTTGAGTTGCCCGGCACCAAAGCCGACGCCAGGGTTCTGGCCACCACTGAAGTTCTGGGGGATATTGCGAACCACCTCGCCCAGATCCGACTGTCCGGCATTTTCGATGTCCGACCGGGATACGGTAATTCTGGCGGAGGGGATGTCGGCACCACGTATGAGGCTGCCCGTCACGACGATCTCGCTGTCGGCCGCCTCATCGCCCGCCGTCACTATCGCTGCCGTTCGCCCCCGGATGATCACGGCTCCATCGCGGAAGCGAGCACGCAGGTTCGTGTCGGCCAGCAAGCGCTCGATCGCCTGCCGGGCGGTGAGCTCGCCTTCGAGCCTGGGCGCGGGAACGCCGTTCACATCCTCGGCCGACGCATAAAGCTCCCAACCTGCTTTGGCCGCGACGCTGCGCAGCGCATCGCCCAGATCCTGGGCCTGGAGGTCGAACTGATAAGTCTGATCGCTCTGCGCCAGCGCCGGCATCGGCAACGCCGCCATCGCGGCACCCGCGAGCAGCGCCGCAAGCTCGTGAAACCGTTTCTCCGCCATAATTCCCCCTGGTGATCATGAGCGTATGCCGGTCGGCTCGCTCTTGATGGGGGTATCGACGAAGGTTGCAGGGGTGCCGTCAGTCACCCTTCGCAAATTATTTCACGGGCGCTGCTATTGGGGCCGGAGATGGATGCCGTCGGCCCGGCGGGAGATGCGGAGCTGGAACAACTCGGCGATCCGGCTTGCGAACCTGTCCGTCTCGGTGAGTTGGAACCGCCCTGACGCGGCGAGGCCCGCAAGCTTCGGATCGTCGAGGATGATCGGCGTTTTCGCATAGCGATTTGCCTCGCGGATAAGCTCGCCGAGCGGGATCGTGCGATATTCCACCCATCCGCTCGGCCAGTCGCGCGTATCAGCCGTCGGCGCCGTAACCACCCGCGGCGCGAAATCGCCTCCCGCGTAGAGGACGGGATGGTCGATCGTGAGCGGCATGCTCTCGCTCTGTTTATCGTTTGTATCGCGTGCCTTCACGCTGGCCGAGCCCGACCGCAGGCGCAGTTCGACGTGGGCATTCCCGGCCACCTCGACATCAATCGCCCCTTCGGCCGCGACGACATCGCCATTCCCGGCCTGGATCGTGAAGGGGCGCGGATCGGCCGCCACGACGAAGCGCGCGCGGCCCTGGCGCAGCAGGGCGTGGCGTTTGCTCCGGTCGATTGCCACCTCGACCCGGCTGTCGGTGTCGAGCGTCACGAGCGATCCGTCCTCCAGCGTGAAACGCCGGATATCTCCATGACCCGTCGCATAGGTCTCGGCTCGGGCCTGCGACATGAGCCACGGGAGCGGCAAGTTCGGGAGGAGCCCGACGGTCAGCGCAACCATTGCCGCCGCCGCTATCGCGCCGGCCGCCCATCTGCGTCCCTTGCGGCTGGGGCCTGCGGGTTTGAGCGGAGTTGCATCGTTCTTGGCCGGAAAGGTGTGAATCGTTGCTGCTGGCGAACCCGTTCGCGCCTTGCTGCCGGATCGATCGAGGGCAGGGAGGGGTTGTCCCAGAAACTGTTCGATGCGGTCGCGCTCGGCGGGCTTCATCGGTGCCACCAGCATCGCATTGGCGAACGCCTCGGCGTTGGTCTTGGACGCATCGATCCAAGACCGGAATTCGGCGAACAGCGCCTCTGTTGGCGTTTCCTTCAAGCGAAAACACCAGGCTGCCGCTTCGAGATCGCTTGATGACGAGGCTTTGCCGGCCGGCCATTCTTCGCCGCTCATCGATGATCCTTCACCGCCGCGGCGACGAAGGCGATCGCGCGCACCATATGATATTGCACTGTCGCCATGCTGATCCCGAGTTGTTCACTGATCTGACTATAGGTGAGTTCTTCGTCCCGGCTCATCATAAAGACCCGGCGGGTCTTCTCGGGCAGATCATTGACCGCCTGTTCGTAGATGCGCAACAGGTCGGCCGCTTCGAGATTCAGAGTTTGTTCCGGCGGCACGCTTAGGTCGCGCTGCTCGTCGAGAGGAAAGATCACGATATTATTGTCGCTCTCGCGGCGACGCGCGCGGTCGATCAGCAGGTTCCTGGCGATGCGCCTGACGAACGCCGCCGGATTGGCGAGACGCGACGCCTGCGCGCTGCCGGCTGCTCGGGCGAACACTTCCTGCACCAGATCGGGCGCGGCATCATGACCCGCACGGCGCCCCAGATAGCGCAAGAGCGCCCTGCGTTCGGTACGAAACGTCTCGTCCAGGTTGGTCGCGGAGGCCTCTCCACAGGCAGGCTCGAAGACGTCGACAGGGCAGTTATGCGCTCCCGACGAAACCGAAAAGGGAGGCCGATGGTGGCGAAACGGCGGAGCGGACGATGACACGTGGAACTTCCCGGGGGCAGCAGCGCATGATGGCCGGGAAGCCGGCCATGATACTTCCATCGCTGTGCCGCCGTCAGGCGATCCTGACGGATGCCCTTGTCCGGTACGGCCGCCTGTCCCTCGCGGACCGGCGTTCTTGATGCCTGGCGCGAATGAGGCGCGAACGATCGCCAGACTGTTCGTCCTCGCGACCCGAACATGGCGGGAACGAACCAGGAAGGCAAGTGAGTGGTGGATGGACCGAAATAGCTACGGCGCCACGCCAATTGTTTGTCGTTTCTGTCGGCGTCAGTTCGAACGCAGCCAGTTCTCGACCGTCAGTCCTTCGACCCGCTCGAATTCCCGGACATTGTCGGTGACCAGCATTGCGCCAAGCGTCAGTGCATGCGCCGCGATCAACATGTCATTGCCGCCAATCGGCAGGCCGCGTCGTTCGAGATCGGCGCGAAGAATACCATAGTGAACATCGGCATTGCCGCCCAAGGGCAGGACGGGCAACAACCCCAGGATCTCCTCCATCTGCCGTGTCAATCGTTCGGATCCCTTGCGCTCCGCGCCAAAACGGAGTTCGCCGGCGACGACAATGCTGGTGGCGACTTCGGCCTCGCCGATCTCGGCAATGCGCGTTGCGATCGCGCCGCCGGGGTGCCGGATCAGGTCCGATACGATATTGGTGTCGAGCAGATACATGGGTCAGAAATCGACCGGAGCGGGGGCGCGGTCCTCAATTTCGCCGAAATCCTCTTCGATCGGCTTCAGGCGGGCAAGCAGTGCAAGCAATGATTTGGCAGGCGCTGGCTCGATGATGATCCGCTCACCCTCCTTGCGCATGACCGCTTCGTCTCCTGGCAATTCGAATTCGCGCGGAATCCGAACCGCCTGGCTGCGGCCGTTCTTGAACAATTTGACGTGGCGTTCGTGGATCATGTTTGCCTCTGTGCATATGCCTTAGCATATGCTGGTGCATAATTCCAGATCGCGTTGTGCGCTGTGTTCCGCCGCGAGCTGGTCGGGTCGGGCGCGGCATTGCCGCAATGTTACGAAACCTCTGACCGAGCCGCTTGAAGTCCGAGGTTTTGTAACAGGGCGAATTACGAGCAATCCGGCCCAGTCAGCCATGCAGATCGCTTGGGGCGGGACGGCCTTGCGGCCGTCGGGCTCTATCGCCGCATTCGCGGCGACCGGGCCGTGCGCGTCCCGGCCCCGGAGGGTTACGATCCCTCCCGCGCGACGTCCTGTTCGAGGGCGGTGAGGCGTTCGGTGCAGATCGTGTGAACGATGGTGCCCAGTTCCTCGACGCGCGCTGCGAGCCATTCGAGTTGCTCGGTGCTGATCCGGTAGTGCTTCGAATAGCGGGCCTTCACATAGGCTTCCTTGAGCTTCTCGAAGAGTGTTCGGTCGACCTTTCGTTCGCGCGGCCAGGCATCGACCAGCCGAAGGTCGAGACGTTCCGCCTGAGTGCGCAGGAAGCCGATGTTGTGGACGTGTGGCGTATAGAAAGTCACGACTAGGAGGACGCAGTGATAAAGACGCTCCGTCGCTTGGTGCATCAAGAACGCCGCATCCTTCAATCGCCCCTGCTTTTGGCTGAACTTCGCGGTTTCGAGCATACCTGATGCAGCAGGCATCCACTCGTCAAAATATTCCTTCGCCATTGCCAACGCCTGTTCGGGCGTCTTAGGCTTTGGCTTGTGAAGCTCGCCGTCCTCGAACTGGTAGAGCGCGATGCCGTCGCGTGCGACATCCATGAAGAAGTAGCGGCCGTGCGCCAGGCCATCATTCACTTCCTGGAGCGTGTGGACGATGAAATTGACCGGCGTCTTGAGTGTCTTCGTGATCGACAGCTCGCGGTTGAGCCGATCCTCCAGCTTCAGCCAATAATCGACCCGATCGGTCAGCCTTTTGTCGTTGACGATGATGAGCAGGTCGAAATCCGACTGGTAGCCTTTGGCCGTATGCGGTTCATCGACCCAGCCGCCGCGCGCATAGCTGCCGTAGAGAATGATCTTCTCGATCCTGCCCTTCTTCTTCCACTGATGCGTGGCGAGCGCCAGCGCATCGTCGAACTCCTCGAAGATGATCTGCACGACCCGCTCGATTTCGCGTCGTTTCTGTGCCGGAAGATGATCGAGGCCGGTGCGCATTGGGATAGCCTAACAGCACATGGGTCGCTTTGCACCCATGAAACGCCGATCGTGTCTCAAAAAATGAATCGCGACACGGCTGGAGATTTGTGGCATAAAGCTGTCATTGGGTAATGACCGCTCCCGCACGCGCGGAGCAATGGACTTAAGGGTACGCGATGACGGTTCAGGTCACGATCACCCCGAACGGTCGGATGAGCTTGCCCGCAGATATCCGCAAGCGCTTGGGCCTTGCCGGCGGTGGCTCGCTGCTCGTCGAAGAGACGCCCGACGGCGTCATCCTGCGAACCGTCGCCCAGTCGATCGCGCATGCGCAGGCGCTCGCGAAAAAATACACCGCCGGAAAGCCCGAGGCGTCGGTTGATGCGTTCCTCGCGGGCCGTCGCGAGGACTCCGGCGAGTGAGCGAAGCCGTCCTCGATGCGTCGGCGCTGTTGGCATTGCTGAAGGAAGAGGCTGGAGCGGCAAAGGTGGCGGATGCGATCGCCGCGTCGCGGATGACCTCGGTCAATTACGCCGAGGTGGTGAGCCATTTCATTCATGCGGGCATGCCTGCGAATGAAGTCGATGCCATGCTGCATCCCCTGCCGATGGAGATAGTCGAAGCAGACCAGGCCTTGGCGACCATCGCCGGGAGGCTGAGGGCCGTGACCGTCGAGGCGGGCCTGTCCCTTGGCGAAAGATTCTGCCTGGCGCTCGCGCTGCGCGACGGGTTGCCCGCTCTCACGGCGGACAAGACGTGGCGGACGATAGCGGATGCTGCCGGGGTGAAAGTCCAGGTCATTCGATAGGCAGGCATCAATCGCGGCCCCTGAAGCGCCTGAACCGTGCCTTCGCATCGGCCTCCTCGATCGCCAGGCCCGCATTCGCACATTCTTCGCCGCGCACGGTCCCGTCACGGCAGCCGGCGACGATCTGGCGAGCCTCGTCCAGATGCTCGGCGAAATATTCACTGCTGCGCGGGGCAGACTGGGCGCAGGCCGCCAGAGCGAACGGGCCTGTGAGCACCGTCAGGATCAGCTTCTTCTTCGTCATCATCTTCCTCCCTGTGGTTCCGTTCTTGGGATTGAGTGCCATGTGCGATCCGGCTTCACGCATCAGAGGATCCGGCATAGCGGGCAGCATGCACCAGATCACCGGCAACGGTGCGGCGGCGGTCATGATACCGCTCGATTGCCCGCACCAGCCCATCGCGCTTTCCCACGCGCACAAGCGCTTCAAGAGCGGCCAGTTCCGAATGCGCGTCATCGAGCACGGTTTCCTCATGTCGCCGATAACAGCCGAGGCGCGCAGCGGCATTGCCGAGAGCCCAGTGAAGCTCGAGGCTTTGTGCCGTACTTGCGATTGCCGTAAACAGGATCGCCGTGCGCTCGCCGATACCGTCATGGCCTTGCGGTAATTCCGTGGGCATCGCGATTGTCCCCCGGGGTCCAAGTGCAACGTCTATGAGAGCGCGATGCCAGTCTATAAGTCCCCGAAGCTCGGTTTCGCTGAGCAGGGGAACCTGGAATCCTTCGCCGGGCGACGAGTGAACCAGACGTTCGCCCGCAAGCCGATTGAGACTGTCGCGCACGGGCGTCATGCTGACGCCAAGCTCAGCAGCGAGCCGGGCGGCTTCAAGGCGCTGCCCCGACGGCCAGACGCCGGCGAACAGCCGCCGCCTCAGCGTATCGTAGGTCGGCTCGAGAACATAGGCGGGGCTCATAGGTTCAGCCCCAAGCGGGCTGGCCGAAGCCTTCTATCATTGCTTCCTGATCGGGCCGGAGCGCGTCGATCGCCCCGATGTTCTCAGGCACGCGATCGCCGAGCAGGATCGATGGGCACTGGCCTTCGAAATTGCCGAGGTTGGGCCGGTGCTGCGTATAGCGGGCAAGCGCGGACAGTTCGCGCGGGAAAGTGCGGGCAATCTCGGGTGGATAGGCGAGCCACTGGTTCTCATAGGGCTTGAGCCATCCAAGGCAGTAACCGATGACGATGCCGCGCCGCACATGGCCGGTTCGATTTGCGCCCGCACCATGTGCCGTCGACCCGAGAAAGCAGATGGCGGAGCCGGGACCGCATTCGGCAATGATCGGTTCGCCCAATTCGTCGCGTGCCATGCCGTTCGGCCCGTGGCTGCCGGGGTAGATTTGTGTCGCGCCGTTGTCGCGCGTGAAGGGCGTCAGCGGCCAGATCACATTGACGAGATATTCGTGATTTCCTTTTTCGCCCTGCCACATATCGTGATCGCGGTGCGGAAACTGGCGCACTTCACCGGGATGGATCTCGATCGCTTGGGCGACATTGAGCTGGATGCGGTCGCAGGCTGGGCCCAGAATCTCCTCGACCATCGCAAGGATGATCGGATTGAGAACGAGCTGCGCCGCATGGCGCGAGCGCCTTAGGAGGGAGCCGAAGCGCTTGGTGCTTTCGCCATAGAAGCGGCCTTGGCAGAAGGGCGTTGCCGCAAAGACCGGATCCAGATCCGCTTCGAGGGCGGCAATGGCTCCGGCCGGCAAAGCATCGGGAATGATGCAATAGCCCTTGTTGCGGAGTTGATCGATCCAGGCCGGCGCTGCGCCGCGGAGAGAGGCGAGTCTGGTCATCGGCCGTTTCCACCTATGCGCGGAGCCGCCAGCATCAACCGCGGCGCCTCATAGGTGCCGCCGGCCTGCAAGCCACTGATCGTTTCGTCATCGATCCGGATGTGGAGCGCGATAAGCCGGCGGCCCTCGTGATCGAGGGGCTGACCCAGTGCTTTGCAGTCCCAGCCGAAACGCCGGATTTGCTCGAACCACTCCTGCTCGGCGACTCCGGTGTAGGACGTGATACCCGTCGCCAGCGCATGCTCGGCAAGTGCGGTGACGAGCTGGTTGCGGGCGCTGCGCCGCTCGGGTGCCCGCTGGTGGCGATCGAGGCAAAAACGGGTGATCTCGCGAATAGTCGGGCCGACCGGCACCGGCCCAGCGCAGAGATGCGGATAAAGGTCGCCGAGCAGATGTGGTTGGTCGGTCCGGAGCAATCGCGTCGACGCACGGTGCCTGACGCCCTGCTCGAGCAGGATGAGATATTCTGCTTGGCGGTCGAACTGATCGACCTCGAACTCGTTTGCCAGGATGGGGAGGTCCCATTTCAGAAGGTCGATGAAGATTTCCTTGCGCGCTCGGAACATCGCCCGCAACGCCCCGTCCTCATCAATCTCGATCCGTTCCCCGATCTCCTCTGGCATGACCTTTTCTCCGCGGTTGATACCGCGCAGGAAAGAACATCGCTGCCCGCGAGCCGCCCATACCAAGAAATGGGGAGAGACAGCACGCGGGCCAGAGGGATTCGACCGTCAGCTTCGAACCCGCCAGCGAAAAATGTCGGCGAAGCTGATGAGGCCGTCGTACAATGCGTAAAGGATCAGCGACGCGCGCTTGTGCGTCTCGTAGCGTTCGCGGGCATCCTTGAGGTGCTGGATCACGGTTTCATGGCTGATGTCGAGGATTCGCGAGATTTCCCAGTCTGTCTTTCCGCGCGCGGCCCAAAGGACGCAGTCGCGCTGCCGATCCGTTAATCTTGGCTGTACCGACCGGCTCGTCCATCCTGAAAGCTGCCTTGCGCTGGCGATTGCCATTGCGCCAAGCATTTCGGCAACGATCAGCATCGCATGTGGGATCGATTTTCCAAGGCCGGTAACGAACGAGCATGACCCGGTAACATCGCCGGGAAGATGCCGCGGGACAGTGAACCCATCGGCAAGCCCATGACGCCGTCCGGTTTCGAAGGTGGTCTTCTCGATCTCGGTCATTGGAACCAGGTCGAGGATATTTCGCCAGCCAAAGCCCAACACGCTGCGCTCGGCCGCGCGGCGAACCGGATCGCTCGCCGCCAGATTGAAGCCGATATACACGTCGGCCCAGCTTGCCGGATAATCATGGATCAGAAGGGACGTACTGCTGTCGGCGCCGCAGCCGATTTCGAGCGAAAGCGCAAAGCGATCGAAACCCATGTCGCGGGTCGCGCGCGTCAACGCCTCATGCAGATGGTCAATCGAGGATGCCGTTAATATGCTGTCGCCAAGTAACTCCACCAAACCAAGTCTCATAGTCCCCTACTACGCCCGCGAGCGCGTTCCCAACCCGCACCCCGCGGACCGCCTTTCAACTGGTGGGCACCAGAACCTCTGTCTCACGCTGCGTCTGGTGTCCTGCTCTACACTCCTTTTCCTTTGAAATCGGTGCTTGCCCGAATCCCGCTACCAAGCCGCCTCCGGCTGGTTATCAGCCAAACCAGAAGGTAGCCTGCTGCGCTCGCTATTAAACTACTAAAATGAGGTTCAAAATTTGAAGCGGAGCCCGCCGCAGAAGGCGGGAGCCGATCCCTGCGTGCCACAAGCGGCAGGCACGCGAGCGCTTTGTCTTGCCGCTCGAGTTTCACCGTATGGGCACGGCGCTGCGCGAGGCCGAAACGACCATCCCGCCGAGGTCGCGATCATCGCATTATTTGTGAGGATCACCGGACCGCAGCTGCCCACTCGCACCCCTTGTCAGTCGTCGGTCAGTCTGTGCGAGACGACCACATTGTCGATCCTCGCCGCGTCAATTGGCAGCGTTGCCGTGAAGTCCACATACCGTGAGACGCGGTAACCAAGTCTCAGCCGCGGCGCATCTGCCAGAGCCACGGGCATGCCGCCCGAACAGGCCTCGACATGGATATGGCCATAATCAGGATCCCGCGCAGGTCGACACCAGACGTCCGCTTCAGGCGCGCTTGCATGCTTGGGAAGGCTTCTTAGGCTCATCCAATTTGATGTCCTTGCCATCGAGTGTGAGATTCATACGCTCGCCCACATAGGCGAGACCTTGCGCCGGCGCCGTCAATCGGAGCGAAGGGCCAGAAGGCGCACGCCTGACAATGATGGATGTCTCGTCCGCCAGGAAGTCGACATAGAGGACGTCCCCGCCAACGCATCTGTATGTGTGGCTTGCCACAATGGCGGGCGGCATTTGGACAGAGACATTCGTGTTCGTGGTTGCCTCGGAGTTCTCGGCTCGTTCGGGCCCGGAACACCCGACCAGAACGCCGGCAAAGGGAATTGCCACCAGAAGGGTGGCAAAGCGGCGTGACGGGGCGATGCGGTGGGACAAACCATCGCGCTTCAAGCAGAAAGCCATAACCCTTCCTTCCATGCATTCGAGAGCGTTGGCGATGACAAACCTCTTGTGCCAGAGTGTCGCCGTGGGCGCGGGGGCGCGCGCCCACGGCGTGGCCCGCGCCGCAAGGGAAGCTGGCACCGTCTTGCGGGTGCCTTTCTCCCGCAGATGGCTTGCGGGGACCAAACTTGCGGACCGTCAGGCATTAGGCCGAAATCCCTTCCTCGGACGTTTCTTGGGCAAGGGAGGCCGCGCAGGCGTGAGGTGCCGCTGAAACAGCCGGTCGGTGATCTCGAGCATCTTGCTGAAGTTTTGCCGCATCCGCCTCAGCTTCAGCCCGGAGAGCAGGCCGGTGCAACGAAAGCTGTGAACCATTCGCGATCCGACGGGGACGGGCTCAACGCAATAGCTCTCCTCGAACGACATCAGTCCGCCAAATCCGAAGCGGAAGGTCACACACCTTTGGGGCTCTAGCGCTGTGATGCGGGCATCAATGGTAAAAAACCGCGGCTTGTTCGATTTCATTCTGAAGGAATAGGCGACGAGGGCGCCCTGCTCGAGCGGGCCGGAGATCCGGACGAAGGGATTCCACCGTTCATAGGCGTCAAAACGGGTGAGCGCGGCCCAGACCTTCGGCGGTGCGGCATGCAGGATCGTGTCATTCTCTTCGAGAAACATGCTCATTCCCCGTCCCGCCGTCGTGCGGCGGTTCACGTCTGATCAGTCGAACAGGTCCGAAAGAAAGCCGCGCCTGCGCTTGTATCCATGGTGGCCCGAACGGTGACGGTCGTCTTGGTGCCCCCATGGCTGGGAACCCTCCCGACTTTGGTCGCGCGGCTGCGGCGGCATGGCGGTTTCGGAGCGCTCGATGATCTTGTCGAGCTCCCCGCGATCGAGCCACACGCCGCGGCATTGCGGACAGAAATCGATCTCGACGCCCTGTCGCTCGGAGATCGACAGCGTGACTTTGCAAACCGGGCAGAGCATGCCTTGTCCTGTATCTGCGGCTGAACTCATGATGGCCTCCTCTCGGTTGCTTGAAGATCTGAGCCTTCAAGTGGGGCGAAATGCATTGTCCGTCAGCTGTGCGTGGAACGCGCCTCAGCGCACTGCTTACTCTCGGTCTGAATGGTCGCGTGACCGATTTGAAAGGCTTGCGCGAGCATTTGTGCGACGCGGGTCCGTGTCGGCTCTGCTTGCGCGATGTCCTCCACCACGATGTGGACGGAGCAGCTGACATTGCCGGTCGTGATCGACCAGACGTGAAGATCGTGGGCACTTTGCACGCCCGAGACCTCACTGATCGCCCTGCGCACCTCGTCCAGCGACATGCCGCGCGGCACGCCCTCCAGCAGAACGTTGGCCGTATCGCGCAGCAAAATCCACGTCCGGGGGAGCACCCAGAGGCCAATGCCGACGGCGACGACGGGATCGATCCAGGTAGCGCCCGTGAAACGAATGGCTATGGCCCCGGCAATGACCCCGATCGAGCCGAGCATGTCTGCCCATACCTCGAGATAGGCACCTTTGAGGTTGAGGCTCTGCTCCTTGCCCGAGCTCAACAGCCGCATGGAAATCAGATTGATGGCGAGACCGGCCACGGCGACAACCAGCATGCCCGTGGACTGGACCGGCTCAGGATCGCGGAACCGGTTGAGTGCCTCAACGAGGACATAGATGGCGACTGCGAACAGCATGAGCGCGTTGAAGGCGGCCGCCAGGATCTCGAAGCGTCTGTAGCCAAAAGTTCGCTGATCGTCGGCCGGTCGCGCTCCGATGCGGATCGCCATCAGCGCGATGATCAGCGCTGCGACATCGGTCAGCATGTGCCCAGCGTCCGAAAGGAGCGCGAGACTGTTGAAGACGAACGAACCGACGACCTCTGCGACCAGGAAGGTACCGGTCAGGATGAGAGCGAGCAGCAGCCTCCTGCTGTTCGCATTTTTGCCGTGATCATGCGCCGGCGGTGCCGCAATGTTGGGCTTTTCGGTCCCCGGTTTGTCCAGCTCGTCGGACATGGATCGTCTCCTTTTACGGATCAGCGGCTTACTCCATCAAAGTTTGCGGTTCCGTCGGTGGGCCGGCCTCTGGGAGGCTGCCGCCATTGATGCGATCATGGCGGCGGTTTGCAGCATCATCGGCATGATCCAGCGAACAAGGATCCGAGTGACTGTCTTCAGAGAGACCTTGAGCTGTTTGACAGCACTCGTGCATTCCCCCAATCGCGTCTCAGGCCGAGCCGTGATGGACGAGGCAGAATTCTTCATGGTCTGGCTCCCGTATTGGATGCGAGCGGCTCCCGTGGCGCCGGCCGCATACCCCCTTCGAGGAATTGAACTGGTGTCGCCGGGACAAATTCGATGTTGCTGTCAGGAGCAGAATCGAAATCCATTTCGGAGGGCAGGCGGCCGGACGGCGCCTTGCGGCTGAAGCCCGGCTCAAACAACGTGCCGCCAAAGAGGTTGAGATCGCGCGCTTCGGCTCGGCCCATTGCCGCGAGAAGCGTGAAGCCTGCGACATAGGCGTCGCGCTCGGCGGTCACGAGCTGCACGCGGCTGTTGAGAAGCTCCTGTTCGGCGTTGAGCACGTCGAGGACATTGCGTGTGCCAACGCTGTTCTCGGCCCGTACACCTTCGAGGGCCAGCTCATTTGCCGCGATCGCCGCTTTCGATGATTGGATCACGGCCTGGGTCGCCTGATAGCGCGAATAGGCGGCGCGCGCTTCCGCGACGACGCGGCGCTCGATGAATATGATCTGCTCGAGCGCCTGGCTCTCGATCGCGGTGGCGCGTCGCACTTGCGCCGCAGGGAGGCCGCCCTGGTAAAGCGGGATCGTTGCGGATAGTCCGACCGTCGCCGTGGTCTGCGCCTGCTGGAACACGCGCCCCGGAAGAGTGCTGGTGAGCGTGCCCAGATAATTGTTATAGCCGCCATTGCCCACCACCGAGAGCGTAGGCAGGCGCGATGCGCCCGCCACGCGGACGTCGTAGCGTGCGGCTCTCGCATCGGCCTTGGCTGCGAGGAGCTGAGGGTTGTTCTCGATGGCAATCGCCACAGCCTCGGCGGGCGACTTGGGTAGGCCTGGCAACGCCGGCGGCTGCTCGAGATCGCGCGCCGGC
Organism: Sphingopyxis alaskensis RB2256; assembly: GCF_000013985.1. Lineage (GTDB taxonomy): Bacteria > Pseudomonadota > Alphaproteobacteria > Sphingomonadales > Sphingomonadaceae > Sphingopyxis > Sphingopyxis alaskensis. The sequence continues at coordinate 2,726,941 of NC_008048.1, read as the reverse complement.
AAACCGACGAAGCGGAGATAATTCTCAAGGCTGGTGTCGAGCTGCGCCAGCGCCGTCTCCAGCTGCCCTCGCGCCACTGCGAGACGCGCCTCGGACTGGGCGACATCGGTACGGGTCAGGTCTCCCACTTCGAAGCGGTCTCGTGAAGCCTGGAGGTTCGTCTCGAGGACGGCGACGTTCTGGCGGTTGAGTCCGACGATCGCGTCGTCACGCATGACATCCATGTAGACCGAGACGATGGCCGTGAAGACATCGGCTTCCGTGAAGCGCAAATTCGCCCGCCCGGATTCCACGCGGGCATCGGCGGCGCGAATCGAATTCTTGACGCGGCCGCCCTGGTAGAGGGGAAACGACAGGTTCGCGTTTGCATTAGCCGCCCGCAAGGGAGCGGAGAAACTGTTGGCGGATCGCACAACAAATTCCTGATAGTCAGCGGTCGCGCTCAGTGTCGGGCGTCCGGCGGCCTTGGCGATGGGCACGCCTTCATCGGTCGCCCGGAGGCCTGCCCTTGCCGCCGTCAGGCTCGGGTTGGTGCGATAGGCATAGATCAATGCCTGCCGCAAGGTCTCGCCATGGGCGGCGCTGCTCGCGAGCAAGGGCAGTACGGCAAAGATCCATGTCGGGAAGCGATTGCTCATTGGGCACCCCCGTTGTCCCGATAGGCCAGCAGCCGAAGCGCATTGAAAACCACGAGCAGCGTCGAGCCTTCGTGAGCCACGACCGCCGGACCTATCCCGAGGCCCAGTATCGTCGCCGGCACCAGCAGGGCGACCACCCCCAGGCTGACGACCAGGTTCTGCCGGATGATCCAGCGGGTGCTGCGGCTGAGGCCCACGGCGAACGGCAGATGCGCGAGATCGTCGGCCATCAGCGCGACATCGGCGGTTTCGAGCGCGACGTCGGATCCTGCCGCGCCCATGGCGATGCCCACGGTCGCATTAGCGATCGCGGGCGCATCATTGACACCGTCCCCAACCATCGCGACGGGCATCTCGGCGCGAAGCTTCTTGATCGCCTCGACCTTGTCCTCGGGCATCAGGTCACCCCAGGCTTCGTCGATGCCGACTTCGGCGGCGACCGCCGTGGCCACCCGCTGATTGTCGCCGGACATCATGACCATGCGCTGGATGCCAAGCGCCTTGAGGCGAGCGATCGCGTCTTTTGCGGCCGCACGCGGCGTGTCCATGAGACCGATCGCACCAAGATCGCGCTCACCAAGGCGCACGGCCATGGTCGTGCGCCCCTGGCCGCGCAGGCGCTCGATCGTCTGCGCCGTTTCCGCGGAAAGCGGCGCGAAGCCACCCTGACCGAACATCTCGGCTTTGCCGATCAGCACCTTCTCGCCATCGACCCGCGCCTGCACCCCGCGGCCCGTGAGGCTGATGAGATCGGCTGCCGCCGGCACCGGCTGGCCGTCGAGGAATTGCTCACCGTCGCGTGCAATGGCTTCAGCAAGCGGGTGATCGCTGAGCCTTTCGACGGCCACCGCAATCGTCATGAGCTTGGCGTTGTCCACGCCGGCCGCCGGCACCACGTCGGTGATCCGAGGACGCCCCTCGGTGAGCGTGCCGGTCTTGTCGAACGCCAGCGCATTCAGCGCGCCCAACGTCTCAAGCGGTCCGCCGCCCTTGATCAACACGCCGCCGCGCGCGGCGCGGGCCACACCCGACAGTACCGCGCTGGGCGTGGCGATGGCGAGTGCGCAGGGGCTGGCAGCAACAAGTACGGCCATCGCGCGGTAGAAGCTGTCGCGGAACGGCTCGTCGATGACGACCCCGGCGAACAGCAGAACGACCACCAGTGCGAGGACGGAGGGCACGAACACGCGCTCGAAACGGTCGGTGAAGCGCTGGGTTGGCGATTTCTGCGTCTCGGCTTCGCTCACCATCTTGACCACTTTGGCCAGCGTGGTGTCGGCAGCAAGGCGCGTCACGGCGATTTCGATCGCTCCCGGCCCGTTGATGGTGCCGGCGAAGACGCGGTGCTGCGCAGACACCTTGTCAGGCTGAGCTGCTGCTTGCGCCCGGTCCGGGACTGGCTCCTTGTCGACGGGGACACTTTCGCCGGTTACGGGCGCCTGATTGACGCTGGATCGTCCAACGACGACGAACCCGTCCGCCGCCAGGCGCTCATTGGGCTTCACGATGACAATATCGCCAATGACCAGCTCTTCGACAGCAACTTCGCTCAGAGTCCCGTCACCGCGTCGAACCACGGCGGTGCGTGGAGCCAGCTCGGCCAAGGCCTCGATTGCGCGTTTTGCCCGGCCCATGGCATAGTGCTCGAGCGCATGTCCGAGGCTGAACAGAAACAGAAGAAGCGCCCCCTCGGCCCAGGCGCCGAGGGCAGCTGCCCCGGCTGCTGCGACAAGCATCAGCGTGTCGATCTCGAAACGCTTCAGCCGGAGATTCTCGATCGCTTCGCGAAGTGTGAACCATCCGCCGAACACGTAGGCAGCGAGATAGCAAGCGAGGGGAATCCAAGCTGGTGCCGCCGTCAGCTTCTCGATCGCAAACCCGGTTGCGAGCGCTCCGCCGCAAATCAGCGCGAAGATCAGCTCGGTATTGGCGCCGAAGATTCCGCCATGCGCATGCTCATGCTCCCCTTCGCCGTGGTCGTGGTCGTCACGCTCATCCGCATGAGCTTTCTTCGCGGGCAGTTGCGAAGCCAGGGCTGGTTCCGGCCGCTGCCGGACGCCCATATCTGCCAGGGCTTTGCGAAGATCGTCTTCGGTCGCCTCGGATCTGCTGAATTCGACACTGATGGCCCCAGCCGCACTGGCCTCGGCTTCGACGACCCCCGGCAGGTTTCGAAGCCGATCGGCAACCGTGCGCGCCTTGCGGGCGTGGCTCAGCCCGTCGACGGACCAGTGGATATGCTGATATTTTTCGGTGAGTGCTGCGCCGGCGCCTTTGGCGATCTCGCGCACGCGCTCAAGCGGTACGATGTCCGGATCATAATGAATGCAGAGTTGGGCGGGTGTGTCGTCGTGGCCGGCGACGACGTGCGCTTCCTGGATGCCCGTTCGGCCTTGCAATTCCATGGTGAGCCTGCCGATGCAGCGGTCGGCCTCATCTTCGATTTCCGGGAGCAGAAGCGGAATATCGAGGCGCACTTTATCTTTCATCGCCGCTCTCCTCGCCCATCAGGCCCGCCCCGAGGGTGCCGTTGTTGGTTCTCGCTGATGGTGAGGTGCGGGCGCGTCGAACGCCCGCACCTCATGTCGCCGACCTCGGCGCAAACAAAAAGGCCCGGATCGGTCTTCGCCAAGCGAACCACTCGTCTGATCCCGAGATGTTCGGGAGCAGGAGTCAGCGCTTATAGGGGGCGGGCATTTCGCTGGGTGTAGCGCGATATCACCGTGCCGCGCCGTAGATGACGCGCCAGCGAACCCCCGGTCCTGACCAGCCGACGCCGCAAGAACGGCCTCATGACAAAGCCTAACCACGAGCCGATGCCCCAACAGGACAGTCGGTGCGTAAGTCGGGTACCTTCCGGCGACTTCTCCAGATAGAACCCTTCCTCGATCTGGAGCAGCCCTTTGATGCCCACGCGCCAGGCGAAGCGGCAGGGCCGTTCGAGGCGAACGACCCTCGCGTCGGCCGAAATGACAGGGTCCGCCCAGCCCGGTCGCCAATAGGTGTAAAGGAGCCTTTTCGGATCGGCCGGGTCGCTCTCGAGCCCGACGCTCGGACGCCAGTCGCGATAGCGGTCGACGTCGACCAGCACCCGCCACACCCGCGCCAAAGGTGCAGACAATGAAATCGAGTTCTCTACCGTAAACATTGCTGGTCATCCCACGAGAGCTGGAAGCCGCCCGTGTTGCGCCGGCCGCCATGTCAGACGCTCGAAGGCAGTGCCGCCTTCGATGCGCGAGGCTTGCAGGTTCGTGCGATTGGGGTGGGGAGCCGATGCCGGTCACGGATTTGTACCCGGCAGTCCCTGCTTGGCCTTCCCGCCAAGAATTTCCACCGGCTCCAGTGTCATCAGTCCGATGTCGGGGATGTCGTCGAGCGCAAAAGCGAAGCTTCTCAGCTTCGTTTCCTCGTCGACGATCTCAATGAGGAGCGCCCGGTCGTTTTCGAAGACATGGCGCCGGTGCATGTGCGCCGAGCGGCCGAACCCCAACCGCGCCTCCAGCACCGTGACGCCGGCCAGGCCCGCGTCCCTCGCCCGGGATGAAATGACTTCGAACACCCGGCGATCGCCAAGATAGGCGCCCTCGTCGGTGTAGATCCGCAGCAGCTTGATTGGCTCAGTCATGATCTTCTCCTTCACGCCGGCTCGGGTGTGGTCGGCTCGACTTGTTCTTCGCGCTTGCGGCGCCTTCCTTCGGTTGCACCGAGCACAACTTTCGCGATCGCCGGCAGGACCAGAAGGGTCAGGATCGTTGCGGCGATGAGGCCACCGATCACCGTGGTGGCGAGCGGCTTCTGGACTTCAGCGCCGGTTCCATGGGCAAGCGCCATCGGCACGAAGCCGATTGCCGGGACAAAGCCGGTCATTATGACGGCCCGCATTTTCTCGGCCATCCCGTCGCGGATGGCCTCGGCAAGCGGCAGCCCTTGCTCGATGCGTTCGCGGATCGCAGTCATCACGACGAGGCCGTTCAGCACCGCGACGCCCGCCAGCACGATGAACCCCACCGCCGCCGAGACGGAAAAGTTGATGCCGGTCAGTGCGAGCGTGAACACGCCGCCGGCCAATCCGAGCGGCACCGCCAGGAAGACCGCAGCCGCCCGGCCGAACCCTCCCAAGGCCATATAGAGGAGCACGAAAATGCCCACGAAGCACAAAGGCACGACGATCGACAACCGCTGCGACGCGGCCTGCAGATTCTCGAACTGCCCGCCCCATTCCAGATAGTAGCCGGCAGGCAGCTTCACCTGCGCGATCTTCGCCTGCGCTTCCTGGACGAACGAGCCTGCATCGCGCCCTTCCAGGTTCAACTGGACGACGACGCGGCGCTTGCCGTTCTCGCGTCTTATTTCATTGAGTCCTTCGGTGAACCGGATCTGCGCCACTTGCGCGAGCGGAACCTGGCGGCGGATCTCTCCGGGTTCTTCGGGCAGGAGCACCGGGAGCGAGCGGATGTCGTCAAGATTGACCCGGGTTGCATCCGGCACGCGCACCGTGATGTCGAAGCGCCGATCGCCTTCGTAGAGCAGTCCCGATTCTCGCCCGCCCAGTGCCGCGGCGACCGTATCGGCGACCTCCTGGACGGTCAGCCCGTAACGCGCGATCATCGCCCGGTCGAGCTTCACGTCGAGCACCGGCGCGCCGCCGACCTGGTCGGCCTTCACGCTGCTCGCGCCGGGAATTGCCTGCAGCACCCGCACCATCTCGTTGGCGGTCTGCGACATCTTGTCGAGATCATCGCCATAGAGCTTGATCGCAACGTCGCCGCGCACGCCGGAGATCAGCTCGTTGAAGCGCAGCTCGATGGGCTGGCTGACCTCGTAGAGCTGACCAAGCTGGCCGCCGGCGGCCTTTTCGATGCGCTCGATCACGTCAGCCTTGGTCTCGACGCCTGCCGGCCATTGGTCCTGCGGCTTCAGGATGACGAAGCCGTCGGAAACGTTCTGCGGCATCGGGTCGGTGGCGACCTCGGCGGTGCCGGTCTTGGAGAACATGAGCTCCACTTCAGGAAGCTTCGCCACCGCTTCCTCGACCTTGCGCTGCATCGCCAGGGACTGTTCGAGGCTCACCGAGGGCACGCGTGTCGAGGCGAGCGCCAGGTTCTTTTCGTCAAGCTGAGGAATGAATTCCGAGCCGAGAAGGGCAAACGCCGGTCCTGCCGCCAGGAAGAAGGCGAAACCGCCGAGAATGAACGGCCGCGGCCGCGCGAGCGCCTTGTCGAGCAGCGGCAGATACCGATCCTTGCTCTTGCGGATCAGCCACACCTCCTTCTCGGCAACACGCCCGCGAATGAGGAGCGCCACCAGCGCGGGCACCAGCGTAATCGAGAGGATGAACGCGGAGACAAGCGCCAGCATGATGGTGATCGCCATGGGCGAGAAGGTCTTGCCCTCGACCCCCGTGAACATCAGAAGCGGTGCGAAAGAGAGGAGGATGATCACCTGGCCGAACACGGTCGGTTTGATCATCTCCTGCGAGGCATGCATCGTCTCTTCGAGACGTTCTCGAAGCGTCAGCAGCCGTCCTTCGTGCTCCTGACGATGCGCCAGTCGCGCCAGACAGTTCTCGATAATGATGACGGCGCCATCGACGATCAGGCCGAAGTCCAATGCGCCAAGGCTCATCAGATTGCCCGGCACGCGAAACGCGTTCATCCCCATCGCCATCATGAGGAACGAAAACGGGATGACGAGGGTAGCAATAATGGCCGCGCGCCAGTTGCCGAGCAGCAGAAACAGCGAAGCCGCGACCAGCAGCGCACCCTCGGTCAGGTTGCGTTCGACCGTCCCCACCGTCGCATTGACCAGCTTGGCGCGGTCAAGCACGACCTTGACTTCGATGCCCGGCGGCAGCGTTTTCGAAACCTGATCGAGCTTGGCCGAAACATCCTGCGCGACGATACGGCTGTTCTCGTTGATGAGCATGAGGACAGTGCCGATCACCGCCTCCTTGCCGTTCATGCTGCCCGCGCCCGTGCGCAGATCGCCGCCGATCTTGACGTTGGCGATCTGGCCGACGGTGATCGGAACGCCGCCGCGCGTGGCTGCGACCGCATTGCGGATCTCGTCGACGGAACGCGCCCGTGCATCGACGCGGACAAGGTATGCTTCGCCGCCGCGGTTGAAAAAGTTGGCGCCAACGGCAAGATTGGCCTTTTCCAGCGCCTCGCCGAGCTCGCTGTAGGAAATTCCGAAGCTGGTCAGCTTGGTCGGATCGGGTTCGACGACGAAGGTTTTCGCGTAACCACCGATCGAGTCGACACCCGCGACGCCCGGCACCGCCTTCAACTGCGGGCTGACGATCCAGTCCTGCACGGTTCGCAGGTAGCCGGCCTTTGCAACCTCGTCGGTGAGCAGGTCGCCTTCCGGAGTGAGATAGCTGCCATCGGGCTGCCAACCGGGCTGTCCGGCGACCTTCTTCGCGCCCTTGCCGTCGGGATTGGCGTAACCGACCGTATACATGACGATCTCGCCGAGACCGGTCGTCACCGGCCCGATCTGCGGCTGCACGCCGTCAGGCAGGTTCTCGGTGGCCTGCCTCAGCCTTTCGCCAACCTGCTGCCGCGCAAAATACAGATCGGTGGACTCCGAAAATATGGCGGTGACCTGGCTGAACCCATTGCGCGATAGGGATCGTGTCGTCTCGAGCCCGGGAATGCCGGCGAGGGAAATTTCAACCGGGTAAGTGACAAGCTTTTCGATCTCGACCGGCGACAGGCGGGGATCGACCGTGTTGATCTGCACCTGGTTGCTGGTGATGTCCGGCACCGCGTCAATCGGAAGCTTCGTCAGCTGCCAGATGCCGAGGCCGGCGACCGCGAGGAAGATGAACAGGATCGCCCAGCGTGCGCGGACGGCGAGCGCAATGAGACTTGCAATCACGGTTTATTCCTCCTCGCCCGCGCCCTTGCCGAGCTCGGCCTTGAGCAGGAATGCATTTTGGGTTGCGATCATCTCGCCTGCCTTCAGGCCTGAGATAATCTCGACGCGGCCGGCGCTGCGGCGGCCGATTGTCACCTTTTGCGCGCGGAAGCCCTGATTGGTTCGCACGAAAACAATATCTCGTCCTTCGAGGGATTGAAGCGCATCCTCCGATATGACGATTGCATCCGACACTTCACCACGGCTCGGCAGCAGCCGGACGCGTACGGCAAGCCCAGGCTGCAGACTTGCCTGGACATCGAGCACAGCCGTGGCCGAACGGGTCTCGCCGCCGAGACCAGGCGTAACGGCACGCACACGAGCGTCTAGAGTTCGGCCATCGGGCAGCTCGACGATGGCCCGGTCGCCGGGAGCAAGCCGCTGTGCGTCAATTGGACCGACGGCAGCCTCGACCTGTACTTTGGACGGGTCCGCAATGCGGAACAACTCCGTCTCCGGTTGCACGAACGCGCCAAGGCTGACGCTTTCCGCCGTCACCCGCCCGGAGATCGGGCTGGCCACGATCGCACCGCTGCCATCGCGTGTGACGTTCGCAGCACTGGCCGCAACCTGGGCTCTTCGCGCTTCGGCCGTAGCGGCTGCGGCCTCTGCCTGCGCCTGCTCATAATCGGCACGGGCGGTGACCTTCTGCTCGTAGAGATGGCGCTCCCGAGCTAGTGTGCGCTGGGCCAGAACCGAGCGCGCCTCGGCTGCCGTTCGGTCCGCGGCGATCTGGGCGGCGTCTCGGCTTTGCACGATGGCCAGCGTCTCTCCGGCACGTACCGGATCGCCCAGGCGCTTGAGAACGCGCGTGACGGCGCCGCCGGCGCGGGCCGTGACGATCGCTTCACCCGCCGGTGTCGCGGTGACCGTGCCCTGCGCGAGGATTTCGGATCCGAGCCCGCCAGCCCGCACCGCTTCTACGGCGATCTCTGCTGCACGGATCGCATCGGCAGTGATCGCAAGGTTATCAGTGTGAGCTTCCGCTTCTTCTGCCTTATCGGCATTTCGGGTCTCGGCAGCCGGATCTGCGGTGCAGCGGGCAACCGAGAAGCCGCCGACGGCCGCGAGCAGCACCGCGCCAGCCACGCCGCCAAGAAGGCGTTTGTCCTGTGTGATCATTCAACATCTCCGAATATCGTGTGGGCTGGCTGCAGCAGCTTGCGCGCCGCTGCGGACCGTGAGGCAAAGGCTGAGGAAAGCGCTATCGCGCCGACCGTTGCGTCGGGCGCGGCGCGCAACTTGAGGTTGCCGTCCATCGAGACAAACCGGCTCATTGTCCCATATCCACATCGCTCGCCGCCGCAGCCTGGCGCGCCAGCGTGGCCTGAGCTTCGGCCCGCGCCCGTCGCGCCGCGATGAGCTCAGCCTGGGTCGAAGCATAAGCCTGCTGAGCATCGAGCAGCTCGATCAATGAGGATTTGCCGGCCCGATACGATAGCTGCGCAAGCCGCAATGCTTCGCGCGCCTGCCCAATGCCGCTGCCTTCAAGCGCTATGACGCGTGCCTCGGCGGCTGCCAATGCCGCGCGCGCGTTGGCGATTTCCGCCTGCGTGTTGGCGAGAACACGGTTGCGCCGCGCTTCGGCCGACTGAATTTCTGACCGCGCCGCCGCGATGTTGCCTTGGTTGCGATCGAAAACCGGCAGCGGCACCGAAAGGCTGGCAATCAGCGCCCGGTCTCCGGTTTCGCGCAACTGGCGCACTCCCACGCCGACGGACGGATCGAGTCGACCCTCCGCGCGGGCCTGGCGCAATTGCGCATCAGCAATGACCCGCTCGGCTTCGGCAAGTCGAACGTCGAGCGTCGCCATTGCATCGACGTTCCGGGGCGGTGCCAGCAGGTCGCTACCGCTCAGCTCGGCCGGCGGTGTGTCTACGCCGAAGAGCGCCGCGAGCGAGCGACGAGCATTCACTTCATCAGCCTCGGCCGCCCGAAGCGCCGCTGTCGCCTGGGCAAGCGCCGCGTCGGCTCGCATCCCCCGCAGAGGAGGCTCCTTCCCCGCGTCGACAAGTTCGCGCGCAATCCGCGATAGCTCGCGCGCGCGCCCCTCATTTTCCCGCGCAAGCGCCAGGTTGTCGCGCGCGGCTATACCGAATGCGAAGAGATCGCGGACTTGTCGGCCAAGTTCGGCACGGGCGATCGCGAAGCGGTATTCCTGTGCAGCAAGTTCGGCCTCGGCAAGCGTCATCCGCGCTCTTCGCCTGCCGCCGATGTCGAGCCTCTGATTGACCGAGACCGTCGTTTCGGTGCCGTTGAAGCCCGAATAGGGACCCGTTCCGGCAAAATTTTCGACCTCGACATTTAGGGTCGGATTGTACCGGAAGCGTGCCTGGCGCAGACGCCCGCGCGCGGCTTCGACATCGGCGCGAGCCGCGACCAGAGCTGGAGAGCGGGCTTCGGCTTCCTCAAGCGCCTGAGGGAGTGTTAGCACCGCGGGTAAGGGCCCGGTGCGGACCTCGGGCGGCGCCGATGGTGCCATAGGGCCGGCAACTGGCCGATTGTCCACCTGCGCCGCAGCGGGCGTGACCGATATAGCCACGAGCGCCGCAGCCATGGCGGGCGCAAACATAGGATGCATGTACGAAGAACTCCTGACAAACCGAAGGCGCACGCCCGGCTTGGCCAGGCGAAACTTCAGCTGTCAGGCGATCGGAGGCCGGAAAGTGTCGGAATGGGTCGGGGGAGCAAGACCTGCACGGTTTCGTAGCGGCACGAATCGGACGGGAGCTATGCGCTCGATTTCGGGTGCGGACGCCACCGGAATTCCGATGTGATGGCCGTGACAGCCGTGAAATTTCACCGACATCTTCGAAGGATCGGATTGGCTGTCGTCGCTCTTCTTCGAAAAGCCCCCGCATGCGTCTATCGATGCAATTTCGCTCTTGCCCACGCCCGGCTCAGCCGCATGCGCCATCGCTCCCGCCGTCACGCCGAAGGCGAGGAACAGACTGAGAACTATGGAGAGCCACCCTTTCATCGCTCGATCGTCTAGCCTCTCTCGAGTTGAAAGGGAAGAGGATAAATCCGGCGCCGGATTAATTCGGCCGGTGGGCAGATGTTACAGGCTGCAAGGTTATGTTATACCTTGCATCATAGCCGCTCACAGGGGTTTCTTATAAAGAATTTACATTTAATTGTCTGTTTACGTCAGGGCGAGAGGCAATGATAACAATCGAGTCATATTGCAAAACGATCTGCGACTGCATGTATGGTAGAAAAGCGCACTTAGCCAGCCGTAGAGACGTCTCGGATCGTCACCTATCTCGAGTAAACCTGCCCCTCGTTCTGTAATGCGGATTCGTCGGCCGCTCGGTCGATCGCCTATCGGCGTATCGATGACGGCCTTGCTATTTGTAGTGTTGCGCAGCCCGCTAGGACGCCACCGGTTCTGATGGCAAGCGCGCGTCGCCTTTCTGGATTGGTGGTGACGGAATCCAGACTGGGGGATCCGCTGAGTCCAAAACTCAAAAGGTGATCGCTTTCATCCGACTTCTTCACGCCGGCCGATGCCACTTGGTTCGTCCTGCGTGCAATCGCGCGCCGGGCGGTTCACCTCAATGAGACCGAGCGAGGTCGGCGCCACGATGGCGGACTCGCGTCGGCTGGAATGTCAGGCCGGAGGAACTAGGTGAACTGCAGCAGGTTACGTGAAGCAATAGGTTTGGAGCGCGCTATGGTAAAGGTGGCGGAGACAGACGAGATCGCGGACCTCGGGAGATCGCCTTATGGGCGAGCTGGACGTTGATCCTAGCGCCGCCGACAAGCGGCGGACGTTGTGGATCGTTCTTTGGCTGAACGTAGCAATTGCCGCGGGCTTCTTCGCCACTGGCTATGTGGCGGACTCCAATGCACTGTTCGCCAACGGAGTAGACAACTCCTCGGACGCAATCGTTTATGCACTGAGCCTGCTCGCGTTCACCCGCTCGCGCCAGTGGAAGCGCGGCGCTGCGCGCTTTTCGGGAGTCGCGCTTCTGATCTTCGCAGGCGGGGTGATTGTCGATGCTGTCCGCCGGTTCCTCCAAGGCTCCGAGCCTGGTGGTATCACGATGATGGGGATGGCCGCCATCGCCGGCGGAGTGAACCTTCTCTCACTCCATCTGCTCAGCAGGCTTAAGGACAAGGATGTGAACCTGCGTGCAGCAACGACCTTCAGCTTCAACGATTTCGTGTCCAACGGTGGAGTTCTCCTCGCGGGAATCGTTGTGATGCTCACCGGCACGAACTGGCCGGACCTTATCGTCGGCGTCGCGGTTGCCGGCATCGCCCTCTATGGAGGCATCGAAATTCTGCGCGACGCGCATATGGACGTCCATGACGAGGAAGGGACGGTGCATGGTAGTAAGCAGGCTTGACCATCCGGGGCAGCTGCTCCCGACAGGATTATGGCGAGCCTAGCTCGACAAAGCGCATTCAAGCCGCCGTCGGTGGTCGGGGCAGCTGCTATCGACGCCTTATCGATGCGAGCCGAGATGGTCCCCGGCATAATCCGGCTGAATTGGCTCTGCCTCCCGTTGCGCAAGGTATCCCAAGGCAGAGTGCGATCAGTTAAGCAGGTTCAGGCTGGGTGCGCAATTTTGAGGAATAAGAGTTGTACCATGACCTATCGCGACATCGTTGTCGATGCATGCCCTCGCAGCGACATTTACCAAACACTTGATCAGTCTCGCGCCATGGCCCGAGAGTTCGGCGCAAACCTTTCGGTGGTTTCCTACGCCTGGCCCCATCTGTCGATGACGCAGGCGCTGGCTCCCAACGCTTTGTCCGTTCAGGAGCAGACCCGAGCAATGGAAGATGCTTTGTCTGCTGCCCGGAGTGCATTCGAGGAGGTGTTTGCAGCAAGCCCGGAAGAGGTCGAGTGGTGCTCAGGCATCAATGAACCCACCGGAGCCATGCGCGACCATCTCCTGACCGCCGATCTGCTGATCACAAGTTCGTCAGAGGCTGACGCCTGTGTCCTGTCGGATCCAGCCGATCTCGCGCGTCGCTCAGGTACTCCGGTTCTGCGCCTTGGGCGACAGGCCGCAAACGGCGGCTTCCCAAATGTGCTGATAGCATGGAAGGACTGTTCACAGGCCCGTCGCGCGTTGCATGATGCGCTCCCACTGCTTGAACGCGCCAAGAGCGTGGCGGTTGTCGGTGTCGGGGACGAGGTGTCCGCCGAGAGGCTTGAGGCAGTGGCGCGGCATCTGCGTCATCACCAAGTGAAAGCCGACCATAGGCATCTCCCTCGTTCTCGAGAAGATGTGTGTGCGGAGCTGCTGGATTACGCGGAACGCGAGGGTGCGAACCTCATAGTCGCCGGTGTCTATAGCCACGGCCCGACCGTCGAACGGATCCTCGGCGGCGTCACCAGAGAAATTCTGAAAAGCAGGGAAATGTCCTGGTTCCTGGCACATTGAGGTCAGAATCCGCAATCGAGTGGCTTTTATCTTGCAGCTACGACTTGAGCGCGCTTTCGGAGTTTCCTTGCTCGTCCCGGTGAACGTGTGCGTCTGACCAAAGCCCGCCTATCGTCTTCCGGGTGCCGATCGGCGCCCAACGCTTTTCTCAATTTGAGCCGCTATTCACATGAGCTGCCTGCCTTGTTGCATTGTCACGGTCCGAGAGCGGCCGAGTTCGGCTCTGGCCTGTCGCACGATTTGGACGCCGCCGCTGATGCCCAGCGCCGCCATGATTCCCGCGACGATCAAATCGGGCCAAGCGGTGCCGGTGCCGAACACGCCGGCGGCAGCGAGGACGACGGCGAGATTGCCAATCGCGTCATTGCGCGAGCAGATCCAGACCGAGCGCATATTGGCGTCGCCCGCCCGAAAGCGGTATAGCATCAAAGCCACTGCGCCATTGGCGACGAGCGCCAGAAGACCGACGCCACCCATCCATTCGGCCTCAGGCAGAGCTCCGCTCCACACTGCCCAAATAGTTGTAACCAGCACGTAAAGGCCGAGAAGCCCGAGAGTCGCACCCTTGACGAGCGCAGCGCGAGCACGCCAGACGAGTGCCATGCCGGCAACCCCGAGGCTGATCGCATAATTGGCGGCGTCGCCGAAGAAATCGAGCGCGTCGGCCTGCAGCGCCTGCGAGTTTGCGGCAAGGCCGGCCACCATCTCGCCCGCGAACATGCCGGCGTTGATCCCAAGCGCGATCCATAAGGCGCGGCGCCAGCGACGGTCGTTAGATGCATTGGTCGCCGCGCAACAGTCATCGCATCCAGCCATATTGCCTCCTCGATTCTTTCGATTCGGCTTCCCATATGCACCCTGAAGCAGCTACAAGGTCAAGGGGATGACTGCGGCACTCACGATCGGAGAACTCGGACGGCGAACGGGAACCAAAGTCGAAACTGTCCGATATTACGAGAAGATCGGTCTGCTCGCGCTGCCGAAGCGGACCCGAGGCAACTATCGTGCTTATGGCGAGAATGACGTTGCGCGTCTTTCCTTCATTCGCCGGACGCGCGATCTGGGCTTTTCTATCGATCAGGTCCGGGCGCTGTTGTCGCTGGCGGGCGATGAATCCCGCGATTGTGCAACGATCGACGCAATTGCCTCGACACATCTTGGGGAAATCGATCGTAAGCTTGCCGATCTTGCCGTTCTGCGCCGAGAGATCGCCGCGCTGGTCGCGTCATGCGAAGGCGGCACGATCGGTCAGTGCCGCATATTGGAGGCGCTTGCTCCGATCGCAGGAAGGCGGCCGCCCGATATTTGAGCACGGCGGACGAGATACCCCGATCGCCATATTGGAGCTGTGGTCATGAAGGCTCTGATTGCCTTCGATCTTGACGGCACACTTGCCGAAAGCAAGCAACCGCTGGACGAACGGATGAGACAAGCACTCGCAGACCTGCTGGCCGTCGCCGAGGTCGCGATTATCTCGGGCGGGGATTGGCCGCAATTCGACAAGCAGGTTGCAAGCCGACTCCCTGCAAGAGCGGATCGTGGCAAGTTGTGGCTACTGCCGACCACCGGAACCAAGCTCTATCGTTATGACGGGGCGTGGCGGCGGGCTTACGCCGAGCTTTTCAGCAACGAGGAAAAGAAGGCAATTCTCGACGCCTTCGATGCGGCGCTGAAAGCAACCGGCTTCCAGGCGGAGCGGAGTTGGGGCGAGCGGATCGAGGATCGTGGGAGTCAGATAACCTTCTCCGCGCTGGGACAGCAGGCGCCCCTGGACGCCAAGGAGCAATGGGATCCAGACTTTGCCAAGCGCAAGGCAATCCAGGCCGAGCTAAGTCAACGCCTGCCGAACTTTTCGATCAAGCTGGGCGGGACCACGTCGATCGACATCACCCGAAAGGGCGTAGACAAGGCCTATGGCCTCAAACGCCTGAGCCGCGAAAGCGGCATTCCACTCGATGCGATGCTGTTCGTGGGCGACGCCATCTTCCCGGGCGGAAACGACTATCCCGCCGAGCAGTTGGGTCTCGATACGATTTCCGTTCGCGATCCGCAAGAAACCCTTAGCGTAATTGCGGCAATCGTCGCTTGCCTCGCCTGACCGCCCCGCATTCCCCGAAATCTGCATCAATGATGCCGGCGCGAACGATGATGTCGTTCGCGGTGGTGGCGCGGCCGATCGTGACGGTCATATCGGTGACTATCATACCGGTAAGGCCGCTCGTATCGGTGTGCCGGATACGCCGGATAAGCATAGGCGTAACGGTCCGAATGGCGGTAATAGGGCTCCGGCTCCCGATATCCATGGCCGCGGTCGTCCAAGACCTCGTCACCGTAACCGCCACGATATCCGTCATCGTGATGTTGGGCCATCGCCGACGTCGGAACCGCGATCGTCAACGCGGCCAGGCCGGTCCATATGATCTTGCGCATCGCGTTCTCGTTTTGAATGCCGCCCCTCTGGAAGGGCCGAAGCTTATATGAAAAAGGGCCGAAGCTTATATGAAAAATTGCTTTTGAACGCCGAGTGCACGTTAGGAACAGTGAAACTGCCCCTTCGCATCGCCGAGTCCGGCGCGTCGAGCTGGACATTGGCACACCGCAAACAGTTGTCGGCGTCCCCGTAGGCAGCAGCATTCGGCCACGCAGCGATCCTCCGTAACTGTAAACGACATTTGGACCATGGTCGTCGCGATCTCCCGCGCGCTGTTCGATCAACGGCCTCGCGAGGCGTCCGAGCACCCTGATCGGATCTTTGCTGTCGAGTAGGGCGGCGATACATAGTTGCGGGCTACATCGACCCCGTGGGTGAAGCCAGCTCTCCTCGATATCGATCAGTGAGCCGCGTTTACCGAACTGGGCGAAGCCTGAACGGGCGCTAGAGCAAGAATGCGTGTCCCGCCGTTCCAGGTCGCCAGATCCGAGGTGTGAGCAACCAGAGATTCTCAGCGTCCTGCAGTCCGGTCGCCGGGTGGCGCCCGTCGACTTGGCGCGAGAATACCGCCATACCTTTGCCCACCCCAAGGCGACCCGCCACAGACTACATTGCAAAGCGGTGGAAGTTCTCCATCTCTGGCATTTCCGCCATATGCCGCGCTCGCCGAGGGCAAATAGCGCGAATCATCGGCACGTGTGAAAGCGTCAAAGGAGGTTATATAGAAAGGGTGTTTTCCTCCGTGGTCAGGTTGCCTTTTCGCTGGTGTCTGATGCGGCGGACGGCAAAGCCGTCCGCCTCTTACCAGGATGTCTGCTGCCGATAGGGCGGCCACCAGAAACTCACAGGGAAGCCTTGACGAGATTGGACAATCCCGGGTCGGACCGCTTGTCCGGCGGCGGAATATCCGTCTCCCTGCGCCCGTAGCGCGCGTAGAGCGTCGGCAGCAGGAACAGCGTCAGCAGGGTCGCCGAGATGAGCCCCCCGATGACCACCGTCGCCAGCGGCTTTTGAACTTCGGCGCCAGCACCCGAGGCGATCGCCATCGGCACGAATCCGAGTGACGCGACCAGCGCCGTCATGACCACGGGGCGCAAACGCATCATGGCGCCTTCACGGGCGGCTTTCGCGCGCTCCATGCCTCGGGCCATCAGCTCCTGAATCGATGTGACCATGACGAGTCCATTCAAGACCGCAATGCCGGACAGGGCAATGAAGCCGACCGCCGCGGAGATCGAGAAGGGCATGCCCCGCAGGAACAAGGCAAGCACGCCGCCCACCAGCGCCAACGGCACGCCGGTGAAGACGATCGCTGCATCGCGCATGCTTCCCAAGGCCCCGTAGAGCAGAAGGATGATGAGCGCGAAACAGGCCGGAACCACGAGCATCAGCCGCTCGCTCGCCGATTGCAGGTTCTCGAACTGGCCGCCCCAATCGAGATATTGCCCGGTGGAGAGACGCACCTCGCTCGCGATAGCGGCCTGCGCGTCCGCAACCACGCCCGCCACGTCACGACCGCGCACGTTCGCCTGCACGACGACCCGCCGCTTGCCATTTTCGCGGCTGATCTGGTTGGGGCCATCGGTCACGCCAATGTCGGCGACGCTTTGCAGCGGCACGAACCCGCCATTCGGCAGCGGCACCGGCACCTGGCCGAGAGTTTGCAGATTGGCGCGCGCCACATCCGACAGGCGGATGGTGATGGCGAAGCGCCGATCTCCTTCGAAGATCATGCCGGCGTCCCGTCCGCCGATCGCGGCTGAGATGGTGTCCTGCACGGTCTGCGCGGTGATGCCGAGCCTCGACATGATGTCGCGGCGCGGCCGAATGTCAAGCATCGGCAGGCCTTCGGTCTGTTCCACCCGAACATCGACGGCACCTTCCGTCTTGCGCAGGACAGCCGCGATGGCGTTGGCCGTCGCGTTCATCGCGTCTGTGTCGTCGCCGAACACCTTGACCGCGATGTCGCCCCTCACGCCGGCGATCAGCTCGTTGAAGCGCATCTGGATGGGCTGGGTGATCTCGAAGGCGCCGCCCGGCAGACTTTCAAGCGTCTTCTCGACTTTCGCCACCAAGCCGGCCTTGCTGAGCCCCGAGTCCGGCCACTCATCGCGCGGCTTAATGATGATGAAGGTGTCGGAGATGTTGGGGGGCATGGGATCGGCGGCAAGTTCCGCCGTGCCGGTCTTTGAGAAAACGAACCGCACCTCGGGCAGCTTGCCGAGTTCCCGCTCGATCCGCGACTGCATTGCCTGACTCTGATCGATTGACGTTCCCGGTACGCGGAGCACCTGGGCGGTCAGGTCGCCTTCATCAAGCTGGGGCAAGAACTCTTGGCCCAGGAACGAGAAGGTCAGGATGGCGGCAAGGAAGGCGCCGATACCCACGCCCATTGTGAGCGTTGGTCGCTTCATCGCGCGGTCAAGGCCCGGCTCGTACTTGTGCTTGAGCCAGGTCATGATCCGCCCTTCCTTCTCTTCGACCGGCTTCGACAGCCAGATCGCGAGCACGGCCGGCACGAAGGTCAGCGACAGGATGAAGGCAAAGACGAGCGCCATAATGACCGTCAGCGCCATCGGCGTGAAGGTCTTGCCCTCGACGCCAGTGAGCGTGAGCAAGGGCACATAGACGAGGATGATGATCGCCTGCCCGAACACGGACGGGCGGATCATTTCGCGGGCGGCATGAGCTACGACCGACAGCCGCTCGTCGAGTGCGAGGGTGCGGCCGTAATGATGTTGCCGCTCAGCGATGCGTCGCAGCGCATTCTCGACGATGATGACCGCGCCGTCGACGATCAGGCCGAAGTCCAGCGCGCCGAGGCTCATCAGATTGGCCGAGACGCCGCCGCGCAACATGCCGAAGCTAGTCATTGCCATGGTGATCGGAATTACCAGCGCCGCGATCAGCGCTGCCCGGAAATTGCCAAGCAACACGAACAGCACGACGATGACGAGCAGCGCGCCTTCGGTGAGGTTCTTTGCTACCGTCTTGATAGTGGAGTTTACAAGCGCGGTGCGGTCTAGCACCGGCTGAATCACGACGTCGGCTGGCAGCGAGGCGTTGATTTCATCAAGCCGCTCCGCGACCGCCGAGGCAACGGTGCGGCTGTTTTCACCGATCCGCATGATGGCGGTGCCGACGACGACCTCTTTGCCGTTCTCCGACGCGGAGCCGTAGCGGATCGCTTGTCCGAGGCGGACTTGCGCCACCTGGTCGAGCCGGATCGGCGTGCCTTCGCGGGTCGCGATGACAGTGCTGGCCAGCTCGCCGACATTGCGAATGCGCGCGTCGGAGCGCACAGCAAGACCCTCGCCGCCGCGATCGACCACGCCCGCGCCGACGCCCACGTTATTCTCTTCGAGAGCGCGGGCGAGATCGGTCAGGTTCAGCCCAAGTGCAGCAAGCCGCTGGACGTCGGGGATCACCTGAAACTGCTTCACATAGCCGCCGATCGAGTCGACGCCGGCAAGGCCCGGCGTGTTTTTCAGGAGCGGCGCGACAATCCAGTCCTGTGCGGTCCGAAGATAGGTCGCCTGATCGGCCTCGCTGACAAGCCGGTCGCCCTCTGGCGTGATGTAGCTGCCGTCAGGCTGCATACCGGGCTCGCCCGGCCTATGGGTATCTTCCTTGCGGTGCTGGAAATGGACCGTCCACATATAGACTTCGCCGAGGCCCGTCGCGATCGGCCCCATCGTCGGGACCGCCCCGTCAGGCAGGCTTTCTTCGGCGACACGCAGCCGCTCCGCCACTTGCTGGCGCGCAAAATATATGTCGGTCGAATCCGTGAAGACAGCCGTGACCTGAGCGAACCCGTTGCGGCTCAGTGAACGGGTATATTCGAGGCCAGGAACGCCCGCGAGAGCGGTTTCGATCGGGAAGGCGATTTGCTTCTCGACCAGCTCGGGCGAGAGGGCGGGCGCGGTGATGTTCACCTGCACCTGGTTGTTGGTGATGTCGGGAACGGCGTCGATCGGCAGGCGCGAGATCGCCCAGCCTCCGATGACCGCGGCGATGAGCGTCATGAGCAGGACGAACCAGCGGCGCTCGACGGAAAATGTGACGATACGGTCGATCATGTCAGTGCCCGTGCTCCGCTTCGCCTTTTCCAAGCTCGGCCTTGAGGGTGAAGCTGTTCGGCCCGGCGAGCTGTTCATCGCCCTTGAGCCCCGACGTCACGACCACATTGTCCCCGTTGGGGCTCCCGAGCGTGACAGGCGTGGCCTTGAAGCCGTGTTCGGTGCGGACGAACACGGTGGAGCGGCCCTCGACCGTCTGAACCGCACTTTGCGGCACGAGCAGCGCGGCTGAGCCGCTGCCGGGAAGCTGGATTGAGGTCGTGACCGGCTCACCGACGCGCCATTGGCCGGCGCGGTTGTCGATGACCGCGATGACCGTGGCGAGGCGCGTGGCTTCATCGAGAATGGGCGACACGAAATCGACGCGCGCAACCGATCGCCGATCGCCCGCGACGACTTCGATTTGCGAGCCGGGCAGCACTTTGCCGGCGTCGGCCGGCGAAAGTGCCAGCGTAACCGCGACCCGTCCAAGATTGGCGACGCGGAACAGTTCGGCGTCGGCGGCGACGGTCTGGCCCAGGGTCACGCTGCGCGCGACGACCTGGCCCGAAAGGGGAGCATTGATCGCGATGCGATTGAGCGCGCCGCCACCGCCGCCGGCGGCTGACACCTGTTGCTGTGCGAGGCGCAGGGCGATTCGCGCTTCGGTCGCTGCGGTGCGCGCGGCGATCAGATCCTGTTCCGGTGAGACGCGCTCGTTGAACAAGCGCTGTTCGCGGCGAAGGTTGCTTTCGGCGAGCGCCAGCCTTGCCCGCGCCGCCTCGATCTCCGCGTTGAGCGTCGCCGCCTCGCGGCTTTCGATGATCGCCAGAGTTTGCCCGCGCCCGACCAACTGGCCGAGATTGCGCGTTAGCGACACGACACGCCCGCCGATCGCGGCGGACACAACCTGCATCCCTTGGGGGTCGCCTTCGATCGTCGCCGGCAGCGTGAGCGCGCCGCCGCCGCTGCGGATAACGCGCACCATTTCGATGCCAGCTTTGCGAATCTGATCCGCGCTAAGTTCGATCTCGCCTTCTTCTTCGGCATGGCCGCCCGCCTCGGGCGCGGCGCCTTTTTCGGCCGTAGCGGCGTTCTGCGCATTGTCGGCGGGTTGATCGCCGCCGGAACATCCAACCATAAGGAGTGCGGCGAATGTCAGCGGCAAGGCCGCTATGTAACGGGTCTTCATTGTCATTCCCCCTGTGTGACCGGCGCGCGGGCGGTAAGCCGCTCAAGCTGCGCCTGGGCGATGTGGTAGGAGAGCAGAGCGTCGATCGCCGCCGCTCGCGTTCCGGCTAGCGTGCGTTCGGCATCGAGTAGATCGAGCTGGCTGAACTTGCCCTCCCGATAGCCGATGCGGGCGATGCGGGCGGCTTCTTCGGCCGCCGCGAGCGCGGGTCCACTGGCCGCCGCCGCATTTGTGGCGGCGTTGGCGGCATCGGCTTGCGCGCGTGCAATGGCCTGATCCACATCGAGCGCCGTGAGGCGTCGCCGCGCGTCCGCGCTCTGCCGTTCGGCGGTAGCTTGGCTCAACGCGGCCCGGCCGTTGTTGAACATCGGGATCGGGATCGACAGGCTGAAAATCGCCGCCGTGTCATTGGTCTGCTCGAGCCGGCGCGCGCCGGCCCCAAGCGTCAGGTCGGGCACGCGCTGCGAGCGCGCGAGGCGCACGCCGGCGTCGGCGATAGCGAAGTCGGCATTGGCCGCCGCCATCATGAGCGTGCCCGTGCTGTCGATTGGCCGGAGGGGGCCATAGGTCGCGGGCACGCGGGAGAACCAGTCCGTGTCGAGCGGCCCCGCGATGGGTTGGCCTATAATACGCGACAGGGTGAACCGCGCGACTTCGACAGCCCGTTCTTCCCGCGTTAGCGCAGCGTCGGCATTGACCCGTGCTACGTTCGCTCGCTCAGCTTCGATCGGCGACGCGCGGCCCGCCTGCACGCGGACCTGCGCGGCGCGCAGGGTTTCATTTGCGATACGGGCCTGATCGTGGGCGGTGATGAGCCGACGTTCCGCCGAGGCGGCCTCCGCGTAGGCGCGAATGACGTTCAGCCGGAGATCGGCTTGTGCGATCGTGGCCTGTATGGTGGCCCGGTCGGTTCGAGCGTCCGCGACGGCGATCCGAGCCGATCGCTTGCCGCCGAGTTCGATCGGCAGCGTAAGCGATGTGGTCGCTTCCAGGCTCTGCGTGCCACGGTACGGGCCGGAACCAGCGACGTTTTCAGCTTCGACCGTGACGCTGGGATTGGGCCGGAGCCCCGCGACGCGCCGTCCCGCTTCGGCAGCGCGAATGTCCGCCGAGGCGGCTTCGAGCGCTGGCGAGACGACGCCGGCAAGCTCGAGTGCGCGATCGACCGTGAAAGCCGGGCCCATTAGGGCGGGCGACGTGCTTTGTGGCTGAGCGGCCCCGGTATCAACCGGCGACGAGGTTTGGGCCTGCGCGATGGTCGCGCAAGCGGTCGCGGCCAGCAGGGCCGCGAGCAATCGGTGCATGATCGAAAGACTCCTGATAATTCCGGGGGAGTCCCACGGATGGGACTAGGCTGGAATCGTCATGCCTTTGGAGGTCGGTGAGTTGGATCGGGCGCGCTCGAGACGCGAGCCTGCGCATTCGGAAGCAAGGGCGGCGCTGTGCGCAGATGCGCTTGGGTGGCGAATCCTTCCTTCTCGGGCTCGCCTACTTGTTCACCCTGGCAGCTGCCGTGATGGTGCGCTGCCGCCTTGTCATCTTCAGACGGAACTTGATCGCGAACGTCATCGGTATAGCCGAGGTGTGCCGCAGCATCTGAACCCACGCATCTGATGGGCTCGGCCGCGCGCGCAGCAGTGCCCGCGGTCAGCGACAGCGAGACGAGGCACGTCAGGATCAAGGCGAGGAAGCGTCCCATGGCGGGCGCCCTATAGCACGCCAACCAATTCAGAAAAGGATTCATTTGCTGATTTTGGCTTGATGTGCTGGTGTATCATGCATTTATTAGTCGACGGCTAGTTGTCGAACGCGGACATCGAATCCTGCCAATATTGCGCATGATTTCGCCAAGGTCAGAATAGTCATTCTGCAACATAGATGTGGAGAGGGTCGCCGCCAGTTTTGTCTACTGGAAAAGCATCGGCAACGCCATTCTGCAACCAGCAGAGCGATCGAACGCCGTTATCA
Source organism: Sphingopyxis alaskensis RB2256 (assembly GCF_000013985.1). GTDB lineage: Bacteria > Pseudomonadota > Alphaproteobacteria > Sphingomonadales > Sphingomonadaceae > Sphingopyxis > Sphingopyxis alaskensis. Next base: position 2,704,331 of record NC_008048.1, on the reverse strand, counting down.
GTAAAACTAATATCAGCCGAGAAAAGGAGGGAAGAAAATGACCGCGGAGATAGTGCGCAGCCTCGTTGTGGACGCAACCCCTGATGGCCCCATCGAGCAACGTCTCGACGCGGCATTGCAAATTGCCAACGAGCACAAGGGCTCCCTCGTGGCCGTTTGCCCAGCGTGGCCTACGGGCATGTCCTTCGCTGATGCCCTCGTCCGCGGTCCTTTTCAATCGATGGCTCGGGAAGAAGAAATGCGTCAAGCGATCGCGCTTCGCGAGCAACATTCGATCGCTTGGCGCAAGGCTCCTCAGTCACGACCGATTGGTGCGACAGCATTGCTGATCCTGCCGTCGTCCTGCGCGAGCACGGCTTGCTGGCCGACCTCATCATCATGAGTTTGCCGAGGGAGGGCGATGTGGCGCAGGCCGATCCCGTCGATCTCGCTGCCGCCACAGGCACTTCCATTCTTCGCTTGGGTACTGCAACCTCGCGAGAGGCCTTTCGACGCGTGCTGCTCGGTTGGAAGGATTGCCGGGAGTCGCGCTGCGCCTTGCGGGCAGCCTTGCCCTTCCTGCGGCGGGCCGAAACCATCCTGATCGCAGGCGTGGGCGACGAAGCGTCACCGGAGTGCCTCAGCGCCGTGCAGCGTTATCTTTGCGCCCGCGATATGAACGCACAACACGACCACATTCCCGACAATGGCAAAGGTGCGGCTGCATCGATGACCGAGGTCGCCCGACGCGAGGGCTATGGCCTGCTGGTGGCAGGCGCTCGCGCCCAAGGCCGGTGGAAAGAGCGGATAGTCGGTGGCGCCACCGAGGAACTGCTGAGAACCGATGTGAACTGGCTTTTGGCAAATTAGATATGCGGCTCGCTTTTCCGTCACGATAGGGTCTGTGCTCCGGCATGGCGGAGCAAGCTGCGGTAGGTGCCACCGGCGGATGGGCGCCTCAGACTAGGAGGTGGTATGCCCTCTGCTCTGATGATCAGAACGGCGGCATGAACGACAACCGGATGAGTTTAACTCCGCCGCCAAACGGTTCAAGAAAGGCGCCGCCGCATCCCCGCAGCAGGCCGCGTTCTTGCCTTCAAGCTGGACCGGTGGGCAAGGAATGCTGCCGAATGAACAGAAGACGCAGCAATCACCATGCTTCGGCCGGAGGACCGCTCCGCAACCGGCGCAGTCGTAGAAATATTGGCATGCGTTGGTCGGCATGATCTCTGTTTCTACGAAGCCGCAGTGCGGGCAGGTGAGCGTCGATTCGAGCTGGGGCGCCTGCTCAGACATAGGAATAGCCGAGCCAAAGCAGGACTGCGCCGGCGATTAGGCCGATGAAGAGGATCAAGCGCAGCCACACCGGGGTGCAGGCACGTTCTGAATCACAAGAGTCGGCAGAACGTTGCATCCGCCAGAGCAGGAGCGTGCCTCCGGCGAGGCTGAGCGCGCTCAGCCACAGCAGAAGATCGCGATAAGGACCCGTCGCCATCGAAATTCCGCCGAGCCAGGCGGCACTAATCCCCGCTGTCGTCAACAGGATAGGCAAGGCGCAGCAAGCAGCCACGCCAAAGGCGGCCGTAACACCTCCAAGCGTCAACAGGACTGCTCCCTTTGTTCCCGCTCCGCCTCGTGAACCGCTCCGCATCAACGACTCCTTGAATCTTCCATGAGGAGGTCATACCGTCTGTAGTAGCTACAGACTCAAGCTATTATTTTCGGAGGAGGCGCGCGTGATCGGAGAGACGATCGCAATTGGCGAGCTGTCGCGCCAGACTGGCTGCAACATCGAGACGATTCGCTATTATGAGCGGATCGGCCTTACGCCAAGGGCGAGCCGGCGGGGTCGCTATCGCAGCTATGATACGGCCGATATCAGGCGGCTGCGGTTCATCCGCCGTGCGCGCGAGCTCGGCTTTACGCTCGAAGAGATCAGCGCACTTATCGGGATTGCCGCTGCAGGCGAGGTATCATGCGCGAATGCGCGCGGTATCGCTGCCGCGCATCTCGCAAGCGTGCGCGCACGGCTCCTCGATCTGCGGCGGATGGAAGAGGTTCTTCATGGAGTCGTGCGAGCGTGTGATGCGGGCGAGCATGCTGGATGCCCCTTGATCGAGACGCTTTCTGCGGACGCTGGTTGAGCGACACGGTGCCATCACAAGATGCTTCTACTCAGCCGCGGCCGTGCCTGCTGCATGCCTTCGCCCGTTATACCAGAAGCCAACACACAGGATCGCGAGCGCGAGAAGCTGGAGCAGCAGCGGTTGCAATGACGGGAAGATGCCGAGCATCGAGAGCCTCGGCACATGCGCGACCGGCGTGATATCGATGAGCCCGGCCTCCTGGAGCGCGGCCGTACCCTTGCCGGCGAGCACCACTGCTAGGATGGCGATGAGCACCGAGCTGTAGCCGAAGAACTTCCCGATTGGCAGCGAGCGGCTGTAACGCAGCATTGCCCAGGCAACCACGGCGAGCACCGCGACCGCGGTTGCAGCACCTGCCGCGATGACGCTGCCGCGCCCTTGCGCCGCCAGCGCCGCGAAGAACAGGATCGTCTCGAACGCCTCTCGATAGACGACGAGAAAGGCGAGTCCGAACAGGAACCAGGCCGAGCGGCGCGACAATGCCTTGCCGAGCGCTTCGCGGATATAGCGTTGCCAGCTTTCGGCATGCGACTTGCCGTGCATCCAGATGCCGACCGAAACCAGCACCACCGCCGCGAAGAGTGAACCGAACCCTTCGGTGAGTTCGCGGCTCGCGCCGCTGATCGAGATCGCATAGGTCGCAACCGCCCAGGTCGCGCCGCCCGCAACGAGCGCGGCGATCCATCCGCCATGGACAAAGGGCAGAACTTCCGGCCGGTCGGCCTTGCGGAGAAAGGCGATCATCGCGACGACGATCAGCAGCGCCTCGAGCCCTTCGCGCAGCAAAATGGTGAGCGCGCCGATGAAGGTCGAGACGTCGCTCGCCGCATCGGGCGACAGCACGGTCTCTGCGTCTGCGAACAGACCATCGATCACGGCGGCCTTGTCGGCGAGTACCTCAGCCGGCTCACCGCGACCGATCGCGGTCCGGAACTCGCCCATCGCGCCCTCGATGCGCGCCATCAGCGTCGCGTCGCGGGCAGTGAGGATCGGCTCCACCGGCTCGAACCCATCGAGATAGGCCGAGAGTGCAAGCCGCTCGGCGTTGCGCCTGTCGCCCGCGCGATAGGCGGCAAGGCTCTGCGCGAGCCTTTCCCGCGCGACCGCCAGCGATGCGGGCGTCGGCGCGCTCAGCTCCTGCGGTTTCGCCCGCAGATAGGCGATGACGGCATCCGCCTTATTCTGCCCTATAGCGCGGCCGAGTTCCTCCGGCGTCATGCTGGTGAAGGCCTGGAGATCGGGGAAGCGCTGGCGCAGGGCGGCGTTGCTCTTCCACATGCGCTCGCCCGCCGCCGCGTCCTTGAACGCGAAACCACCGACATAGGCTGCAAGCGCCCAGCGGTCTTCCGATGGCAGATGCGCAAAGCTCTGCATGGCCGTGCCGTCGAGCCCTTGGTCGATCACCTGATAGAGCGCGAACAGGCTGCGTTTGCGCCCACGCTCAGCGTCGGTGAAGGCGATCGGCGGCGGATCCATTCCAACCGCCTGCGGACCGCGGCCGTCGCCCTTGGCGCCGTGGCAGCTCGCGCAATTCTCGGCGTAGAGCGCCCTGCCGCGTGCAGGATCGGGCGCCTTGGCGGGCGCAAGTGGCACCGGATAGGCGGCCAGCAGATCGCTCGCCAAAGCTCGCGCCTTCTGCGCCACCACTTCCGGCGCTGCCTTTGAAGCGATGGCGGCCTCAAGCCCCTGTGCCTCGCCGATCAGCCTGGCCCGTCCGGGCTTCGAAGGAAGGGCCGCGATGCCGGTCCGGATCGTCGCCGAGAATTCGGTCATCTCGGCATATTCAGTCGTGCTCGTGACGCGGCCGCCCGACACTGCTCCGGCATAGTCGACAGCCACATAGTCGAGAAGCCGCCAAACGGTCTGAACCTCGCCGCCTTGTGCTCGCGCAGCTACCGGAGAGAGCATGATGCCGCCCAGCGCTACAAGAAGAAGAGTGAACAGGCGAAGACGGAAAAGCAGGACCACGCAGTGAACTCCAAAGATCAAGCCGTCTGCGTCAACTCGCGCAGCTCGGTACGCGCGCCGCGGAGGATTTCATAGGCGGAGTGGAGGAAGAGGGCCGCGATCACGGCGGCAACCGTCAGATCGGGCCAGGCGCTCCCTGTCCAGGCGACGAGCGCTGCCGCGACGATCACGGCAACATTGGCGAGCGCATCGTTGCGGCTGAACAGCCAGACCGCGCGCACATTTGCGTCCCCTTCACGGAAGCGCGACAAGACGAAGGCCGATGCGACATTGACGACAAGCGCAGCGACGCCGATGCCGCCCATCAAGTCGGCTTCGGGCGCGACAGCAGTCAAGGCGCGCCAGAGCGCCACAGCGATCACGCCGAGACCCAACGTGAGGAGGAATATTCCCTGAACGAGCGCAATCCGTGCGCGCGCCGCCGCAGTCCAGCCGAGCGCAATCAGGCCGACTAACGTGATCGTCCCGTCGCCCATGAAGTCGAGCGCGTCGGCCTTGAGCGCTTGGCTGTCGGCAATGAACCCGCCGACGATCTCGCAGGCGCCGAAACCGAGATTGAGGAGCACGACGATCCACAGCGCACGCCGGTAGGCCGGATCCTTTTCCGCCCGCGCGCTGTCTCCGGTGCAGCCGCAGCCGCCTGCTTCATCCGAGTCTACCATTCGCCGCTTCTACAACCTCCAGTAACTGTAGAAGCAAGCATTTCTGCAAATGGTTCGCGTTATATGCTTTTGGGTGCCTTGAAGTGGAACAGGCTGATCGCGCCGGTGGGGGTCGAAATCACCCGCCGGGGGACCACCGGCGCGCGCGCCAAGTCGGCCAGAATGGCCTCGATAGCGCCATCGGCGTTGGGCTGGGTGTCGGCGAGGCCGTCGAGGCGCTGCACAGTCAGCCGGAACAGCGACCGCATCAGTGGCGATGTTTGCGCCGCGTAATCGGCGATGTGAAGTTCCCCGCCAGGCTTCAGGGCTTCGGCCATTGCCGCAATCCCACTTCGCTTTCCAACGATCGATACCTGGTGAAACACAAGGCTGGAGACCGTCTTGTCGAAGCGCACGCCCAAAGTGGCGGCATCACTTGCAAAGCCTTGCCGCCACTCGATCTCCACGCCCGCCTTTCTCGCCTTGGCTTCGGCGCGATGAAGAACGTCCGGATCAGGATCCAGCCCTATGATCCGGGCACCCGGCGCCCGACATTTCATCAGAAGCGCAAAGCTGCCCGTGCCGCAGCCAACATCAAGGATCGTCTCGCCGTTGCGCGGCGCCAATTGCTCGAGGAGCGCGGTTCGCCACAGCCGCTCGCGGGTCAGCAGCTTGATCGCGAAATCATAGGCGCCGGTCAGTCCGGCTCGCCCGAGGGCGGGCGTGAAACGCACATCTGGCGATGCTGGCCTTTCGGTCCGGGACATGCATAGGCTATACAATCTCCAGTAACTGGAGGATCAAGAGGCATGATCAAGCGGCTGGCGATCGGTGATCTGGCGCGGCAGACCGGAACCAAGGTCAACACGATCCGCTTCTATGAGGAGATCGGCCTCCTCCCGCGGGCCATGCGTACCGCCTCGGGACGACGAACCTATGGCACAGCGGACGTGCGCCGCCTCGCCTTCATCCGGCACGGTCGTGGCCTTGGCTTCTCGGTCGAGGAGGTCCGCTCACTCCTGGCACTTGCCGACGAACCGGAACGCGACTGTGCCGAGGCGGCGGCAATTGCACGCCGCCATCTTCGGGACATCGCCATGCGCATCGCACAGCTTGAGACGCTGCGTGATGCGCTCGCCGAGGTCGCTGTTTCCTGTGAGGGCGGCCGCGCGGCCGATTGCCGCGTGATCGAAGCGATTGCTGGCGCAGAACTGTCGGTCGAGGCCTGATCCAGGGAGAAGGCGATGAACTTGGCGGCCGAGCAACGCAAGATCATCCGACGAGCCACTGCGGCCATCGCCTTTTGCGCGCTGGTGCTTGCCGGCAGCTACCTCCTGTTGCCGCGCCTGTTCGCCCTTCCGACCGGTCTTGCCGAACGCATCGCGTTTGCGCTTCAGGCAGACCTCTTCGTTCTTGTCTGGATCGTTATCGGAGTCAGGATGGTGTCCAGGGGACGCTTTCATTCTGCCGTCGACAATCCGGGATCGGCCTTTGCGCCACCCAGCCCAGCGATCGCCGTCCAGGTGGCCTTCCTCCAGAACACGCTCGAGCAGGCGGTGGCCGCCGTCGGCGCTCATCTGGCGCTTGCAACCTTGATCAGCGGCCAGTCGTTGGCGTTGATCCCCGCTGCCGTCTTCCTGTTCGCGATTGGACGGATCACCTTTCTGCGAGGATATCGCCGTGGCGCCGGTGCGCGAGCGTTCGGCATCGTGGCCACCATCATTCCGACGATAAGCATCTATGGCTGGACGATCGGACTTGTTATTGTAAGATTGAGCACCAGCTTGTGAGACTGATCTGCAGTTTTCCCGTATGGACCGTTGAATAGCCAGCGGCATTGGGCTTGCGGCATACCCATCACCGGCGGCGCCAGCGCGTCCGCTGAAGGTGCAGTTCTTGGCATTCTCTAACATTACTGAGCACGAAGCGGCTTCGCGGCAGCGCGGGCAGCCGCGACCATTCGATCCTCAGGTCTTGTCCCGGCACCTCGTAGCTCATGCGTCGCGTGAGGAAATCCGCAGTCAGCTTCATGAGCTCGATCGCGATCCATTCGCCAGGACAGCGATGATCGAAGTAGTGGTCGCCGCCACCCTGCGGGATGAAATTGAACGGGCTGCCATCCCGTCGACCGAACCGCTCGGGCTCGAAGTCCTCCGGCCTTTCCCAGGTTCGGGGATCCTGGTTTGTACCGTACAGATCGAGGAGAATTCGGCGACCTGCGGGGAATTGGTATCCGTTCCATTCAAAAGCCAGCCGCGTCTGTGCAGCGACTGCCGGGAAGAAAGGATAGTACCGGCGAACCTCCTGGACGAAGCATTCAGCATAGTCCTCGTCGCCTGCCTGAAGCTTCTCTCGAACTTGGGGATGTGTGTGCAGTGCATGTGCGACAAAGATCATGTAGACCGAGACGGCAACCGTCGGTCTGATCACATTGATCAGTTCGACAGCAGCCACTTGGGGGGTCAGCAGCGCACCACTGAAATCCCGATGCCACGCAACGACGTGGGCGGCCGAGTGTTCGGGCGCGCGGAGGCGACCGCTTCGGATCTGTTCGACAATATCCGCCGCCCAGCTGTCGGCCCGTTTCCGGGCCCTCCGCGACCAGAGATGCCTAAGTCCAATCGAACCCGCATGGTCAAACAGTGCGGTGACCTGCCGGGTTCGCGGCTCGACCTCTGAATCCGCCAGCGGCACGCCGGCCCAAGCGCATGCCGCGCGCGTAAGAAGCGCGTGAAGCTCCGGATAGAGCACGACCGCGTTCATTGACGCCCATTTGCGCACGCGGATCTGCCACTCCGCCGAGGTCAGCCGCACGAGCTTTTCAATCCCCTCGGGTGTCATCAGCGACATGAACATCTGCTTGCGGTGCCGGTGAGCTCCCTCGTCGAGGCCCTGTACGCCACCCACTCCGAGCAGTGTCTTCTGAATCGCCTTAGGCATGGCGCCGTGGCGCGCGAAGCGGCTCTGGTCGTAGAACAGCCGGGCCGCTTCAGGCCCCGTCATACAGATGGTCTTCCGCAGCAGAAGCCGCGTTTCGAACAGGTCCGATCGGTAGCGTCGACACCGGTTCGAAATAAATCTGTAGGGATCACCCATCAGGGCGATCGTCGAGTCCAGGCTTTTGTCACGCGGAATCCGGGACATTGCAGTTCTCCCAATCCTGTTCGGCCCCGGTCTCCGAGCGGCAAACGCCCGGCCACGCGGCCAAGACCTCTAAAGCACGAACCGGTCCCAGCCGGCATAATGCTCCTCGCTGCGCTTGCCCTTGGGAAGGCTGAGGGCGATCAGCGCGATGCCGAGCACGATGCTGGCGACGGTTGCAGATGCGCCTGCACCCTCCAGCAGGAACGGCGCCACAATCAGCCACAGGCCGAATCCAGCATTGATCAGCCGGAGCACACGGGCGACTTCCGCCGTGGCGATGACCGCGACCGTTATCGTCAGCGCGCCGATGAGGTGATCGCTGTTGGCCATCGCGCCACTGGTGCCAAAGGCCAGCCGCGTGAACATCAGGAACAGGCCGATCGCAATGCTTGCGGCGAGCGTCCAAGGCAGTGTGATCCCACGTGATGCGTCGCTCCAGAAGGCGTTCGGACTGCTCAGCGCGTCCGAACGATCCTCCTGTCCGCCCTCGACTGCATCGCCTTTGAAGAACGTGCGGATAAGCGGCTTGCCGCGGCACTTCGCCCAATAGAGGAACTGGCCCATGGCGATCACCTCGTCGAGCGCGAACGGGATCATGATGAGCATGGCAAGCGCGGCAATGAGGCAGAGCGTGCACCAGGTGCCGATCAGGATCGGCTGGATGATGATGAAATAGATGCTGACCACGCCCAACGGGATCACCAGGATGCCGAAGAAGGTCACCATCCACGGCATGGTTCGCCACCGGTCGCGGCCGCCCATCACCGCCATCAGGATTTCGAGCAGATAGCTGATCGCGCCAAGGCCCGCATCCGGGATCGGCCAGGCCTTCGACACGTCCGAGGTTATGATCTCTTCGGCTCCGTTCCTCGGATCGGTCGGCGCGCCGGCGAAAAATGGCTCCCACGCGCTGTTGATATGCCCGAGCTGATAAGCCGTGAGAACGCGCGAAATGAGCAGGCCGATGAGGCCGAGATAGGCGATCGGCAGGCGCTGGGCGAAAGTCGAGGGAGAGTAGGTCCAGCCGGGCGGTATGGATTTGGGATCCATCATCCCTTCCATGCTCATTCCCGGCATCATCGGCACGAGGACCGAAAAGGCTATGACGGCGGAACCGATGAGCGTGTCGTTGAGATATTGCGCTCCGCTCGGCGTCCAGAAGATCATCGGCGCAAACAGCAGCCACAGGCCGACGAAGGTGCTGGCCCATTGCGCCCACCATGCGCTGCGTTTCGAGAGCGAAAGAGCGCCGAACAGCGCGATGAGGAGGCCGCTGGCGATGTCGCTGATCCTGAGCGCTGCCGCGCGGGATTCGACGGTGGGCAATCCGCGATCGACCGTCACCCATCGGACGGCGTCGCCGACGTTTGCAGTAGTGATTGCGTCATAGACGAAAGGGCTCGCCGCCAGCCAAAGCCCGAGGCCGATAGTCGCGTAGAAGACCCAACGGAGTTTTTTCGCGTCCGCTTCCATCATCGCCATGTGATCGTGGCCTGCCGGCATGGCGCCGTGGCCGCCCTTGGAATCCTTGCTCTCGTCCGCGCGGGGCGCACCGCCATGCGCGCGATGCTTGTCGGCCGCGGCGGGACGCTGCCCATACCAGGCGACCAGCGCCGGGTTGAGCTTGTTCTCCTTATACCAGCCGGTGGGATCGCGCTTCAGTGCCGCGACCATCTTTGGCAGCGTGTCCCGCAGCGAATGGCGCGGCTGCCAGTCGAGCAGGGACTGAGCGCGCGCAATGTCGAGGATGTAATGGTCATTGCTGGCCTCGACCATCCACGGCTTGATGAAGCTGTCCCCGCCAAGGACTTCCTCCTGGAGCCAGACACCGGCCTTGGCGACCGGTTGCGGAATGCGGATCGTAGTCCATTCCTCCCCGTGGAGGGCGCAGCCGATGATGTCCTGCACCTCTTCATAGCCGAGTGCGTCCGGCTCGCCGACCAGCAGCGGCAGCTCGGGCGGGAGGTCCCGGCGGCGGTCGATCAGCCGGACGACCGCGTCGGTGAGATCGTCGAGGTGCACGAAGGACTGGTTTGCGCAGAGCATCCCCGGATAGACGCGGGCGGACAGACGGTGCTCGTAGATGCGGGAGATCTGCTGGGCAATGAACGGCGAATGACCGATGTCGTCGTAGACGCCGGCGATGCGGAGAAGGACGACCGGGATTTCTCCATGCTTCTCGCGAAGCAGCTGCTCGGCCTGGACCTTGGACTCGGGATAGGCCCACTGCGGATCGATCGGCCATTCCTCGTTGATCCGCTCGTCCGGCATATCCGTCGGCCGGTGAACGAGCATGGTGCTGGCGAAGATGAACTGCTCCACCTCGAATGCCTTCAGCGCCTCGATCAGCCGGCGCGTTCCCTGGACGGTGATCTTCTCGTAAAGCGGGTTCGGCTCGCCGGAGACGTCATAATAGGCGGCGAGATGGATCACCGAAGCGATGCGGCCGCCGAACCTGGCGCGGACCTGATCAAGCGCCTCGCTCACCGCCTTATCGCTGCCGAGATCGAGATCGATTTGATGCGCCGGGGAGGGCGGAGCCGGGCCCCCAGGACGATCGAGGCCGACCAGCGTATATTTGCCGGCCAGCCTGCGAATGATCGCTGCGCCCAGATATCCGCTGCTGCCGGTGATCAGGACTATGTCATCATTGGCCATCGATCACCTCCTCACGTGACCGGTGATCAGAGCGAACGGGTTGTGCCTGATTCGTTATCTGGTGGCCCGGCGCGAGTGTTCGTTATCCGCGGTCCTGACCGCAGATATTTCACGAGCGCCGCAGCCGCGAGGATAAGCACGAGGACTACGAGCAGCCACACCAGGCCCATCCCGATCATCATCAGTCCGCCGCCGCCACCCATCATCATTTCCATGCAATTGACGTGCATCGCCGCTCTCCTATATCGCAGCCGCTTTGTGGGCTGCTATGGCGCCCATAATCAGAGCGATCGTCACCTCAGCGTCCGACAGTCGTGGCGCAGTTGCCTCCGTAATAATCGGATTAGCGGAGGCTCGATCACTCTTCTAACCCTTGGCGTGCGGGGTCGTTGCATGGAGCCGATGGGCCGCATGTCTGACATGGAGGAGCGGCGGGGCGCCGCGAAGTCATCGAACGCAGCGCATGAACTGGTGGATGTCTCACCGCGGAAGTGACATTCCAAAGGTAGCAAACCCGCAGATTATGGCGGGCCCGCGGGCTTGGGAATAGCCGGTGTTCGGGCGCCCAAGCTTGACTCGATTCAGCAACAGGCAGAGAATGTCTGTATGGGACGAGCGCGAAAATTTGCGCTGATCTTAGGCGTCTTACTCGGCCTGTTCGGACAGATTGTCACAGTCGCCGCAAGTCCTGCTGTGGCAACGTCCATGAGCGCAACCGCGCCAGCGACGATGCCGATGGACTGCGCCGGAATGATGCCAGGCGATGGTGAGGAGTCGCTGCCCTGCCAGCGGATGACGCTTGCTTGCCTGGCCGGCATGGGTTGTCTCCCCCTGTTTGCGCTCGATAGCCGCTCATCGCCACTTCCGGAAATGGTGAGCACGGATCTGCTTGTCATCTCGCCATTTTATCCGGCGCTACATGGACGATCGGCTCAGCCCGAACAGCATCCACCCAACGCCTTGGCCTGAAAATTCGTCAGGCGAACGCTTCCGAACGCTGGACAGCGCCGCGCGCTGCCCACCCCTTCGGGGCCGGTTTGCCCGAGGCACTTTCAGTCCAAGGAGAGCAATCATGAAGACCTTGATATTCAGCGCGTCGGTGGCCGCATTCACGATGCTCGTCGCCGCCCCGGTTCCGGTATTGGCACAGGCAGATGTCGAGAAACCGGCTGCCAGCAAATGCGTGTGGTCCCAGGCTCCCGGCCCGCGTGCGCCGCTGCGTCGGGTCTGCGAAAAGATCGTCGACCCGCGCGAGCAGATGGCAGGGGTCGGCGGACCGGAATGCGATCCTGCCTACACCGGCAAAACCGGCCGCTATGTGTGGCGGGCGCGACCGCAATATGGTCCGCGTGCGCCGTTGCAGGGACCGGTCCGCGTTTGGGTCGACGGGCGCGATGTCTGCTGACTCATGATGTGATGGCGAGGTGGTAACTTGGCCTCGACATGGATCATGGATCGGGCGAACATTGCCTGTTCCAAACTTTTCGGAGTTCTTCGGGAGGCGCTTTCCTGGTTCCTCCCGAAGCCTCCAGCGACTGTCTACTGCTTCTGGATGGCCGTCACCTCGCCGCTGCCGTCTTTCAGCGCGAGATCGAAGGCGACCTTGTCGCCTACCTTGACGCTGTCGAGCAGCTCGGGCCTGGCCTTGAAGGCCATCGTCATGGCCGGCCACTTGGCCTCCGGAATAGGTCCGTGGTCGAGGGTGACGGTGCCTGCGGCCTTGTCGATCGCCGTCACCGTACCATTGCCCTTCGCCATCTTTGCACCGCTATCGGCGGGCATCGCCATATTGCCCATGTCGCCGGACATGTTGCCTGCCATTTCGCCTTTGTCGGGCGCAGCTTCGGTGGCTGAATTCGCCGCTGTTGTCTCGTCGGATTCTGTCTTCTGGCCGCAGGCGGCGAGCAGGGCCGTGACGCCGAGCATGGTCGTGAGCATGAGAGGTTTCATTGTCGTCTCCTTCAGGGTTGATCGGGTTGCGGATTGGGTTTTGCTTTCCGCTGTCGCATGAGAAGATAGGCCGCCGGGATCACGAACATGGACAGAAGCGGCGCGGTGAGCATGCCGCCGACCATCGGCGCGGCGATGCGGCTCATCACCTCCGAACCGGCGCCGCCGCCGACAAGGGCCGGCAGAAGACCGGCGATGATCACCGCCACCGTCATCGCCTTGGGCCGCACCCGCAACAGCGCGCCCTCGCGCACTGCGGACTCGACCTGGGCCATATCCGGATCGGGTCCGCGATCCTCGAGCGTGCTCTTCAAATAGATCAGCATCACCACACCGAATTCCGCAGCGACGCCCGCCAGCGCGATGAACCCGACGCCCGTAGCAACCGATTGGTGATAGCCGAGCAGATAGAGCAGCCAGAACCCGCCCGTCAGCGCGAAGGGCAAGGTGGCCATGATCAGCAGCGCCTCATCGAACCGCCCGAAGATCAGGAACAAGAGCACGAAGATGATTACGAGCGTCGCGGGGATGACCAGCTTCAACCGATCGATGGCGCGTGTCAGATATTCGAACTGGCCCGAATAGGCGATCGAGACCCCGGGCGAGAGCTTCACCTGGCCGGCAATGGCGGTCTGGATGTCGCCGACCACCGAGGCAAGGTCGCGCCCGCGCACATCGACATAGACCCAGGTCGATAGCCTGCCGTTCTCCGTCTTGAGCATCGGTGGGCCGTCGCTGATACGCAGCAGCGCGACCGTACCCAGCGTGATCTGCTGCCCCGAGCGCGTGAGGATCGGCAACGCCTGCAAATTCTCGAGGCTGTCACGGATCTCGCGCGGGTAGCGGACATTGATCGGATAGCGGGCCAGCCCTTCAACCGTCTGGCCCACATTTTCACCGCCGATCGCGCCGGCGACGATTTCCTGCACGTCGGCGATGTTGAGTCCAAAGCGCGCGGCCGCCAAGCGGTCGATCTCGACATCGACATAGCGTCCGCCGGTCAGCCGCTCGGCCAGCGCCGAGCTGACGCCAGGGACAGCCTTCGCCGCTGTTTCAACATCATGGGCAATGCGATCGAGCTCGGCCAGATCAGACCCCGAGACCTTCACCCCGATCGGGCTCTTGATGCCGGTCGCCAGCATGTCGATCCGGTTGCGGATCGGCGGAATCCAGATGTTGGCAAGGCCGGGCACCTTCACTTTGGCGTCAAGCTCCTCCACCAGCTTTTCGGGTGTCATGCCGGGGCGCCATTGATCCCTGGGCTTGAAGTGGATCGTCGTCTCGAACATTTCGAGCGGGGCGGGATCGGTCGCGGTCTCGGCGCGGCCCGCCTTGCCGAACACGCTTTCGACCTCAGGTACCCTCTTGATCATCCGGTCGGTCTGCTGAAGCAGCTCGGAGGCCTTGGCTGCGGACAGGCCGGGCAGCGCCGAGGGCATGTAGAGCAGGTCGCCTTCGTCCATCGGCGGCAGGAACTCCCCACCAAGCCGCGCCACCGGCCAGGCGGTGGTCGCAAATACGAGCGCGGCGATGATCAGCGTCGCCTTGGGGCGCGCCAGCACCCAGTCGATGGCCGGCCGATAGGCGCGGGTCAGCCCCCGGTTGATCGGATTGGCCTGTTCGGAGGGGATCTTGCCCCGGATCAGCCAGCCCATCAGCACCGGCACCAGCGTCACCGACAGGATCGCCGCACCCGCCATCGCATAGGTCTTGGTGAAGGCTAGCGGCGCGAACAGCCGCCCCTCCTGCGCTTGGAGCGTGAACACCGGCACGAAGGACAGCGTGATGATCAGCAGCGAGAAGAACAGCGCCGGGCCGACCTCCATCGCGGCCTCGGTGATGGTTATCCATCGCTTCGTGCCGTGAAGCTCTTCGCCCGGATGATCGTGCTCCCAGCGCTCGATCTTCTTATGGGCATTTTCGATCATCACGATCGCGGCATCGACCATCGCACCGATGGCGATGGCAATGCCGCCCAGCGACATGATGTTCGCATTGATCCCCTGCAGCCGCATCACGACGAAGGCAGCGAGCACGCCCAGCGGCAGGGTGACGATCGCGACCAGCGCCGAGCGGACGTGCCAGAGGAACAGCGCGCAGACGAGCGCGACGACGATGAATTCCTCGATGAGCTTGTGCGTCAGATTCTCGACCGCATGGTCGATGAGCTGCGAACGGTCATAGGTGGTGACGACTTCGACGCCTTTGGGCAGGCCCTTCTTGAGTTCGGCGAGCTTTGCCTCGACCGCCATGATGGCGCTTCGGGCGTCGGCGCCCTGACGCAGCACGATGATGCCGCCCGCCACTTCGCCCTCGCCATTGAGGTCGGCAATGCCGCGCCGCATCTCAGGGCCGAGCTGGATTGTTGCGACATCGCCTAAGGTAACGGGGATGCCGCCCGACGCGGTGCGCAGCGGGATAGCGCGGAAATCGGCGAGCGATCTGAGATAGCCCGAGGCGCGAACCATATATTCGGCCTCGGCCAACTCGAGCACCGAGCCGCCCGCTTCCTGATTGGCGCGGCGGATCGCTTCGACCGCCTGGGCGTGGGTGACGCCGTAAGCGGCAAGCCTGACCGGATCGAGGACGACCTGATACTGCCTGACCATGCCGCCGACACTCGCAACCTCGGCGACACCCGGAATGGTCTTCAGCTCATAGCGAAGGAACCAGTCCTGCAGGCTTCGGAGCTGCGAAAGGTCGTGGCCTCCCGTCCGGTCGACCAGCGCATATTCATAGATCCAGCCGACGCCGGTGGCATCCGGCCCGATCGCGCTCCGCGCGGTCTCGGGGAGCCGTCCCTGCACCTGATTGAGATATTCGAGCACGCGCGAGCGCGCCCAATAGAGATCGGTTCCATCCTCGAAGATCACATAGACGAAACTGTCGCCGAAGAAGCTGTAACCTCGCACCGTCTTCGCGCCCGGCACCGAGAGCATGGTGGTGGTCAGCGGATAGGTGACCTGATCCTCGACGATCCGCGGCGCCTGGCCCGGATAGCTGGTCCGGATGATGACCTGCGTATCCGACAGGTCGGGCAGCGCGTCGATGGGTGTCGTTCGCACCGCCCAGAGCCCCGCGAACACCAAGGCCAGCGCGCCCAGCAATATGAAGAAGCGGTTCTGGACCGACCAATGGATGAGCCGCGCGATCATCGGCCGTTCTCGCGCGTGATCGAGCGGACGGTCGGGCCTTGCGCAGGCTGGTCGAAGGTGAAGTTCACCTTGTCGCCGGGTTTGAACCCGCGCACCGTTGCAGGATCGGCAAGCCGGAAGCGCATCGTCATTGCGGGCCAACTCGCCGACGGGACCGGCCCATGCCTCAGCGTCACGCTGCCGGGCTCGATCTTTTCGATTGTGCCGATAGCCCTGTGGCCCTGAGCCTTGGACGGCGCCTGCGGCGAACCACCCGCGATCGGCCGCGCCTGCATTGCCGAAAGACTGGCTTCGGAATCGATCAGGAACTGGCCCGAGGTGACGACCTTCTCACCCTCGGCAAGTCCGGCGAGCACTTCGGTTTGGCCGTCCGCTTCCATTCCCGTTCTGACTTCGGCCGGCTGATAGCGTCCCTTATCCAACGCCAGCATGACGAGCGTGCGCTTGCCCGTGCGGATCAGCGCCTCGGAGGGTACGAGCAGCGCGGGGCGCTGCTCGCCAGCGAAGCTGACGGTGGCGAACATGCCTGGCCGCAGCCGCCCGCCGCGATTGGGGATCTCGACGCGCGCGGTGATGGTCCGGCTTTCGGTTTCAGCCTGCGGCAGGATCGCCCGAATCCGGCCCGCAAAACTCTCGCCCGGATAGGCTGCCAGCGTCGCCGTCACCGGCATGTCCGGCCGCAATCGTCCCGCCATGGCTTCGGGGACCGCGGCATCGAGCCACACCGTGCCGAGCCCGTTTACTTCGGCGAGCGTTTGCCCCGCCATCACGCTCATACCCTGCCGCACGCCGAGCGACTTGATCGTCCCGCCAATCGGCGAGTTGATGGTAATGACATTGCGCTGCCTGCCACTGCGTTCGACGGCGGCAATGGTGGATTGCGGCATGCCGAGCAGCACCAGCCTTTGGCGCGCGGCGCTTGCCAGGGCCCTGTCGCCCGTGCGCAGCACCGCCAGGAACTCGGCCTGTGCGCCGCCCCAGTCCGGCACAAGCAGATCGACCAGCGGCGCGCCTGCTTCGATCACGTCATCGGGCGCCCGCCCATAGGTCCGCTGGACAAAGCCGCCGGCGCGCGGCTGGACAATCGCTATCTCGCGCTCGTTATAGCCGATGACGCCTGTGGCCGAGAGGCCGCCGCCCAGCGTGCCGCGGCGGACCTCGGCCGTGCGCACGCCCAGATTCTGGACGAGCGCCGGATCGATGCGCACCCCTGCCTCGCTTGTTGCCTCATCGGCATATTTGGGGACGAGCTCCATATCCATGAACGGCGACTTGCCGGGCTTGTCGAAATGCTGGTTGGGATACATGGGGTCATACCAGTAGAGCACCTTGCGGTCCCCTTCGGTCCTCTCGGCTGCCGGCCCGGTGCCGCTCAAGCTGGCCACGCCATAGCCAACGGCACCCCCGACCAGGGCAATCGCCGCTGCGGCCAGAAGGAGCCGCGCCCGCGCGGAAAGTGCGTGCTTCATCGATCGTCTCCGTAGGTCAACGTCAGGCGCGCTTCGTGCCGGGCTACAGCAGCCTCGCGGTCGAGTGCGTCGAGTTCTGTCCGGGCGAGGCTCGCCTCGGCTTCGATCACGTCGAGCAGCCCGGCGCGCCCGGCGGCATAGCTTGCCGTTTCGAGTTCGGCTTCCCGCCGGGCGAGCGGCAGCAGCGTCTCGCGCGAGCGCATCCATTGCTCGTGATGCATGGCATGCTCGGCAAGGCCCGCGTCGAGTTCCGCTTCCAGGGCCCGGAGCGCGTCTTCCTGTTCGGCGCGTGCCGCGGCGGCTTCCGCGGCGGCCGCCTCGATGCGGGGATTCTGCCGGCGGCCGGGGAAAAGCGGCAGCGTCATCGTGGCGCCCACCGACACCATGTTCCCGAATTGCGGATCACGGCGTTGAAAGGCGACGTTGAACCCCCAGTCTGGCCGCTTTTCCGCTCGAGCGGCATCTACGTCCGCCAGGGCCTGGTCGACAGTGGCGGCCGCCATGACAAGCTCCGGGTGACGGGCGAGCGCCGCTCTCAACGCTTCGCGCGACACTGCGAAATGCGGCGCCGGGCCGGTGGGTTGCGGGTCGGGGTCACCCGTCCACCGCGCCAATTCGGCGCGCGCCTTGGCCGCTTCGGCGACAAGCATGCTGCGGCGGTCCTCGAACAGCTCGGCAATCGATTGGCGGATGTTGAGGCTCTGCGCCGGCCGCCCCGTTCCCGCCGCCACCGCCGAGACCGCGACGCCGGGCAGACGCCGCAGGCGCTCCAATATCGCGTCCATCGCCTCCAGGCGCTTCTGCGCATAATAGGCATCGATCCACGCAAGCGCGGTGGCGACCCTGATCCGGCGAAGGTCCACATCGCTCCTTGCCCGGGCTACCGTAATGTCCGCCTCCGCCCGGTTCTGCTGGGCGTGCCGCTTGGCAAGGTTCGGCACCTCCTGCTCGATCCCCACACGCGCCATCGTCATGTTCTCTTGGCTGAGGCTGAAGGCGGGTGGCCCCGATACCGGGAAGTTGTCGAGGCCGATCCCGAGCCTGGGGTCGGGCAACTGCCCGGCCGCGATTGCGGCTGACTGCCGGGCGCGGACTTGCTCTCCGCGCGCTTCTAGCAACGGCGCGCTGTTCGCTGCGCGGAGAAGAGCCTCGTCGAAGCTGAGCGGCTCCGCCAGCGCAGCGGCCGGGAGTATCGCGAGCAGGGTCGCAAAGATGAATCGCATGAAAATGCTCCTGATCGGAAGTGACCAGGCCGATGCGCGAACCTCGGTCAGGCATGGTGGCGCCGGCGAAGCGCCATGGCTCCGCCGGCGCCACGCGCCTGGCTTTCATATTTATCGCTATCGGCCAGGGAAGCTTGCCTTACCCGGCCGACGGCTTCGCGCCCATATGATGCATGCCCTTCATGCAATCATCGGGGCTCATCTTCATCATGTCACAGTCGCAATCGGCCATCTGCGCCTTGTCGGCCACCCAGACCCGCTTTTGCGTCGGGCCGGTGGCACGTGGTCCGAATTGCGGAACCTGGCGCCATTCATAATGGCCGGCGCCACCTTGCTGATGGCCATCAGCGGCGAGAGCGGGGAGCGGCAGGGCAAGCGCCATGCCCAGCGCGGCGAAAAATACCTGAGTCTTCATCACGAATATCCTTTGGCTAAATCATCGAGATAGCCGTGCGGGCGACATGCGATGCACATGCACAGAGGCAAATGCGATCAACCGCCGTTACGGCCGGCAATAATCAGCCAAGGATAGTGGGTGGGTGTTGCTCAGGTGGATGGTTGTTGCCAATCAGGACCGTCGTCGCCGGCCAGAAGGCCAGTGCGGAAACAAGCTCGGGCGCTGAGACAGGCGCCGCCGGCTCCTTGAGCACGATGGGAACAACGCAGCCCATTGCAGCGATGCAGTCGAGCGTCAGTCCCTTGCAGGGTTTCTGCGCGGGCTCGGGCTGCTGTTTCTCCATCATTTCCATGCAGTCGGCGCTCATTTGGGAAACCGCCGCGGGCGCCGCCGTCATGTGCGTTCCCGCCGCAAAAGCAGCTTGCTGACTGAAGAGGCCCAGCACAGCTCCCAACAGGAGAAGGAGTTGAAGCACACGATTCACAGCCTCGAACCTAATCGATCCTTTGCAGCATCGCAACAATTTCACTGGCCGCCATAACGAGCGAAGATCTTCTGCCCGCTGGAGCCGAATGCAACAACATTGAAGGATTGCGCGCGCTGCCCGGGAACTTCCATGCCGGGCGCACCGATGGGCATCCCCGCGACCGCAAGTCCCTTCACGCCCCGCGAGCGCTGCGCTAGCGCGCGCTTCATGTCGGAAATCGGCACATGTCCCTCGAAGACCATGCCATCGACGATCGCGGTATGGCATGAGACCAGATGTGGCGGCACACCTTGGGCCTCGCGGAACGCTGTGCGCCTCTGATCATCGACGATAGTGACACGTCGTCCAAACTGCTGGCGGACCTGTGCGGCCCACTGTTCGCAGCAGCCGCAGCCGGGATCACGATGTACGACGATCTCCGCAGCACTCGCGAGTGACGGCATTCCCAGCGCGAGAAAAGTGGCAAGCAGCGATGCGGATCTCATTTCGTCACTCCCATGCCTAACAGACCCAAGTTGCCTGTTACGCCTCGCCTGCAAGGGCTCAGTTCAAGATACGCAGGATTGGAGTCAGTCCCTTAAAAAATCGTCGCGATCCTGACCTTAGTAGCATGGCCGGGAACGCTCGCCTCCATTGTCGGTTTGAAAGGCCTTGACCCTAACATGATGTCAGACCCTAGATCGGCTTGCGTCGATAAGGAGAAGGGCTGTGACCGATTCGAAAGAAACGACGCACGATGGACATGCCGGCTGTGCCGCGCACGATCACGCGGAAGGCACTGCGGTCGTAAAGGATCCGGTTTGCGGAATGTCGGTCGATCCCGCTCGCACGCCGCACCACGCCGTGCACGCCGGTCACACCTATCATTTCTGCAGCGCGGGATGCCGGAGCAAGTTTGTTGCCGATCCCGAGCGCACGCTGTCCGACGTCCGGGTCGCGCCCGAGGACGTACCTCATGGAGCGATCTGGACCTGCCCGATGCATCCCGAGATCCGGCAGGATCATCCCGGCGCATGCCCGATCTGCGGCATGGCGCTCGAACCGGAGACCGTGACCGCCGACGCCGGCCCCAGTCCGGAGCTCGTGGACATGTCGCGCCGTTTCTGGATCGGGCTCGCGCTCAGCCTGCCCATTCTTGTTCTCGAAATGGGCGGACATCTGTTTCCCGCGCTCCATCAACTTGTGTCCGCCAGGCCATCGACCTGGATCCAGCTCCTTCTGGGCACGCCGGTGGTGCTCTGGGCGGGCTGGCCGTTTTTCGAACGCGGATGGGCATCCGTCCGGACGCGCAAGCTCAACATGTTCACTCTGATCGCGATGGGCACGGGTGTCGCCTGGGCCTACAGCGTCGTCGCCACGGCGGCACCGGCCGTTTTTCCGTCGGCATTCCGCGCTTCCGACGGGACGGTGGCGGTCTATTTCGAAGCGGCAGCGGTCATTACGGTACTGGTGTTGCTCGGACAGGTACTGGAACTGCGCGCGCGTGAACGAACTTCGGGCGCAATCAGGGCGCTGCTCAACCTTGCGCCGAAGACGGCGCGACGCATCCGCAGCGACGGCAGCGATGAGGAGGTGTCGCTTGACCTGATCGCCGTCGACGATCGCCTTCGTGTCCGACCGGGCGAGAAGGTGCCGGTCGATGCGATCGTCGAGGAAGGTCGTTCGGCACTCGATGAGTCCATGGTGACGGGCGAATCGATGCCGGTTACCAAGTCGATCGGCGATCATGTTATCGGCGGCACGCTCAATCAGAGCGGTGCGCTCGTCGTCCGCGCCGAGAAGGTCGGCCGCGACACAATGCTCGCACGTATCGTCCAGATGGTCGCCGAAGCACAGCGTTCGCGCGCGCCGATCCAGCGACTGGCCGACCAGGTGTCGGGCTGGTTTGTGCCGGGGGTGCTACTCGTCGCAATCATTGCCTTTGTCGCGTGGGGTATTTGGGGGCCGGAACCGCGCTTTGCCTATGGACTGATCGCCGCGGTGGCTGTGCTCATCATTGCCTGCCCCTGTGCGCTTGGCCTCGCCACGCCGATGTCGATCATGGTGGGTGTGGGCCGCGGCGCGGGTCTTGGCGTACTTATCAAGAATGCCGAAGCACTTGAGCGGATAGAGAAGGTCGATACGCTTGTGGTCGATAAGACGGGCACGCTCACCCAGGGCAAGCCGTCAGTAACCAATATCGTAGCCGCAGAAGGGTTCGACGAGAATGAGATCCTGCGGCTCGCCGCTGGCGTTGAGCGTGCTTCCGAACATCCGCTGGCGCTTGCGGTCGTCGCGGCTGCGCAGGAACGGGACATTGCGGTGCCAGAAGTCTCGGACTTCGATTCGCCCACCGGGAAGGGCGCCGTTGGCACGGTCGAAGGCAAGCGGATTGCACTTGGCAATGCGCGCTTCCTTGAGGAAAGCGGCGTCGGCACCGATGCTCTGAGCGACCAGGCCGACTCTCTGCGTCGCGATGGCGCGACAGCGATCTTCATCGCGGTAGACGGAGCGAGCGCGGGCATCCTGGCGATCGCTGATCCCATCAAGGAGACGACACCCGAAGCCCTCGCCACCTTGCGCGCGGAAGGCATCGCAGTCGTCATGCTAACGGGCGACAATCGAACGACCGCCGAGGCTGTGGCGCGCAGGCTCGGCATCGATGAAGTGGAGGCCGAGGTGTTGCCGGATCAGAAGAGCGCCGTGGTCGAACGATTGAAGCGCACGGGACGCGTCGTCGCGATGGCTGGCGATGGCGTGAATGACGCGCCGGCCCTCGCCGCGGCGGATGTTGGCATCGCCATGGGTTCGGGCACGGATGTCGCCATCGAGAGCGCGGGCGTCACTCTGCTGAAGGGCGATTTGAACGGGATTGCTCGGGCACGGCGGCTGAGCGAGGCGACCATGTCCAACATCCGGCAGAATCTGTTCTTCGCCTTCATCTACAATGCCGCCGGGGTGCCGATTGCGGCTGGCCTGCTCTATCCCCTCTTCGGCATCCTGCTGTCGCCGATCCTTGCGGCGGCCGCCATGGCGTTGTCATCGGTGAGCGTGGTCATGAATGCGCTGAGACTCAATCGGGTAACGCTATGAATATCGGAGCAGCATCGGAAACGAGCGGGGTCTCGCAGCGGATGATCCGCCACTATGAGAAGATCGGCCTAATCCCTTCGCCACCGCGACGCGAGAGCGGCTATCGGGATTATTCCGATGCAGATGTGCATCGCCTGCGATTCATCGCCAATGCCCGCGACCTGGGTTTCCCGATCGAGGAGATCCGAAGCCTCCTCGATCTCTGGGCCGACCGCAACCGCGCGAGTTCCGAAGTCAAGATACTTGCGGAAGCACGAGCCACCGAACTTGGGAAGAAGGCAGCGGCATTGCAGGCCATGCAGAGCACATTGCTGTCCCTGGCCAAGCATTGCCACGGCGATGATCGGCCCGACTGCCCAATCATCGACCGGCTTCAGGAATGATCTCCGAGCGGCCGCCCATGTGATCCATGGCCATTCGGAGGACGATGCACAACGCGCGTGCGCGAAGCTTCGCAAGACATGCAGACGAGCGGACAGTCACGATCAATCGCGCGATCTGGATCGTCACCGCGGAACGGCTCGAAGATCAGATCGCTTGAGCGCCAGCCATGCTCCGGCGGAAGGGCGGCGGCCATCGAGATATCTGGCGTTTGGGGCGCTTGTTGCGCTGTTCAATGCGCCATTGATCGGCGCATCTTCCAGATGTCGCTATGCTCGATGCTGGCCGCCGCCGCGCTCAACATGGGCGGGAAGGAAGCAGTCTCTCGGCAGGAGCATATAGCAATCATCCTTTGAGGTGTTGCGGATTCTTCATTTCCAGATTAGTTGAAATATCGAATTGATTCGAGCGCCGGAGGATGTCCAATGATACGGTCGATCGCCTCAATTGCGTTTCTGATTTTTGCCACGCCTGCTCTCGCTCAGTGGGAACCCCCCGACGAAGTGCTACAAGTTCGCATGAAAGGCGATGGCGCATGGACCGTGCGCTGCGACTATCAGGATCGCAGAGGAAAAAATGCTGTCCGTGAGGCCAATGGCCCTAAAGACGGTCGGCTGCACCTCAACCGGGCCACCGGAGGCACTTGCACATATCGGGCAGCCCCCGACAAGCCGCTCACAATCCGGCTCAAGAGTCCGCTATACCACTGCACACTGCCGCAGCCGGCCGAAGGATGCGAGCAGTCGTTTCCGGCGGGGTCATCGGGACAGTTCGAGGTCCGCGGCCGTGGCTGACGAAATGGTGCCTACCACGCGCTTGGCTACCGTTCCGTACATCCCGGTGGGCATTCTCACGCTTCGACATTTCCGCTACAGCCGAACCATGGAACTGAAGAACGCCGCCGCCGCCCTGTCCGCCCTCGGTCACACGGGTCGTCTTTCGATATTCCGCCTGCTCGTTCAGGCTGGCCGCGAGGGCGTCGCCGCCGGCGAGATCGCGCGCCGGCTCGCTGTGCCGCCGAACACGCTCTCATCCAACCTCAACATCCTTTCGAATGTCGGCCTGATCGACAGCCGCCGCGAAGGGCGGTCGATCATCTACACCGCCCGCTATGAGAACATGACCGCGCTGCTCGAATATCTGATGGAGGATTGCTGCAACGGCGCGCCGGAAATCTGCGCGCCGCTCGCGGATGTGGCACTCAAGAGCCGCTGTGGAAAGGAAGGACGCGCATGACCGAGGAACGCCTCTTGAACGTGCTGTTCCTCTGCACGGGCAATTCGGCGCGCTCGATTATTGCCGAGGCGATCCTGAACCGCGAAGGCCGTGGGCGTTTCCGCGCGTTCAGCGCCGGCAGCCAGCCCAAGGGCGAGGTTCATCCCTTCACCCTGCATCTGCTCGAAAGGCTCAACCACGACACGAGCCAGTTCCGCTCAAAGAGCTGGAACGAGTTTGCCGGGCCGGATGCGCCGCCGCTCGATTTCGTGTTCACCGTCTGCGACAATGCCGCGAACGAGACCTGCCCGGTGTGGCCGGGACAGCCCATTACCGCCAACTGGGGCGTACCCGATCCGGCCGTGATCGAGGATGACGAAGCCGTTCAGCACGCGGCGTTCTTCGATACCTACCGGATGCTGTTCAACCGCATCTCGTTGTTCACCAACCTGCCGTTCGAAGGGCTCGACCGGATGAGCCTGCAGACCCGGCTCAAGGCGATCGGCAAGGACCAGGCGCGCGCCAGCATCGACACCAATACGGAGCCTTCCGCGTGACTTCTGACATCATCATCTATCACAATCCCGAGTGCGGCACCTCGCGCAACACGCTGGCAATGATCCGCAACGCCGGCATCGAGCCGCATGTCGTCGAGTATCTGAAGACGCCGCCCTCGCGCGCCTTGCTGGAGCAATTGATCGAGCGTGCCGGGCTTACGCCGCGCGCCCTGCTGCGCGAGAAAGGCACGCCTTATGCCGAACTCGGCCTCGGCGACGAAAGACTGACCGACGATGCGCTGATCGACGCGATGATGGCGCACCCGGTCCTGATAAACCGCCCGCTGGTCGTGAGCCCCCTGGGCGTGCGACTGTGCCGTCCATCCGAAGTGGTGCTCGACATCCTGCCGACGCCGCAGCAAGGTGCCTTCACCAAGGAGGACGGCGAACAGGTCATCGACGAAGCGGGCAACCGGGTGTCGGCATGAGCGACGGAATCGCTGCGGCTGCCCCTGCCGAAACGCAGAACCGACCCGGTATCGGCTTCTTCGAGCGTTATCTGACGCTTTGGGTCGCACTGTGCATCGTCGCCGGCATTGCGCTGGGATCATGGCTGCCGGCGCTGTTCGCGACGATCGCTTCGGCCGAGATCGCCCGCGTCAATCTCGTCGTCGCGGTGCTGATCTGGCTGATGATCGTGCCGATGCTCTTGAAGATCGATTTCGGCGCACTCGGCTCGGTCAGGCAGCACTGGAAGGGCGTCGGCGTCACGCTGTTCATCAACTGGGCGGTCAAGCCCTTCTCGATGGCGCTGCTCGGCACGCTGTTTATCGGTTGGTTGTTCGCGCCGCTGCTGCCGCAGGGCGAGATTTCCTCCTACATCGCCGGGTTGATCCTGCTCGCGGCCGCGCCCTGCACGGCGATGGTGTTCGTCTGGTCGAACCTTTGCGAGGGCGAGCCCAACTACACGCTCAGCCAGGTTGCCTTGAACGACCTCATTATGGTGTTCGCCTTTGCGCCGATCGTCGGCCTCTTGCTCGGGGTCGCTTCGATCACCGTACCGTGGGAAACGCTGCTGCTCTCCGTCGCGCTCTATATCGTAGTGCCGGTGATGGTCGCGCAGGTCATCCGGCGGGCGGTTCTCGCCCGCGGCGGTGCGGACGCGCTGCAGACACTGCTCGACCGTCTCGGTCCGGTCTCGCTGCTGGCGCTGCTCACCACGCTGGTGCTGCTGTTCGGCTTTCAGGGCGAGCAGATCCTTGCCCGGCCACTCGTCATCGCTCTGCTCGCGGTGCCGATCCTGGTCCAGGTCTATTTCAATGCAGGGCTTGCCTACTGGCTGAGCAAACGATTCGGCGTCGCATGGTGCGTGGCCGCGCCGGCTGCGCTGATCGGCGCCTCGAACTTTTTCGAGTTGGCTGTCGCCGCCGCCATCAGCCTGTTTGGCCTCAACTCGGGGGCGGCGCTCGCGACTGTGGTCGGCGTGCTGGTGGAGGTGCCGGTGATGCTCTCGGTCGTGGCGATCGTGAAGCGCACCCGGAGTTGGTACGAGAACCGCCCAGCGAGCCTCGCCTAATTCCTGTAGATTTTCGAAAGTTCGACGATGTCGTTGCATACGCTTCCCCACCCTGACCATCTGCCCCATCTCGATCCGCGTTTCGCCCACGAGCACCCGGCCTTCGGGCTCGGAGCGATCACGCCGCCGCCGCGCATCCTGCTGCTCTACGGCAGCTTGCGCGAGCGTTCCTATTCGCGCCTCGCGGTTGAGGAGGCGGCACGGCTGCTGCGCTTCTTCGGCGCCGAGACGCGTATCTTCGATCCCAAGGATCTACCGCTGCCCGATCAGGTCGCGGGAGACGATCACCCGGCGGTCCACGAACTGCGCGAGCACGCGATGTGGTCCGAAGGCATGGTCTGGTGCAGCCCGGAGCGGCACGGCCAGATCACCGGCATCATGAAGACGCAGATCGATCATCTCCCTCTTGAAATGAAGGGACTTCGCCCGACCCAGGGCCGGACGCTGGCGGTGATGCAGGTGTCGGGTGGATCGCAGTCATTCAACGCGGTCAACACGCTGCGCTTGCTCGGCCGCTGGATGCGGATGTTCACCATTCCCAACCAGTCGAGCGTGGCCAAGGCGTTCCAGGAGTTCGACGAGGCGGGGCGCATGAAGCCGTCGAGCTATTATGACCGGATCGTGGATGTGATGGAGGAGCTGGTCCGGTTCACCGTACTGCTGCGGCCGCACGCCGAGCAACTCGTCGACCGCTATTCCGAGCGCAAGTCTGCGGGCATCGTCATCGACCCGGCCAAGGATTTGTCGAGCATCGCTGTTTGCCAGCGCTGAGACTGCCGTTGTCCCGGTCGCAACCGGAATGACGCTTTCAGCCGCTGGCGGTGCGATAGCAACGAAGATCTCTCACCCGGAAGGCAACCATGCTCGATCTAGATGTTTGGTCCCGGCATTTGATGGTGCATCATCCGCGCAAGCCTGGAAGGATGCACTATGGGCCAGATTTTACACGGGAGCGCCCGCACGACAGAGGCGGTCCGTCGAGCGATACAACATAGTCAAGAGAGCCTGAGGGTTCTGGCCAAGCGCTACGGCATCAACCAGAAGACCGTCGCCAAGTGGAAGCAGCGCACGGCGGTGAAGGACTTGCCCACCGGTCCCACCGATGTGCATTCGACAGTGCTGAGCATCGAGGAGGAAGCGATCATCGTTGCCTTTCGCAAGCACACGCTGCTGCCGCTGGATGACTGTCTTTATGCCCTGCAGGCGACGATCCCGTCGCTGACCCGATCATCGTTGCATCGCTGCCTGCAACGCCACGGGATCAGCCGGCTGCCCGAGATCACGGGAGACAAGGAACCAAAGCGGAAGTTCAAGACCTATCCGATCGGCTACTTCCATATCGACATCGCCGAGGTGCAGACGGCCGAGGGCAAGCTGCGGCTGTTCGTGGCGATCGACCGGACCAGCAAGTTCGCCTTCGTCGAGCTGCACCGGGAAGCCGGCAAGATGATCGCCGCCCAGTTCCTGCGCAATCTGATCGCTGCCGTACCTTACGCCATCCACACCGTGCTGACCGACAACGGCATCCAGTTCACCAATCAGACGCGCCACAGATACGCCTTCCATCACATCTTCGACCGGGTCTGCGACGAGCACGACATTGAGCACCGGTTGACCAGGTGAAGCATCCCTGGACCAATGGTCAGGTCGAACGAATGAACCGGACCATCAAGGAAGCCACCGTCAAGCGCTACCATTACGATAGCCATGCCCAGCTGACCGCCCACCTCCACGACTTCATCAACGCCTACAACTACGCCCGGCGCCTGAAGACCCTGCGCGGCCTCACCCCATACGAATACATCTGCAAATGCTGGACAAACGAACCGGAACGTTTCAGCCTAAATCCGCACCATCAAATGCCGGGACCAAACATCTAGACGCTTCGCGCTCGGCCCAACGATGTTCGGCGACGACATTAGCTGAGTGCCCGCTTGCGGGCCTGAGGGTGGAAAATTCTCACGAAGTGGAGCTTCCGCTTACGAGTGGCTGCGGCAGCCTTTCCGCCTCAGAGCTTGAGCATCATTCCTGCCGTGCTCGCCGGCGCCAGCCAGATCCCACACAAAAGCCCACTGCACCGGTTCTGCACAAGAATAATCAGCCCCCGCTGCCTAATCAGGGTGCGAGCGCGTTGATGACGACCCGCAGGCGGTCGGCTTCCGCGCCGCCCTTCATCAGCGTTTCGGCCACTCTGCGGAGTAGCTCCTCATCCTCGTCGGGAGCCGGGGCATCGACTTCCAAGTCACTCATGCCGGCAAGCGCTGCGGCGATCCGTTCTGCTACGCGATCGGCGGCGCGCCGGGCCGGGCTGTGCTGGACGTGCGCATAGATGGCCGTTGATCGCGGATTGGTATGTCCCAGGATCGCCCCAGTGAATGCCATCGCTTCGCCGGACGAAATCGCCGTCGAACCCATCGTATGCCGTAAGGTATGCGGCGTCACGCCGGGTAGCCGAGCCTTCTCGACGACCTTCTTCCACGGCGTCTTGTAGCCTCGGAAATAGCTATCACCTTCCCCAGCGGGAAAAACGAACTCGGAATCCCCAGTCTGCTCGATTGTCTTGATCACGGCGATCGCAGCGGCACCGATCGGCCGCACCGCTTTGCCTGTCTTGCTATCTCCGAAACGCAGGCAGCCATGCTCGAAATCGACCTCCTGCCATTTGAGGCTCGCAATCTCCTCGCGGCGGCATCCTGTCAGCATCCACAAGCGCATGATGTCGAGCGCCTTGCGGTTGGTTCCGTCCTTCTCCAGCTCGCGCAGGCCTTCGCCGAAGCGCTTGACCTCCTCGAGCGTGAGGAAGCGTTCCTTGTGGTTGTCGGTTTTCTTGACCGCCGCAGTCTCGCAAGGGTTGCGGGTGACGATCTCGCTGCGCCGCGCGAAACTGAATACGGCGGACAGGTCTCGAAATACCTTGCGCGCGGCGCCTTCGCCGCCTCGCACGACAATGCGCTTGCGCGGGCCGATCTTGTCGTCCCGCGCCGTCTTTCCAGTCTCTACGTCACGGAAGAAGCGCTCGATGTCGCCTGTGTTGACTTCGGTTACACGGCGATTGCCGAGTAGTGGGACGACATGATGGCGCAGCCGTGCAAGCGTATATTGCTTGGTCCGCGGCTTCATGGGCACGCCCTGCCGTTTCCCGCGCTGGATATAGCAGCCCTGCTTCTCATAGAGATCGATCAGTTCGCTGATCCGCATCTCGCCGCGCTTGTCGTTTCGCGCCTTGGCCGGATCCTCGCCAACGGTTGCCTTGGCCAGGAGCTGCTTGGCCTGTCGCCGGGCCATCTCGACAGTGAGGGGACCAAAGCGTCCGACCGTGACGTGCCGCTTCGGCGCCCCGCGTCCACCGCCCTCAGCGCGGTATCGGAGCACGAACGTTTTTGTCCCGCTCACGCCCACCCGGAGACCGAAACCGGGAATCTCGCTATCCCAGATGTCGTAGCGCTTCCCTTTTGAAACGGCCGCGTCGATGACTCGTTTGGTCAGAAGAATGGTGCCCTGAACCATCACTTTCTCCTTGTTAGGCACCCCATTCTGGGCGACCACCGGGCGACCACGCCATTCGGAAATCGGCGTGTTTTTCTAGACAAGGATAGCGTAAGAAATTCCAGAAATCAAGATATATATCAGTATATTAGTAGTAGAATGGCGTAGCCTGGAGAAAACCCGAAAATGGCTTTCACAACTTTGCCAAGGTTGGGGTCGAGGGTTCGAATCCCTTCGCCCGCTCCAGTTTTCCTACATTTTCCAGTGACTTAGACCTCCAGGCGCACTGCGACGTTTGGTGACAAAGCGGCCTTTGATGGGTTTTGTCCCCATAATGTCACCACTTGGGATCGTGGCATCGGAATGAATCTGCAAGGTCGACCATAAGCCGTCTACGAATGGGAAGCGGCTGCGGCTATCGCAGGCCCTGTCTTGGAGACCTGTCCATCGAACCTCGATGCAGTTCGCAGAAACATCCAATTTCGGTTCCAGTTGTCATTGCTAATTGTTCCGTTGATCGGGGATGAAATCGCGCACTTCGCAATTGTTGAAGTGTGTGACCGGGTTCCGCTACGGATGTCCAGGCGAAAGCTAAAGGTAGTGGTGCGCGCCCCGACGTGCGTTTCCTTGGCTCGGTCACTTTTTTGGGAGATTGATGGGTATCCGATTATTATTGGATTATAAAATGGATGCCACTCTGCCCGAGGCATAACTTCCTGAATGCGACTCATTCTGGTCGCGAATTGGGAAGGAAGAAGCAATGAAAGACTTCAACGAACTGATCGACCTCGGCGCCATCAGCGTCGAAACCCGCGGTATCGAGCCGCTCGGACCGGTCGACGAGGATCAGGGCGAACATTATCTGTTCGCCGGCGGCATCACGGCCGACGACTGAAAGCGGTGGCGTGCCGCTCGCATGCGGCACGCCATTCGCATTGCCCCGCGCAATTATCGAAATGTCCGCCATGCTGCGATCGGGCCTGCACTACTGTCAGTTTGACAGTGGCTTCGTCTTGTTCGATCTCTCCGCCGACCGCTATTTTCTTCTCACCGATCAATCAGCGGAACAGTTTGGCCGAGTGCTGAGCGGTGGCGGGACGTCTGCGGATGAACATCATCTGCGTGACCTCGGCCTTCTCGCCGACGATGAAACCGGTAAACCTGCGCCTGCAATCCTTCCACCGCTGGCTGCGCGCAGTCTCGTTGATGAGCCGACCGCCAAGGCTTCTATGGCGACGACAATATTCTGTATCTGGGAGCAGCGACGAGCCCGCCGCGATCTTCAAAACAAGTCTCTTTCCGATATTGTAACCGGCCTGGGACGCAGGTCGGATCGACTGGCGCCATCCAGTGCGGACGATTGCCGCGAAATCGCCGCCGCGTTCGTTCGCGCCAAGCGCTATATGTCATCAGATGACCAATGCCTCGTGCGCGGCATTGCCATGGCACGGATGCTTGGGTGCCGCGGCGTGGCAGCCTCGCTTGTGTTTGGCGTCACCATGCCCTTCGCCGCCCATAGTTGGGTTCAGGTCGGCGATACCGTCCTGACCGACTCCTTGGACATGGTTCTCCACTATCGACCGATCTTCGCCGTCTGATGAAAGGCGGGTTTCGAATTGAGGTCGAGATGTCGACCAACCGTCAGGCTCCGGAGCAGCAGGGACCGCCGACTTTCGAAATATCTGGCGTGAGGATATGGACCGCCGAACCGGCAATCGCAGTGCCTCCTCGGACCGTCATCATCGGTCATCTTTTTACGAGAGGCCCACCCAGCCGCCGGGTCGAGGCTTTTGAAGTCGGCGAGGGCGATGGTCTTGCGGCCAATGATGCGCAACGGCTGCTGAGGCAATATTGGGGCGGTTACGTCATGGTCCATGCCGACCCAGGGGGTGCGGTACGGATATTTCGCGATCCATCGGGACTTCTTCCTTGCTATGTCCGCCGCGATCGCGGCCGCGTGACGCTTGCAGGATCGATTACTGACCTCGCTAACCCCGCCCCTGGTTCGGCAAATCTCGATGAGATCGCTCGCATCCTGGCGGGTGGCGATCTTCGGGGGCGACGGACATGTGTATCGGACGTCGAAGAACTGATCGCCAGCGAATGCCTGGTCATCGACAAGGGTGAATTACGGACCGAGCAATATTGGTCGCCTTGGGATCATGTCGCCAGTTCCGGCCTTGGCGCCGACGATATGGCTGACGCATTGAGGCGCACGATAGCGGACTGCGTCGGAGCGTGGGCTACCTGCTTCCCCTCGATCATGGTCGGCGTGTCGGGCGGGCTCGACTCCTCGATTGTTGCGGCCTCGGCAGCGAATATGGCCAAGAGGCTGACCTGTCTGAATCTGGTGAGCCCCGATTTCGATGGAGATGAGCGCAGGTACGCCCGGGCGCTTGCAGAGTCGATCGGCACGCTGCTGATCGAGGAGCATCGCGAGCTGCAAGACATTGACGTCACCGTCTCGGCAGCGCCACATCATCCTTGGCCCGTTGCTCCGCTCTACAAGCAGACCAATGAGGCGATCCATCGGCGCTTGCTCGGCCAACTACCCGTCGATGCCTTCTTTTCCGGCAATGGCGGCGACGGCATCCTTTGTGGTGTACGAAGCGCTGTGCCCTTTATTGATCGGCTTCTGGCCGAAGGTCCGCGGCCATCCCTCGCGTCCACCCTTTACGATCTCACCCTGTTGACCGGAGCCGATACCAAGACAGTCTTGAAGCACGGCTGGGACCGCTATCGACGAAATCGAGGGCGGCATAGTCCTCTCATCAATCTTGCGGGCCTGGGAAAGGAAGTCGGACGAAAGATCAGGGCGGAGGGCGCCTCCCACCCCTGGCTCGATGCGCCTGACGACATTCTTCCGGGGAAGACTGTACACGCCGCATTTCTGATGCGAGCGCAGAAGGGCATCGAGCTTTATCCGCGCGCGACGATGCCTCCCCACATTGCCCCGCTGATGTCGCAGCCGATCATCGAAGCCTGTCTTGCGATCCCGACTTGGGATTGGATCGCCGGAGGACAGAATCGCGCTGTGGCGAGAAAAGCATTCGAGGGATGTTTACCGGAGTTGATCACCGCGCGAACACAAAAGGGCGGACCTGGCGACTTTCACCTGTCGATCTATCGCGCCCACCGATCTGCGCTCCACGATCGCCTACGCGGCGGGATCCTTGCGGAGTCGGGGATCTTGGATCTTGCTCTTCTTGACACACCCGAAGACCCAAGCTGGCGCGGCACGGATCGCATCGACAGGATCCTCACATTCGTCGCCGCAGAGAATTGGGCCCGATATTGGGAGGGAAATTGATCATGAGAACAAGAATGTGATGCGCGTTCAATTCGAACCGCAATTTGGAGGAAGAGCAATGGAAGACAGAGACGCCAAGTTGGAGCTTTTGGACCTTGGTGCGATTAGTGCGCAGACGCGCGGTTTGGAACCGGTCGGCCCCGTCGAGGAAGACACCGGCTCGCGCTACATACCCTTCGCAGGAATCGGCGAATACGATTGAGCACGGATCAAGGCGCGGCGGCGCAGCGATCTGGCAAGTTCTTCTTCAAGCGATCCCATTTCACCACATGATCTGGGAAAGGCGCATCGGCGTCCCGCTTGTCGAGCAGCCAATAGTCGAACCACGCAATGTTTTCGCGCATCGCGCGCAATCGGTTGGTTGTCAGGTAGAAGACATGCGTCTCGTCGGACGCCGCTGTTGCTCCCGGATAGTAGCTGATCTGGGTTGCCACGCCCGCCGCACGCAAAGCCTCGAACAGTTCGATCTGTGACGGCGATGCCGAAGCCACTTGCTGCAACACCGCGGCACAGACTTTGTCGGCATTCAGCGACGGCGCAAATCGGCGCCAGCGTTCGATATTGTCGCTGAGCGGGGCACCGCCATAGACCGCATCATAACTGGAGCGCCCCGTTGCATAGCCGGCGGGTTCCAGAAAGCCGCCATCGCCGCTCGAGGCCGCGCGAAACATTTTTGAGTTGGTCACGGTAACGTTGACCATTTGGGAGCCGCGACTGTAGCCGGCGATGCCGACGCGGGCCGGATCGATCAGCCCCTCGGCGGCAAGTTCCGTCACGGCATCCTCGAAGCTGTGCACGCCGGTCAGCCAGAGTTTTTGTTGAACCGTTTCAGGATCGGGGGGACCTTTACCGCGTAGCCAGGCGTGCATGGCGTCCATCAAATCCTTCGACTGGCCGGGTGAGGGGTCGTTGAGGAGAAGAACCACATAACCGCGTTCAGCAAGCAGCTGGACTGGATAGTTCCACTGGTTTGCGGGCTCGGCAAAGCGGTCGTCTGCATCGGTGCCGTGGGTCACGACCACCGCT
Source organism: Sphingopyxis alaskensis RB2256 (assembly GCF_000013985.1). Taxonomy (GTDB): domain Bacteria; phylum Pseudomonadota; class Alphaproteobacteria; order Sphingomonadales; family Sphingomonadaceae; genus Sphingopyxis; species Sphingopyxis alaskensis. The sequence goes on along the minus strand of NC_008048.1, from coordinate 2,670,550 downwards.
GGGTGTCGGTCGGCGGCACGGTGGCCGCGCGGGAGCAAGACATAGCCGCTCGACCAATAGCCGTCGCGACTGACAAAGGTGCGTGCAATTGTCTGAAGAGGTTCGATCTCCTCATGTCTTGGTGAGATGGGACCAAGGTCTGTGATCTTATCTGTGCCGAGATCCACGCGAACGAGGCGCGGCGGCCGGGACATGCCTTCCTCGACGCAAATGGCAGACCGGAGCATGCCGTCGAAGCCGCATCGCGTAAGGCTCGCGTCCGCGCGGAGTTCACGCACCCCTGTTTTATCGATGAGCGCGAGACCATAGCGCGCGTCGCCGAGCCCCCTGGTCCCGATCACCACCCGTTTGCCATCGCGGCTACGTTTCCAGCCAGCCGAACGAGAATCGCCGATGTCGAATGCGACACGACCATAGCTGTGTGGTCGACCTTCTGCCGAGGTCTCGATCAACTCCCGATCGCTGCCCAGACCGCTTGTCGAAAGCTGCCCACCGCGCGGGCCGACGAGAATCGACATGCTGAGCAAGTCGCGTTGTTTCGCGAGCGTGCGCACCGTCCTGTTGACGCGGTTCCACGCCACGAATTCGAAGGCACCGCCCAAAGTGCCGTCGCTCGTCTCGATCCGAAACTGGACTTCATTGCCGCGCCACAGAACGCGCCCCCCACCACGGGTGGCGACGCGATCTGTCGATGGGCGCGCCATGATCCTCGTCGTGTCTCCCTCAGGATTCCGAAGAAAAAAGTCGACTTCGACGTCGATCGTTGACCGTCTCCGGCCAAGTAGGGCGGTCACTTCCTCATCGAACCGGACACGAGGTCCGTCGGACTTGGCCCTGAGCTGTGAATACCAAAGCCATTTGCCATCGGGTGACCAGTCATAGTCGAGGATACCGATATGCGAGGGGCGTATGCCGCCGCCGAGCGGGAAAGACATGTCGGCCTTTCCCACCGGCACGGGGTTGGGGTTCACGATCAGTGGCAGCAGCTTGCCCTCGGTGTCGATCCGGTAGAGTTGCTGGCCTTCGCCAAGGTCTACCAAAGCGCTCCAGTCTTGTGTCCCGGGGACGGATCGCAGCGACTTGATGGTATCGACCGTCAGCAATTCCTTCGTCCGACCAGTTTCGACGTCCACGATGCGAATATGCGATCTCGGCTTTCCGGCATCGAGGTCGGCAATCTCGGCAGCGTAAATCGCGAGGCGGCCATTGTCCGACAGCGCGATTTCATTCACTTCGGGAACTGTGAGGATATCCTCGAGCGTCCAGGGCCTGCCCTTGCTCTCCCCTGCCTGCGCGGCAGGGGAGAGCGCCGCGGCGGCAAGGAGCGCCACGGCCGGGAGGCCGGATCGGAGTGCGATTTTCATATCGGCGCTCCTCACCAGTCGCGGCTGATCGTGACGCCGAGGAAACGCCCGACAGCCGAATAGTTGGTAGTATCGAAAGGCGTGTCGCTAGCGGACGCGACTGCAGTCATATCCGGCTTGGCATTGAGGATATTGAGCGCATTGACCGATATTTCGGCAAGGCGCCCAAGCTTCACGCGTGCGGAGAGATCGAACATCGTGACGGGTGAGACACTCACCGGCACGGCGCGCCGCCGATCGGTTACGCCGCCCGTGAAATTGGCGAAGGCCGCCAGTGTGAAGCGCTCGTCACCGAAGGTCGCGCCGCCCCTGGCGCGAAAGTGCGGCGAATTGAATATCGTGCCGGCCAGATCGATGTTCGGAAGGCCGGGTAGCAGTCGCTGCCGGCTGTCGAGCCAGGTGGCATTGGCGGTGAGCGTCACCGTCTGCTTGCCAAGCGGAGCCCGGTAGCGGATCGCCAGATCGGCGCCTTCATAGCGCTGCGCGGCGATATTCCGGTCGCGGCCGTCGATGATCGCAATCACCGTGGCAGGACTATATGGGCCGCTCGTTCCGTTCCCGAGGGGATCGGCCGCGCCGGCGATCGCCTCGGCCTGCAACACGGCCGACGGGTTGAAGGTGATGAAATCGGCGTAGAGCGGATTGCTCAGCGTTCCGAGCGGCGAGCCGAAGGGCGGCGCAACCCTGTCGCGATAATCGATCCGGAACAGGCTGGTGACGATCTGAAGCCGGGGTGACGGCCGGAAGGTCGCGCTCAGGGTGATATTCTCGGATCGCTCGGGACCGACGTCCGGATTTCGGCCGCCGAGATAGATGTAGGTCGAACCCGCCGGGAACATCGTACCGTAGCCGGTCACAGGCAGCAGCACCGGCGTGTAGCCGCTGAACTGCTGGTTGAGCGTCGGCATCTTGAAGGACCGGCCCCACGACAGGCCGATGCTCAGTTCCGCAGCCGGCGCATAGACGAAGCCGAGCTTCGGAATCACGATGCTCCCGGCATCCGAATAATCCTCGAAGCGCAGCGCTGCGGTGATCGACGCGCGGTGCAGGAAGGCGAGGTCCTGTGCAGGGCTGGCCAGCGGCAGGAAGAGCTCGCCATAGGCATAGAGATTGTCGCGGCGTCCGGTGAAACCACGGCCGTTGACCTCTGCGACGAGCCGGTTGCGACGCCAGCCGCCGCCGGCGGCGAGCCGCACATCGCCGGCGGGTAGCGCGAAGATCGCGCCCTCCACACCGGCTTCGACGCTGACACTGCGATTGTTGAATATGCGAATGGGGCGCGTCGCCACACCGTTGGTGAAATTCTGCGTCTCGCCATAGGTATCATCGCTGCCGTAGAAAGCGGAGATACGCGCGTTCCAACTGCCGCCGATCTCGGCCTCGAGCGTTGGGGCGATCCCGAACGTTTCGAACTCATTGGTGACAATCGTACCGCGCGTCGTGATCGGACGGTCCACGATAAGACCGCGCACCGAAGTCATATCGCCGCGCTTGTAGATCGCGTCGGTCTTCAACTGTACGCCGGCAACCACCTGCTGATGAGCGCTCAGCAGAAAACTATGCCGCTTGAGCTCCGGGTAGAGTGTCGAGGCGGGGTTGCTGCTCGCTGCATAGCTGCGATTGCGCGCAAGGATCGCGCTATTCTCGAAATAGTCATAGGCCGCAAGGAAGCCGCCACCGGACCATTTTGCGCCCCCGAGCAGCCCATATTGCTGCTGAAAATTGCCCCCGTCGGTCGATCCGCCGAGCCGGGCACTCGTCGTGATTCCTTCATAATCCTTGCGCAGCAGGATATTGACCACGCCCGCCACCGCGTCGGCGCCGTAGATCGCCGACGCGCCGTCGGTGACGATCTCGATCCGTTCGACCGCCGCTGCCGGAATCGCACTCACGTCGATGGCGCTTTGCGTGCCGCTGTAGGCAAAGCGATTGCCATTGAGCAGCGTCAGCGTTGCACTCGGCCCTATCCCCCTGAGGTTGAAGGTCGAGGCCCCATTGACGTTTCCATTCTCGTTCGCGACGCCCTGACCCGACCCGATCCCGGGATTCTGCCCGCCGCCGAAATTCTGGGGCAGGTTTCGCGCCACCTCGCCGAGGTCGGCATGACCCGCGTTGCGAATATCCTCGGCACTGATGTCGATAACCGGCGCGGCGGCAGGAGCGCCCGCGATGCGCGACCCGGTGACGATGATGACTTCGGGCTCGCCCGCGGGGATGGCCGGAACGGCGGCGTCGCTCAGGATAATGACCGACCGGCTCTCGAAACGCGCCGTGAGGCCGCTGCCGGCGAGAAGCGCCTCGATGGCTTCGCGCGGCGTGAGCTGACCCCGCACGGCGGGCGCCCTCTTCCCTTCGATGTCCTGCGCGCTGACATAGAGCTCGATATCGGCGAGCGCGGCGGCACGGCGCAGAGCGTCGCCCAGATCCTGCGCCGGAATATCATAGGATTGGCGCGGCGCCTGCATGGCCTGCGCGCCTTCGGGCGAAAGCAAGGCTGCTGTGCCGACGAGCAGTGCGGCCAGCGAACGGGATTTCATCGACATTTTCACTCCCCCAATATTCTCGGCCGTGCATCAGGCAGACGGCCAGTGGGGGTGCGATGACGGGAAGATAGGAGCGACCTTAGTCGCTCGGTAAAAAATTTATCGGCGGCGGAGGTGGATGGCGTCAGACCTCCGTTCGACGGCGAGACCGAACAATATGGCGATCCGCTCGGCGAAAGCGTCGGTCTGGCTGATGTGGAAGCGGCCCGACACTTCGCGGGCGGCTGTTGCGCTTTCGTCGATCACGATCGGCACCGCAGCGTAGCGATTGGCTTCCGCGACGAGCGCGCCGAGTTTGATCGATCGATAATCTGCCCAACCTTCGGTCCAGTCTGGCTGAATGACGGCCGCCGGCGCCGCGACAGGTTCCAACCGGTTGCCGGGTCCATAGGCGAGAGCGCTTCCCGCCTTGAGGGGCATGGTCTGATCGACGTCTGCATCCGCGCGTACCTCTGCTGCGCCGCGGCGCAGCGATGCGACCACTCTCCCCGATGCGGCGAGACGCAGATCGATTTCCGCATCGTTTGCCGTCGCTTCGCCGCGCCCGGCCTCGATCCGGAGTGGCACATCGCCCGGCGCGACCGACAGTCTAACCCGGCCCCTCACGAGACGAACGCTTCGTTCGCCATGCGAAAAGGCCACGTCGAGCCGGCTGTCGGTGTCGAGCGTCGCGCGCGAACCGTCGACGAGCCGGAAGGTGCGAATCTCGCCGCGCTGCGTCTCGAGAGGTTCGGCGGCAAAAGCCGTCGCGCCGCCGCCTGGCTGGCCGGGAAAGGGGGCGCCCGCGGCCCCGATCGCGATGATCAGGAGCGCGAACGCAGTAGCGACCGCTCCCCATGTGAACCAGCCGCGCATCGGGCCGCGGCGCGCCTCGGCATGCGTGGTTCCGTGGCGCTGTGACGTCTTGAGGATCGCAAGCGCCGCCATCCGCTTTTCGGCGTGCCGATAGGCTTCGCGATGTTCTGCAGATGCTTGTAACCACGCGTCGAATTCGCCGCGCAGCACCTCCGCATCCTCGCCGCGCATCTTGACGAGCCAAGCCCGCGCAACCTCGTCGACCGGATAATCGTCGTCGCCGGCCTTCGTCATTTCTCGCTGTCCACCACCTTCGCGATCCGACCGAGCGCCTTCATCATATGATATTCCACCGTCGCAATGCTGATGCCGAGCTGTTCATGTATCTCGCGATAGGAAAGTTCGTCCACCCGGTGCATCAGAAAGACGCGGCGCGTCTTGGGCGGCATTGCGTCAACGGCCTTCTCGTAAAGTTCCAGAAGGTCCGCCGCTTCGAGATTCCATTCCTGCGTGGCGGGCGTCACGGCATCGCTTTCTTCGCGCAGCGAAAATAGAGCTTTCGGCGCAGACTTGCGGCGTCGCGCCCGGTCGATCAGCAGATTCTGCGCAATCCGGCGAAGAAAGCCGCCCGGGTTGACGAGCTGATGCCGTTGCTCGCTGCCTGCCGCACGAGCAAAGACTTCCTGCACCAGGTCGGATGCTTCCTCGGGTCCCGCCTTGCGGCGCAGGAAATGAAAGAGCGACGAGCGGTGCGTGCGATACACCGTCTCCAGATCCTGTCCGGTGGCGGGCCGATGTTCGGCCGGTGCCGGGCGATCGTCGGGATGCACATGACAGGCCGACGACACCGAAAAGGGGTGGCGTAGCGGAGCGTCGTCGCAGCAGGTACAGGAAGACACAGCAATTGTCCCGAAGGCACGAGCCGAACCATCCCGCCGAAGCGAAATGCTCGTCTCCCAGTGCTGCGCCGCCGTTCGGTCGCTTGTGCGATCCAGGGTCCGGTTCGGCCGCCGGTCCGGTCAAGGACTGGCGCATATAATGCCTGGCGAAATAGTTCGCGCGAAAGCTGCCAGCAATGCTCCCGCGCGCCCGAATCATGTCAATTGCGGGCGGCTGTGACAAGCAAAAGCGTCGATCCGGCAATATTGGCCGCTCAGGACTGGCGGCCGGGATGCGCTGCGAGTGCGCGCGCATAGGCATTGGCCTCGCGCGCGCGCCGCTCATGATAGCCGAGCAGCAGGCTCCGCATCTCGGTCTGCGGTGCGGCATCGACAATGGCCGCCTCGAGCAATTTATATTCAGCCTCGACATCGCCAAGGATCGCGGCGTCGAAATGCCGCGAGAACTGGAGCCGGTCACCGATTGCGGCGATGTTGGCGACGATCTCGGAGTTCGAAGATCGATCCGCCACCGCCAGGAACAGATCGGCGATCCGATCGGGATAGGGCTGATCGGCGCTCACCGGCGTTGCCAGCCGATTTGGCGCTGTCGCGAGCGCGGCGAGTTGCAGGACCAGGTGCAGCTCGAGCAGGTCGCGAAACTCGGTCTCGGTAAGGCGGTGAACATGAAAGCCGTCGCCCGGCGTGAAGTCGACCATGCGCTCGCCATTGAGGCGGTAGAGACCGTCGCGTACCGGGGTCATGCTGACCCCGAGGTCATCGGCGAGACGCGCGGCCTCGATTCTGGCACCAGTTGCCCATTCGCCTGTCATCAGCCGGCGCTTGATCGCCTCATAGGTCGGCTCGAACACGTGCGCGGGGCTCATGCGCCTGTCCTTTCGGTGGCGGCGAAGGTGGCGACCGCCTCGGCCTGGTCGGGACGCAGGGCATCGATCGCGCCGAGATGGGCGGGCCTTTCATCGGTCAGCAAGACCGAAGGGCATTGGCCTTCATAATTGCCGAGATTGGGGCGATGCTGCGCATAACCGGCGAGCGCAGCCAGTTCGGGCGGAAAATGCCGAGCGACCTCGGGGGGATAGGCGAGCCACAGATTTTCATAGGGCTTGAGCCAGCCGAGGCTGTAGCTGACGAGCACGCCGCGCCGGACTTCCTTGCTGAGGTTCGTTCCCGCGCCGTGTGCGGTCGATCCGAGGAAGCAGATCGCTGACCCCGGCTCGCATTCGGCGAATATCGGCTGGCCGAGATCGGTCTTTGCCATGCCCGCAGCCCCATGGCTGTTCGGGAAGATGCGCGTCGCGCCATTTTCTTTCGTGAAGGGCGTGAGCGGCCATAGGACATTGACCAGATATTCCTGGGCGCCATCGGCGCCGCGCCACATATCCTGATCGCGGTGCGGATATTGCCTGACTTCGCCCGGATGGATCTCGATTGCCTGGGTGAGGTTGAGCTGGATCCGGTCGCATCCCGTTCCGAGGATCGTCTCGACGGCGGGGAGGATGATCGGATTCAGCACCAATGCGGCCATATGCTGCGAGCGCTTGAGCAGGCTGCCGAACCGCTTGGTGCGGCAGCCGTAAAAATTGCCTTCGCAGAAGGGCGTCGCGGCGAAGATCGGGTCGAGATCCTTCGCCAGGGCGTGGACGCGGGCGATCGCCTCGTTGCGGACGATGCAATAGCCGGTGCGGCGCAATTCCTCGACGAGCATCGCGCAAAGATCGGCTTCGGTGAGATCCTTCTTCATAGCGCCGGCTCCCCGCCTTCCTCATATTTGAGCATGAGCGGCGCATAGGTCCCCGTTCGTTTCAGGCCGGGGAGCGTGTCTTCGTCGATCGTGATGTTGAACGCGACGATCCGGCAATTTGTATCTCGGTGGACGGGTCCCAGCGTGCGGCAAACCCAGCCGAACTTGCTGATACTATGGTACCAGCCCGCCTCGGCGATCCCGGCATATTCATTTATCCCGTTGTTCAGCGCATAGTCGGCAATTGCGGTCACGAGCTGGTTGCGCGCGTCGCGGCGCTCGTCGGGCGTCTGCGCGGGGTCGAGGCAGAAGCGGCTTATCTCCCACATACTGGTGCCGGTCGGCGGGCCATCGGTGCAGAGATGCGGATAGATGTCGCCGAGAAGGTGCGGCGCCGTGGTGGGCAGGAGCCGCGCCGAAGCACGATGACGCAGATCGTGCGGGTCGAGCAGGATCAGATAACGAGCGTCGGGCGTGTCGAACTGATCCAGCTCGAAACGGCCGTCGAGGACGGGCAAATCCCATTTGAGCTGGTCGATGAAGACCTGCTTTCGCGCGGCAAACATGCCGCGCAGCGCGGCATCCCCGGGCGCGTCGGGCGCCCGCGTCGATTGTGCGATCATGATGATTCCTTGGCTGTGGAGCCGGAATCAGACCATCGATCCTTTGCGGCCGCCATGCCCATTTCTGGGCAAGGATTTTGCGATTATGCGTGGCGCGTCAGTTCGGGCGCCACCAGTCGTAGATGTCCGAGAAGCCGATCAGCCCGTCGAACAGCGCGCACAGGATCAGCATCGAGCGGCAATGCACCGAATAGCGCTCGCGCGCCATCTTGAGGTGGCGCACGACCGTCTCTTCGCTGATCCCGAGAATATCGGCGATCTCGCCGGCGGTCTTGCCGCGCGCCGACCAGAGCACGCATTCGCGTTGCCGTTCGGTAAGTATCGGGCGTGGCCGTAAAGGAGAGGAGCCGATCAACTCACGCGCCGAAGCGATGGCGATCGCGCCGAGGATTTCGGCGGCGTGGAGCATGTCCGCCGGAATGTCCGCGTGCGGACGGACTGCGAAGGAACAGGTTCCCGATGCCTCGCCGGGCAGATGGCGAGGAACCGTGAAGCCGTCACCGACGCCGCTATCGCGCGCCACCGACAGCAATTGGCGGTCGCCGCGGCTCAGCGGAATATAGCGATCGACGTGGCGCCATTCGAAGCCGGTCAGCGATCGCTCGCTAGCGCGGCGGATCGGATCGGTTCCGCTGAGATCGAAGCCGACATAGACCTTGGCCCAGGCGTCGGGATAATTGTGCACGAGAATCGACGCCGGTTCGCCGGTTCCGCGCCGATCGAAAGCAAGCGCGAAATGGTCGAACCCCATTCGGCCCGCAGCCTTGGTCAGTGCGGCAAAGAGCTGCTCTTCTCTGTCTGCTCCTGTAAATTCCTGTGCGAGTTCCTCTGTCAGATAATAATGCTTCACATCGTTCATCGGCCGCCGGCGCGTTCCCGACCCGCTCGCCTGCGGTCCGCTCCAACTATCGCCGCGAACCTTTTCCATTTCGGCGCGGGCGAACGGGGGAATTTCCGACGGGTCCTCACGCCCTGTCCGACCGCTGTTCCCGCAGCCCGGCGCATGGCGATCGATCGGTCAGCGAGATGTAACAGGTTGATAATCCGGGTAAAGGGCTTGGGTCTGACAATCGGACCCGCTTCTGGATCTATTCCGGCTGCACACCGCCCGTTTTCAGAGCAGTGATGGCGCATCCGCGGGCGGCGCCTTGCGGCTGAACCAGGGTACTTCGGTGCGCTCGACGGCGAGGCGATCGGCGGGATATTTTGCGACCAGCGCCATCGCCTCTTCGGCAGGCGCATAAAGCCAGGCATCATGATCTTCGGGGTGCAGGATGACCGGCATGCGATCATGGATGTGGAACAGTTCCTCGGTCGCATCGACCATCACGCCCGTATAGCAATCGCCCCATTCGTCGGTCGGCCGCCAGAGACCCGCCCATGCGGCGAGCGGCTGGTCGGTCACGCTGATCCAGGTTCGCGTCATCTTGCCCTTCTCGCCTTCGGCTTCGGCGAAGGAGGTGAAAGGGATGAGGCAGCGATGTGCGGGGCTGGTGAACCAGGGGCGCCAGAAGGACATCAGCTTGTCGTCGCGCGCATTGTTGACCGGCTTCGGCTTGCTGGTCGGTTTCATATGTTTGAGGCGCACCGGGAAGCCCCAGGTCATGGCCTGAAGAACGCGTTCGCCGCCGTCCTGCCTCACCACGAAACCCTGTCCGCCGGGATAGACATCGCCGGGCGAGGCGTTGGTGGCCTGCGGCCGGCGCGATTTAAAATAGGATGCCACCTCGTCGACCGTCGAATTCAGCGTCACCAGGTTGCACATCGGGCGGCCCTCCGTCAGGCCGCTCCGAGTAGGTCGTCGAAATTCTGCTGGATCGGCGGCGTGATCCTGAAGCTATCCTTGGGGAAGGGCCGCAGCAAGTCCAGCGGTGGACGCTTTCCCATCAACCAGTCGAAGAGATCGTCAGGATGAACCACCCCGACATGGCGGTCCTTATGATGCGCAAGATCGGCATAGGCGGGGACGGTGAGCGCCGCGAAACTGTCGGGCCAATCGCGGTTCCCGGGGCGCCAGGTCGCCGCGATGCATAGGAAAGGTTCGCCGATGAGGCTCGCCGAATAAACTGTGCGTCCCCGTTTCACCAAACCGAACTCATTGGCAAGCAGCAGGCACGGGCGGTCGATGATCGCGGTCTCGGACTTGAGCAGCGGAATCTGAAAGATGTCGGGATTGTGAGACGGCAGGCCCCAGTGGAGCTCCTTCTCACGCTCCTGCTGTCCATCCCAGATGATCACGCGATGGCTCTTGCCAATGCCCACAAGGGCGTCGTCATTCTCGATGTCCATCGGACGGTCTCCTAGGCCCGGAAGCGGCTCAGCGCGCGCTTCCATTCACGTTCGTCGGGCATGGGCAATTGAATATCGTCCTTGCTCGGTTGGACCAGTTCGAGCCGGATCGGCCGAACGCGTTTGCCGGTCCGTGCCTTGCAGCGCGCGCACCAGAATTTTTCGCGCGCCTTGCCAAGATCATCGTCCCACATCTTGCGCTGGAACTTCCACCACAGACCATAAGGATCGAAGGTCGCGCTATGGCCGCAGCGGCACACCGGCCTGACCGCCTGATACCATGCCGCGGCCTCGAACAGATGCGTTGCGCGCCGCCCACCTTCTCTGGTCCAGCCGCCCACGTCACAGCGAAAGCCCGAGCTGGTCGATATGCGCGGGCTCGGGGCTTCCACCCACGCTTTCGGCGATGACGCGGGCAAGCTCGAACGCCGCTTCGACGCGCATGTGACTTGTAGGTGCGGTGAGGCCCACGCGCGCCCAGCCGGGAGCGGCAAGCAGGGTTTCTGCGACTCGGGCGGTATCGATTCTGTCCATGCCCATATGAGAACATAGGAAGAACAACATGGCAAGCCCACTGCGCACGGCTGGGCCCGCCCATGATCCTCGGTCCCGCGGCGGCAGGCCGCCGCGAGCGAGCGCGGGGGTTGCCGGGCCGCGTGGCGGACGGAGTGCGGCGAGAGAGGCTTGCTGCCGGTCCCCCGCGGAGAACCGAAATGACGCATTATGCAAAGCCCCACCGCCACGGCGGCAAATTCACCGGAAGGATCGCAGCATGAAACTGCTCACTGCGGAAATCGCAGCCGCGCTCGCCGCCAATGCTGCCGCGCGGCACGACGCGATCGCGCGCGGCGCGCGCGAGCCCGATCCCAGACCTGTCGTGCGCTTCTTCAGCCCCGTCGGCGCCGCGACCTGGCTTGCAACCGAGGTCGATGCCGACGGCATCCTGTTCGGCCTCGCGGACTTGGGGTTCGGATGCCCCGAACTCGGAAGTTTCTCGCTTGCCGAACTCGAGGGGGTGCGCCTGCCCTTCGGGCTCGGCATCGAGCGCGACCTTCACTTCGAGGCACGCCATCCCCTGTCGGTCTATGCCGAAGCGGCGCGCGCGGCGGGCTCGATCATCCTTGGCGAGCAGCGCCTGCACGCAGCGGCGCGCCGGCTTTCGGCGCGGGGCTGAGGCCGCGGACTTGTTCGGGGCCGCCGGTGGCGGCCCCGTTCGAGGAAGAGGGAAGCCGGGGCTTCGTGACGGGTTTCAGGAGCCGGGAGAGTGTCTCGCGGCGGCCCGTCATGGAGAAGGCCCATGGCCAAATCGCTTCCGAAAATCACCCTCGCCCCGTCGCGCGACATTCCCCTCGACCGCCTGCGCCTGTCGCAGGCCAATGTGCGGCGCGTGAAGGCGGGGGTATCGATCGACACGCTGGCGGCCGACATCGCGCGCCGCGGATTGCTCCAGAGCCTCAACGTGCGGCCGCTGCTCGATGGCGAGGGGCAGGAAACGGGGGAATTCGAAATTCCAGCCGGAGGCCGGCGCTTCCGCGCGCTCGAACTGCTGGTGAAGCAGAAAAGGCTCGCGAAGGACGCGCCGATCCCCTGTGTCGTGGGCGGTGCGGCCAATGACATACTCGCCGAAGAGGACAGCCTCGCCGAAAACAGCTTTCGCGAGGCACTGCATCCGCTCGACGAATTTCGCGCGATGCAGGCGATGGTCGAGAAGGACGCCGGCATCGAGGCAATCGCCGCGCATTTTCACACCACGCCCGCCGCGGTGCGGCAGCGGTTGAAGCTCGCCGGCGTCTCGCCGAAGCTGCTCGAGCTCTATGCCGACGAGGCGATGACGCTCGATCAGCTCATGGCCTTCACCATCGCCGAGGACCATACGCGGCAAGAAGAGGTCTGGGACCAGCTCGAACATAGCTTCAACAAGTCGGCGACCTGGATCCGCCAGAAGCTCACCGAGAACAGCGTTCGCGCGGGTGACAAAAGGGCGCGCTTCGTCGGTCTCGACACCTATCTCGAAGCGGGCGGCAGCATCGCGCGCGACCTGTTCGAATCCGATGGCGGCGGCTGGCTCACCGACCCCGCACTTCTCGATCGGCTTGTCGATGCCAAGCTGAAGGCCGAGGGCGCGCGCATCCTCGCCGAGGGCTGGAAATGGGTGACGACCGCGATCGACCTGCCGTGGGACGCAACGCGCGGGTATCGCGAGATCGACCGCGAAGAGGTCGCGATGACCGAAGCCGAAGCGACGCGCGTCGCCGAGCTTGAAGCCGAAGGCGAGGAACTCGGCGATGAATGGGCCGATGCGCACGACGTGCCCGACGAGGTGCATGCGCGGATCGAGGCGATCGATGCCGAACTCGGTGCTTTGGTCGACCGGCCGCTGATCTTCGATCCCGCGGACATGGCGGTGGCGGGCGCATTCGTCTCGCTCGACCGCGATGGGTCGGTGCGCGTCGAGCGCGGCTTCGTGAAGCCCGAGGATCAACTGCGTGATGGACTCGGCAGTGACAGCGCGTCGGAGCCGGGCGATACGGCGCGCTCCACTGGCCGCGGCGACGGCGAACCGAAGAAGGCGCAGGATGACGCCGAAGGAGCTGAGGAACCGGGTGCGCTGCGCCCGCTCCCCGACCGTCTCGTCTCGGACCTCACGGCTTGGCGCACCCTCGCGCTGCAGGACAGGGTCGCGCAAGACCCGGCGCTCGCCTTCGTCGCCGTTCTCCACGTCCTCGTGCTGGGCTGCTTCTACAGCTTCAGCCGCGAGAGCTGCGTCCAGATCGCGGCGAATCGCGTCTCCTTTTCCAATGCCCCTGCCGGTTTGCGCGATTGCGCGCCCGCGCAGGCGATCGACGCGCGCTCGGGGGCATGGAAGGCGCGGCTGCCGCAGTCGGATAAGGAAGTGTGGAGCTTTCTGCTCACCCTCGATGGGGAGGAGCAGTCGCAGCTCCTGGCGCATTGCGGCTCGCTCTGCGTCAACGCCCAGGCCGAGGTCGTTCCCAAATATGACAATGGCCGCATCTCGGCGCATGGCGTCGAGCGCCGGATCGCCCACAGCCATGTCCTCGCGCTGGCCGCGGGGCTCGATGTGCATGGCGCGGGGTGGCGGCCGACCGCGGCAGGCTATTTCAGCGGTGTGACCAAGCCGCAGATCCTCGCCGATGTCGCCGAGGCGCGCGGCGACGAAGCTGCCCGCATGATCGGCCATCTCAAGAAAGCCGATATGGCCCGCGAGGCCGAACGGCTGGTCGAAGAAACGACCTGGCTCCCGGCGCCGATGCGAACGCCGGGTCTGGACGACATCGATCCGGACGGCGGTGAAATGGCGGTACCCGCCGATGCCGACGAGGGCGATCCCTGCGACGCCGAGCTGCCCGTCGCGGCGGAGTGAGCCATCCGGGCGGGGGCGCATGCCCCCGCCGGATCTTCTTCACGGCGCAGCGGTGCCCGGGAAAGTCGGCCTTTGACGGCTTGAGGCGACACGAGGCCAGTCACGGCTCTCGGTCCGGACGCTGACCCCCGACCCTCGCTAACCCTGCGCCACCCCATCAGCAATGCAGCCCGCGATCGCGCCTCTTCGGGGCATGCGCGCGGCTGCGCGGAGTCCCATCCATGGCACAGTTTCAAATCCTTTGCCCGCACTCGGAAGCCGAGTGGCGGCCGGTCACGATCGAATTCCTTTTCGCACCCAATGGCGACCAGCAATATCTTTGGCCTTCCTTTGACGAAGCCGAAGCCGCGCGGAAACAGCTTCTCCTCCGCGCGCCCGATGCGCAGCTCCGGATCGCGCTCGCGGACGCCGAGATCGGCGACGTCGACTGGCCGGTTCGCGAGAAATTGCGGTTCGCCGACGGCACCTATGCGCCGACGCCCTGGCATGAGGAGCCCTGGTATCAGGAGAAGCACGAAGAGCATTTCTGCCATGTCTCGACCGAGCAGGCGGGCAAGATCGCTTTCACCGAGAATGCGGCGAAGGGCGAGGTCGACCGCCAGCTCGTGATGTCGCCGGGCCGCTACCTTAATCGCTTCTTTTCTGCCCATCTGGACAATGAAGCGATCGAGGGCTGGTGCGCCCGGCTTTCGGTCCAGCTTGCAGAAGATGCGCTCAAGATCACGCAGGACGCCGACGAAATCGAGGAGGTTTATGTCGGCGGTCCCGGCAGCTGCATGTCGCACGGCGCGAGCGACTTCGAGAGCTATTGCCACCCGGTGCGCGTCTATGCCGGTCCCGACACGGCGCTCGCCTATATCGGCGCCCGCGACGATGCCCGCGCGCGCAGCGTGGTGTGGCCCGAACTCAAAATCTACACCAGCATCTATGGCGATGTATCGCGGCTCAAGCTGCTGCTCGAAAATGCGGGCTATGCGAAGGGCAGCCTCAATGGCGCACGCATCCGGCGGCTCGTCGATGGCGGCAGCTTCGTCGTTCCCTATATCGATGCGGGCGATGACCTCGCCGACGACGGCGAATATCTCATCATCGGCCATGGTGAGATCCCGTCCGAGAATACCAACGGCCTGGGGGACCGATGTTGGTACTGCCCGCGGTGCGACCGCGAAACGACGCCGCATGAGGAAGTCTATTTCGGCGACGGCTCGTCGGAAGAATGGTGCTATAATTGCTTCACCGATCACACGACCTTCTGCGCGCATAATGAGCGCAGCTACAGCGATGCCGAAACCTTCATCCCGGTGCTCGCCGATGGCGATGAGCATGACGTGCTTGACGGTTATGTCGAGGCCTTCGGTGCGGTGTACATCGAAGATCGCGGCGAATGGTGGCTCGCGACCTGCTGCCGGAAATGCGATGCCTCGGGCGAATGGTATCATGCGACTGATCTCACCGAATATCATGGTGAATGGCTTTGTGCGGATTATCTGCCCGATCCTGTCGACGATGACGATCCATCGCTCGCCAATGCCCATGTCCTCGCTCGCGACTGGTTTCGGTACGAAATGTCGGCGATCGAACTCGAGGTCGCCAAATGGCAGGCAGCCGGTGAGCGTGCCCGCGAAGAACGGCTGAGGCACGAACGGGAAGCAGCCGAGCGACCTCGCCTCGAAGACTTGCGACGTGGATCTCTTCCGCCGTGCAGCTGTGCCTGCGCGCACGGCTATCCTCCCGACATGCCGACGCCGGTCGATGGCCTCACCTCCGCCGCCGCAGCGCCTCTGGCAGCGACCGCAACCCCTTGCCAGACAGGAGCCTGATCCATGACCCATGACCTTGCGGGCCGCGCCGGCCTCCTCGAAATCCTGTCCTGGGCACGGCCCCATGACAGCGCGACCGAACGCGCCTTCTGCCGCGAATATCTCGACCGGGTTCCCGGCATCCGCGCCGATGGTTTCGGCAACCGAATGCTGGAAATCGGCGATCGCCCGCGCACATTGTGGAGCTGCCATGTCGATACGGTCGCGGCCGTCGGCGGGCACCAGGCGGTGGGCGTCGATGAATATGGCATCGCGCATCTGTGCGACGGCAAAGCGGGCATGTCGCTCGGCGCCGACGACGGCGCGGGACTGTGGATCATGCTCGGCATGATCGCGGCCGCGCGTCCCGGCCTCTACCTCTTCCATCGCGGCGAGGAGCAGGGTTGCCTCGGCTCGCGCTGGATCGAGCGCCACACGCCCGAACTTCTCGCGGACATCGACGCGGCGATCGCCTTCGACCGCGCGGGGCTTGGCGATGTCATCACCCACCAGAGCTATGGCCGGACATGCTCCGATGCCTTCGCATCGAGTCTTGCGGCGGCGCTCAACCGGCAGAATATGGGGTTCCGCTATGCCCCCGACGATACCGGCGTCTACACCGACACCAATGAATATGCCGGCATCGTTTCCGAATGCACCAATCTGTCGGTGGGCTATCAGCGTCAGCACGGGCCGCGCGAGACGCTCGATGTCGTCCACTGCGAGCAATTGCTCGCAGCCATGCTCGAACTCGATGCGTCGCAGCTGGTGATCGAGCGCGATCCTTCCGTCCAGGAAGAGGCCGGTTGGTGGTTCGACCGCGGGCGCAGGCATGGTGGTGATGATTTCGTCGAAGCCGTCGCCGATCATCCGGCGCTCGCGGCCTGGATGCTCGAGCAATGCGGGGTCAGCTATGATGACTTCCAGATGGCGCTGTGGGCCGAGGAAATGGACGACGACCGGGGTTATCGTCCGCTCATGCCGACCTGATACGCGGCATCCGCCGTTATAGCCTGCCGACCGATAGTGTCCGCCATGATCCGATTGGCTTCGACGCCGCCGGTTCCGCAGGTCCCACCGCCAGACGGGCAGGCAGGTCATGCTTGATTCTGAAGTCCCGTTTGTGACAAAATCACGCTCTACGCGCTGGCAGGGGCTGCCGGTGCCGAGCTGTCCGTGCGGATCGCCGATCGCCTTTTGATCGACATCTGCGCGGGCGCAAGGCCTTGGAAGGAGCCCCGCATGGAAAGTCCAGCCCGTGAATTGGCGCGCCGCCTCGCCGACAATGCCGAAGCCGTCTGCCGCCACTATCTCCCCAACGGCCGCCGCGAAGGCCGCTACTGGCTTGTCGGCGATGTCCGGGGGACGCCCGGTCGCAGCCTTTACCTGTTGCTGTCGTCGTCGGGCGACGGGCGCGGCCGGGCGGGGAAATGGACCGATGCCGCGAGCGGCGAGCATGGCGACCTGCTCGATGTCATCGCCGCCAGTTGCGGTCACGCCGAATTGCGCGAGACGCTCGCCGAGGCGCGGCGATTTTTGAGCATGCCGATGTCGATGCCGCAGCCGGCGGGGTCTCGATCGCCGCGATCGCGCAAGGCGTCGACGGGAACGCCTGCGGCGGCGCGGCGGCTTTGGGATGGGTCGAAGCCGATCGCCGGGACGTTGGCCGCTGCTTATCTTGCATCGCGTGGGATCGATATCGACCCAGGCAATGGTGCCATCCGCTTTCATCCGCGCTGCCATTACCGGGCATCAAGCGATGACCCGCCCGATGTCCGTCCCGCCTGGCCGGCCATGATCGCTGCGGTAACCGATGACGCCGGTCAAATCTCCGGCGTTCATCGCACCTGGCTCGATCCGGCGAGCGGCAAGGCGCCCGTCGCCTGTCCCCGCCGCGCGATGGGGAATCTGCTTGGGCATGGCGTGCGGTTCGGACCTGCTGCGGACGTCATGGCCGCTGGCGAAGGTATCGAGACGCTCCTGTCGCTACGCGAGCTGATGCCGGACATGCCGATGATCGCCGGTCTGTCGGCGGCGCATCTCGCCGCCATCCACTTCCCCCAACCGCTGCGCCGTCTCTATGTTGCGCGCGACAATGACGCGGCCGGGTCCTGGGCGATGAAGACCTTGATTGAGCGCGCCGAACCGCTCGGGATCGCGATCGTCCCGCTCGATCCGCGGCTCGACGATTTAAACAGCGATCTCGTTCGGACGGGCCGGGAAGAAATGGCGGCTCGGCTTCGCGCCCTGATGCTGCCGCTCGATGCGGTGCGCTTCCTTGTCCGAAAAACATAGCGGGATTTCGGACGGCGGTGGGCGCCGCTTCATCAAGCGTCCGACCGGGTTGCCTCTGGATCATTCCCGGCAGCCGTGCCTCCGGCCTTCGCTGGGGGGCGACTGCGGCGGCGGATCCGGGCACCGCAATGGCGAGCGCGCGGCTATTTTCCGCCGGGGCTGCGCCCCTTTGCATCGCGAAACAAAATAGCCGCACCCTCGCCATCCTACGCTGGCGCTTCGGCCGCGCGTGCCGCGCGGTGCCGACCCGCACCCGCCGCCGCGGGGGCGTCGCCGCGAAGGCCGCGAGAGCCGCGGCCACCAGAAGCGAGGCATGACATGAGCGACCTGTCAGACTTTTCCGAACGCAGCGAGCCCGCCGAGCCCGGCGCCAGCGCATATCTCCTCCAGGAAATGCAGCTCTACGGCTATCGTCCGTTCGAGGATGAGCCCGACGGGCGGCCGCTTCCCGATGACCGGCTCGCCGGCGGCGCCGTTGCCGACATCTTCGATGCACTCGCGGGCTGCCTCGTCGACACGAGAATCGAGCCCGACCTTGAGGAACTGCTCTGGGGCGTCGTCAATCTCTTCCACGGCGCGGGCACGCGGATCGAGCGCGATCTCGACCGCAACGAGGTGGCGCAGCGAGATCTCCAGCGCGAACAGGATGGCAGCGAAATCCGCTCGGTCGAACTCGAGCGCGCGATCGCCGAGGGCATCACCTTGATCGAGCGGCGCGACGCCATGGAATTTTTCCGCGAATGCGCCGCTGAACAGTATCGCATTCACGCCCGCAAGGCGTGGGTCCCGCGCACCGGGTCGCGCATCCGCCATCAGGCGATGACCGCGGCAATAATCGACAGCCGCGACTTCATGGACCGCCGCCTCCGCGAAAAGGCCAAGGCGCTGATCCCCGAGGGCACCCGCATCGCCTTCAGCGGTGGGCCCGCGTGCAACGATCACCGGCATATCTGGTCGGCACTCGACAAGGTTCATGCCCGTCATGCCGACATGATATTGCTCCACGGCGCGACGCCGACCGGTGCCGAGCGTGCCGCCGCCTGCTGGGCCGACGCCCGCAAGGTGCCGCAGGTGGCCTTCCGCCCCGACTGGAACCGCGACAGGAAGGCGGCTCCCTTCAAGCGCAACGAGCGCATGATCGACGCCATGCCCGCCGGGCTCATCGTCTTCTCGGGCACCGGCATCCAGGACAATCTCGTCGACAAGGCGCGGGCGTTCGGCATCCCCGTGTGGGATTTCCGCATCCGCGAAGCGCCATGAGGTTTCGATCTGGACCCGACCATGCTTGCCATCGGGCGAGCTTGTGACCACAGAAGGAAGGAACGATGCGTACCGATCTCGATCATCTTCCGGCCAACAAGCAGCGCGAGCTCGAGCGCGTAAAGGCGATCATCTTCGAAGAATTCGAAGATGCCGTCGCGCTTTCGACGATGGGCTGGAAGAAGAAGGGCCGGATCGACAAGATCATCTTGTACGGAAGTTATGCGCGCGGAGGCTGGGTCGACGAGCCGCACACGGCGAAGGGCTATCGCTCGGACTTCGATTTGCTGATCATCGTCAACGACAAGCGCCTCACCGACAAGATCGACTTTTGGTCCAAGCTCGAAGACCGGCTGACCCGCGAGCTTGCGATCGACAAGACGCTGCACACGCCGGTGAATTTCATCGTGCACACCCTGCAGGAGGTGAATGACGGGCTGGCGCATGGGCGCTATTTCTTCATGGACGTCGCGCGCGACGGGATCGCACTCTACGAATATGACGACAAGGCATTGCACACGCCCAAGCCGAAGACGCCCGAGCAGGCGTTGGCGATGGCGAAGGAATATTTTGAGGAGTGGTTCCCCCTCGCCATGCAGCGGTTCGAATTGTCTGCGATGGGACGGGAGAAGGGCTACCTAAAGCCAGCCGCTTTCGATCTGCACCAATCTTCCGAATTTCTGTACCACTGCGTCTTGCTGGTCTGCACCTTCTACACCCCGCATGTGCACAACCTCGGGTTCCTGCGAACGCAGGCGGAACGGATCGACATGCGGTTGGTGGACGCATGGCCCCGCGCGTTGAAGGCCGATCGCTCACGCTTCGAGAAGCTGAAAGAGGCTTATGTGAAGGCCCGCTACTCGAAACATTATCGCATCGGCGAAGCGGACCTGCTGTGGCTCGCTGCGCATGTCGAGGAGCTCGGCCGCGCGGTGCATGCGATCTGTTCGGAGCGCATCGCCGAACTGGAGGCCCGTATTCCGACGGCCTGATGTGCAGTGGCGGCCTTGGCAGGGCCTTTGGGCGTGCCTTCCTTTGTCCGGATGATGTCGGGGTGGAAGGGTCCTATTTCGTGTTGCGCTGCAACGCTTGTTATTGATTTGTTCGCTTGCCTACCCTATGTGGGCATCAATCGCACCCGCCCGGCCTCTGTCCGCAAGGATATGCACACTGGGCGGGTCTTTTATTTTGGGCGCCGTTGACGCATGACGATGGTCAATGTCACGCGCCTATTCCAAACCGACTCTCACTTACACCCAGCAAATCGCTCATCTCCGGGCAAACGGCATGATCGTTGCCGACGAGCCGGCGGCCGAGGCGTGGCTCCGTCATGTGAGCTACTACCGGCTGAGTGCCTACTGGCTTTATTTCGAACATCCGAAGGGACAGGCGGGACCGCGCTTCCTTCCGGGCACGACATTCGAACGCGTCACCGCCCTCTATGATTTCGACCGGCTACTCCGGCGCCTCTTGATGCGCGGCACCGAGCATGTCGAAGTGGCCTTGCGCGGGAGTTGGGCTTATCATCTCGCCGGGCTCGGCGACGGACACAGCTATCTGGACGCCAGTCTTTATAGCGATCGCACCGATTATCATCTTCGCCTCTCGAAACTGGCTGGCGAAGTGGGGCGTTCGAACGAGACCTATATCAAGCATTATCGGCAAAACTACGATCTGCCAGCATTGCCGCCGGTCTGGATGGTCGCAGAAATGATGTCATTCGGTCACCTCTCGCGCTGGTATTCGAGCCTCGCAGACCGCGCTCTTCGAACACGCATCGCCGGGCCCCTTGGTCTTCCGGAGACCGTTCTCGTGCCCTTGGTCCGCCATGTGACGGACATCCGTAATATCTGCGCGCATCACGGCCGGCTGTGGAACCGGGGCTTCCTCACGCCTCCGAAGCTCGCGCAAAAGCCCAAATCCCTACAGGCGACCATCGATCAGAACGCCACTCAGGCACCCGCCAAGCTTTACAACGGCATCTGCATGATCGGTCACGTCATCAATACCGTGGCGCCGGACTCGACCTGGCTTGCCGATGTGGCGGCGCACATCGTGACCCATCCCGAGGGCGATACGCGATCGATGGGTTTTCCCGCGAACTGGCAGCAGCGGCCACTTTGGCAAGTTTGATTGGCAAGACGACTGGTCGGCTTTGCGCCTGAGCCCGGCCATTCACCGCCAGCGACGCGTGGCCCAAAACCAGTCGTTCGCAAATGGGCCATTATAGCAGTGGCCGGACGTCCGATCTCCCACGAAACCTAACAGCTGCGAGAAACGCCCTTATCTTTGGAACGCGAGAACTTGCCCCATGCCCGTTCGCTGCCCCACCACAGAGCGGCAAACCCGCCAAGCGTGACTCCGCCCAGAATACCCCAGCCATGTGGCCCCAGCGGCAGCATCCCAATCGCGTAGGCGACGACCAGTATCGCCATCCCAATCAGGAACGGTCCGGTGAAACGGCAATGAGTCCGGCCGCACCGTCTGGCGTTCATGATACAAGCCGCACCCATGGAGGCCAGCATGACGGTCCAGATGACCGCGCGGGGCGTAGGTTCCAGCCACATGGCGGCCAGCATGGCTAGGCCGGGAATAGCCCAGAGCCCGACAAGCGTGCGCCAGTTACCCGACCAATCCCCGGCGCCGCTGGCGGGATCGGAACCGCGCGGGCTACTCATGTCATCTCACCGCCGCGACGCGACCGAGCAATCTTATCCTGCACAGCAGGACAGCCTTTTCACATCCCGATCGAATGTCTGCGCAGCCAGCTTCAGTCCTTCGACCGTGGTCAGATAGGGGAAGATCATCTCCGCCAGATCGTCGATCGTGAGGCCGCAGCGGATCGCCATGGCGGCGGTCTGGATACTGTCCGCACCTTCCGGCGCCAAGATATGCGCGCCCAGCAGTTTGCGGGTCCGGCCATCCGCAACCAGCTTGATCAGGCCGCGCGTGTCGCGAGCCGCCAATGCGCGCGGAACATTCTCGAGCGGGAGGGTCGAGGTTCGCGTTGCATATCCTGCCGCGATAGCCTGCGCTTCGGTGAAGCCGACACTGGCTACCTGCGGATCGCTGAATACGACGGCCGGCATGGCCGAATTGTCGTACCGCAGGCTATCGCCGTTCAAGGCGTTCTTGGCGGCGATCTTTGCGCCATAGGCTGCCATGTAAACGAACTGGTCTCGGCCCGTCACATCGCCGGCGGCATAGACGCCGCGCACCGAGGTTCGCATATGGTCATCGACAATGATGGCACCGCTGAGCGTCTGCTTCACCCCTGCCTCGATGAGACCGAGGTCCTCCACATTCGGGGCGCGCCCGGTCGCTACGAGAAGGCGCTCCGCGACGATGGTTTCGGCGACCCCGTTGCGCAGGACGGTGAGCGCAGTGCCCCCTTCCGCCGTCTTGTGGGCCGACTGATAGGCGAGGTCGCCCAGAACCGTGATGCCTTCGCTCGAAAGATAGTCGGTCAGCGCGGCACCGATCTCCGGCTCCATATCGGGGAGAAGGCGGCTGCGGAAAACGAGCGTCACGTCGACGCCGGCGCGGGAGAACATCTGGGCGAGTTCCACACCGATATAGCCGCCCCCGAGGACGATCATCGATTTCGGCAACTCGGTCAGGTCGAGCGCGGTAGTGCTGTCGAGCGCATCGACGTCCGGAAGGCCCGGGATAGCCGGCACCGCCGGACGCGTACCTGTCGCAATCACGATCCGGTCAGCGGTGAACCGCCTTCCACCGGCCTCGACGCCATTTTCGACGAGCCGCGCCGTGCCTTCATGGTAGGCGATATTATTGTAGAGAGGCAGGAGATCCGCATATTTCGCCTGACGAAGGCCCGAGACGAGCGAGTCCTTTTCGGCGATCACCTTGCCCCAATCGGCCATTCGTGCCCCGGCCTCGACACCGTTGAACCGCATCGGCGCGGCATTCGCGTGGTGAATGCTCTCGACCGCGCGGATCAGCGCCTTGGAAGGAACGCAGCCGACGTTGACGCAGGTTCCGCCGATGGTGCCGGCACCGATAACGGCGACTTGGG
This sequence comes from Sphingopyxis alaskensis RB2256, assembly GCF_000013985.1. Taxonomy (GTDB): domain Bacteria; phylum Pseudomonadota; class Alphaproteobacteria; order Sphingomonadales; family Sphingomonadaceae; genus Sphingopyxis; species Sphingopyxis alaskensis. The sequence goes on along the minus strand of NC_008048.1, from coordinate 2,647,524 downwards.
CTCCTTGCTCCGCCGCGGTAATCGCGGCCGAGAACCCAGCCGAGCCGCCGCCCACGACGATAAGGTCGTACTTCTTGGCCTGAGAGCCGTCGCCCCGATTGCAGCAATCACTCATGATACGACTTTCACTTGCGGACTCGGGAAGGGTAGCCAGCGTTGGTGGTCGCCGCGATCAACGCCGCGGTGCTGGTCTTGGCGTCGTCATAGGTGACCGTCGCGGTATGCGTTTTGGCCGACACTTCGACAGCGGTCACGCCGGGTACGCGCGACAGGCTCTTTTTGACGGTGGGAGCGCAGGTCACGCAGGTCATGTTCTCGACCGCCAAGGTGGTGGTCCGGATTGCGGCAAAGGCCGGCCCGGATGCGAACAGCGCAGCCGCGGCCGCGAACAGGGTAAGCTTCTTCATCATGGTCTCCTTGTTCAAAGGTCGAGGAATAGGGGGGCGAGATAGGGGAAGAGGACGGCGAGTCCGATCAGCGCCGTTGCAAGCCACAAGGCCGTCTTTGCCAAGCGGTTGGAGGAAGGCGTGCCGCACTCGCCCTCGGCGCAGACCACGCGCGGCTGACGATAGATCCGCCAGAACCCGGCGGCCAGGAAGGCGATCGCCACCGCCAGGAAGATGGGCTGATAGGGGGCGAGCGCGGTCAGGTTGCCGATCCATGCGCCACTGACGCCCAGTGTGAAGAGCACTAGCGGGACGATGCAGCAAGAGGCCGCGCCGAGCGCGCCCAGACTTCCTCCAACAATCGCTATCCACGCACCACGTCTGGAAGCCGTTTTCGGCTGGGTCATTTTCTGTTCTCCGAATCACGTTGTTGACCCTAGATAGGATCTGTAGCGGCTACAGGTTCAAGAGGTATTTCAGCATGGATCGGAAAAATCTGCAGGACACAGCGCCCCGGCTCCCCATCGGAGCACTGTCGCGGCGCACCGGATGCAACATCGAGACGATCCGCTATTATGAGAAAATTGGCCTGCTCTCCGCGCCTGCGCGCAGCGACGGCGGTCACCGGCTCTATGGCTATGGTCATCTCATGCGGCTCGGCTTTGTGCGGCGCGCGCGGGAACTGGGCTTCACGCTGGACGAGATCCGCGCGCTGCTTCGGCTGGCCGAGGACCGCGATCGCCCATGCACCGAAGCGCGCGAGGTCGCCGTGGTCCATCTGACCGACATTCGTACCAAGATCGCGGATCTTCAGGCCATGGAGTCGGTGCTTGCCGAAACCGTCGTGCGATGCGCGGATGGCAAGACCCCGGAATGCCCGCTGCTGGAAACGCTATTCGGTTCGATCGATCCGTCTGCCCGGCCTCCTGCCGGCTAGCCGCCGTCGGCCAGCACAGACCAATGTCGGTTTTCGCAAGGACGACGCTTTGGCGAAGCTCAATGTCTGCTTCTTTCATTTTCAGTCCGAAAGCCGACAGGCTGGAAACGGCCATTATTCGCCGGTCGGAGAGAGGAAGAAAGACAGGAAATGTGTATCGGACCAGCCACTCTTTTTCCCGGCGGCAAGCGCTGCGATATCCAGTCTCGCCTGCCGCACGATCGTCAGGCGCCGTGACGGGATGACGTAGAGGCGCTGGTCGCCTGCGCCTGCCGCGACGACCAGGTCGGCCGGGAGCGTTGGCGCATGCGCAACGATGTCGGTCGAGCGCGTCACAGGATCGTCGGAGGGACTCGCTCGCGGAAGCCACCAGGTCAGGCCATAGGCGGGGTTGGCATCGCTTCCTTTGAACAACTCGGCCAAGGCCGCGGGATCGACAAGCGCCTTGCCGTCCTGCGTGCCGCCGCGGCGCACGAATTCGCCGACTTTTGCCCATTGCTCTGCGGCGAGTACCAGCCCCTGCGGCATCAGAGGCGCGCCATCCGGTCCATTGCGCCAATCGCCGATCGTCACTCCGACCGGGGTCAGGATGCGGCGCTCGAGATAGCGGCGCGGATCGGCATCAAGGCTTGCGGCGGCCAGCTTGCGGCGTATAATCTCGCCGATTATCTGCATCGGCGCGGGGCCATATTGGAATTTCGTGCCGGGATCGGCGGCGAGCGGGGCGTTCACCGAGTCGAGATAACCCCGTGGCCGACCGACGGTCGACGCCTGTCCACTGGTCATCGCCAGCAATTGCCGGATCGTGATCGCGGCCTTTTTTGGGTCCTCGCGCCATTCGGCGAGCGTGGCCGACGCAGGTTCGTCGAGCGTGAGCAGCCTGTCCTGGACCGCCGCTGCCGCCATCAGGCCCACCAGGCTCTTGGTCCCCGACCAGAGTTCCTGCGGTGTCGAGACGCCATCGGAGGAGCAGCGGACCTTCCCGTCCTCGAGGACGAGCACGGCGACGCCTTGATGCGCCGACGAATAGGCCAGCGCCGCGGCACAGCCGGGAGCGGGGGCGGCCTGCACCGCCGGGGCTGCTGCGCAGCCCGCGAGCAGGAGAAGGGGGGCAATGCGTTTCAAATCCGGCTCCTGATTCCGATGCTTGTTTTTATCATTATTATCGATAATATTCCGAACTTCAATGATCGTTTGCTCCCGTGTTTTCCCGATCTAGGATGGCACCGGCAGACAGGGAGCCGAACGGGTGGAAATGGCCGCGACGAAGACCGACGACGAGCAGGCGCCGACACAGGACCGGGTTATCGCACGGTTGCTGACCGACGACATCGTCGAATGGCGGATTCCGCCGGGATCGTGGCTGCGCGAGCGTGAGATTGCGGCGCGCTTTGGAGTCAGTCACGCACCCGTTCGCGAAGCCTTTCGGCATCTCGCGAGCATCGGGCTGGTCAAGGTCGTGCCCTGGCGCGGCGCTTATGCGATCGACGTCGACGACCATGGGGCGGATGAGGTCTACGAGCTGTGGAAAGCGCTCTTCGGGGTCGTTTGCCGCCTCGCGTGCACGGCGATGAGCGACCGCGACGGGCGCGAGCTGATGCACCGGCTGATCGAATATAAGGATGTGACCGAACGAACCACCAATTCCGCCGAGCATCTCAGGGTCTCGAACCGGATCGGGCGATTCATCGCCAAGCGATCGAATGCGCCGATGGCGCTCGAGTTGCTCGACCGGCTGGCGCTGCTCGCGCGCTGGCAGCACAATGTCTACACCGACGAGTTTGTCGCGACGCACGGCGAGGGCGAGGTTGGCCGCCGGTCGGCGGTGCTCTATGAGCAGCTTTGCCGGCATATCGTCGCGCGCGAACCCGACGACGCCGACCGCGTCGCGCGCGACCTGATTGCCACATCGCAACAGAATTTCGCCGAGGCGCTGGCGGAATATAAGGCACGGCGGACCAAGGCAAAGCCTGGCCGTCGCCGCGCCCGCGCGTCGTGACGCGGGGTTATGCCGGCCGGCGGAGCCTGCTGAAGGCAGGGCTTGCGGCGCCGATCGCTTTTCAGGCTGCTCCCGCCTTCGCCGCTGGGGGCGATGATGCCATATTCGCGGCCGAACGGCTTTTCGCCGATGTGAAGGCCTACGCCGAAGCGGGCAATAAGCAGTCGGGCGGGGCGGGCGATCGCTGGGCCGCCGACTGGGCTGCGCGGCGGCTTGCTGCGGCGGGCTTTGCGGTCGAGCGCCAGTCGTTCGACGTGCCCTGGTTCGAAGCGGCGACATGCGAATTGGCGCTCGGCGATCGGAAAATCCCCCTGATGGCGCAGCCGCTCGCCGTGCCGACGGGCGTTGGCGGGATCGGTGCGCCGCTGCGGCTTGCGGAGGTCAGCGATCGGCTCGATGGCGCGATCGCGGTGGTGCGGCTGCCGTATCGCCGCTGGTCGAGCCTGCTCGACCGGGCGGTGCGCGATCCGCTGGCCGATGCGCTGGCGCGGGGCGCGGCCGCGGTCATCCTTGTGACCACAGGGCCCACCGGCGAGGCGCTGCTCCTCAATGCGCCGGCCGATGCGCCGCTGTCGGACAATCCGTTGGCGCTGCTGGCGCCGCGCCTTGCGGCGCCCGTCATCGAAGCGGCGCGGCAGGGGCAGCCGGCGATGCTGGTGCTGCGCGGGAAGGGCGGTTCGCGCGTCGCGGAGAATGTCGTGGCGCGGCGCGTGCGCAAGGGGCGCCGCTGGCTCGTGGTCTCGACCCCGCGCTCGGGCTGGACCGATTGCGCGGGCGAACGCGGGCCGGGTTTCGCGATCTGGCTCGCGCTCGCCGAATGGATGCCGCGCGCCTTCCCCGATCATAGCCTGCTCTTCGTCTGCAACAGCGGGCATGAATATGAAAATCTGGGTGCCAGCCATATCGTCGAAAAGGTCGGGCCGCCGCCTGCCGACACCGATCTCTGGCTGCATCTCGGCGCCAATGTCGCGACGCGCGACTATCAGGACATGCCCGGGCGCCTGTTGCCGTTGCCGAGCGCCGATCCCTTCCGCTTCCTGATGACCTCGGCCGCCTTTGTCGATCGCGCCCGGTCGGATTTCAGGGGGTTGCCGGGACTGGAGATGGCTTATCCCTCGACCGAAGGGGTCGCGGGCGAACTCTCCGAAGTGGTCAAGGCCGGCTATCCGCATCATGCCGGAATTTTCGGCGCGCACCGCCATCATCACGCGCCGACCGACAATCTTTCGGTCGTCGCGCCCGCGCCGCTTGCCGCTACGGCGCAAGCGGTTCGCGACTTCCTCACCGCCATCATTCCCGTCCGCCGCTGACCGGCGTCGCCGCGAGGGCGATGTTTCCGGCTTGACTCGCGTCGCCATATGCACAAAATTATCGATAATAATTGCAATAACGACATGGGAGGGATTTATGGGACGCAAGGCGCAGCTTCTTTTCGGTACGGCCGCGCTCTGGGTGGCGGCGGCCGCGCCCGCTTCCGCCCAAGATCGGGCTCCCGAGGCTCTTCCGGCCGATACGGCGGCGGAAGCGGGCGATGACGGCGCGATCGTCGTCACCGCGCGGCGCCGCGAGGAACGCCTGTCCGATGTGCCGACCGCGGCATCGGTGATCGACGCGACGGCGCTCAACGATCGCGGCGGGGCGACGGGAAGCGGCGAACTCCTCGCCGACCAGCCGAGCGTGCGCTTCAACAATCTCAGCTCGTCGATCACGTCCGAAATTTCGATCCGCGCGTCGTCGACGGCGCGCGCGACCAACGGTGACCCGAGCGTCGGCCTCTATCGCAACGGCGCCTATATCGCGGGCGGTCCGGTCGGCGGGCGCAACTTCACGCGCCTCGATATGCTCGACATCGGCCGCGTCGAGGTGCTGCGCGGGACGCAGGGTGCGCTCTACGGCCGCAACGCGGTCGGCGGCGCGATCAACATCATATCGGCCGAGCCCGAATTCGACCTGTCGGGTTGGGCCAGCGTGCGATACGGGTTCGAGAACAACAGCCTGCAATTGCAGGGCGCGGTGAATATGCCGCTGGGCGACGGGATCGCGGCGCGGATCAGCGGCGATCTGGTCGAACAGGACAAGGGCTTTTTCTACAACCCCGACAACGACGTCTATTTCGACCGGCAGAAGGGGCATGGCCTGCGCGGGCAGATCCGCCTGAAGCGCGGACCGGTCGACGCGGTGATCATGGCCGAGACGCAGCGGCTGACGACGCCGTCGATCCATTATCAGATCTTCATTCCGGCCGGCACGCCGGGCTTTCCGGGCGGCTATATCCAGGACCGTTTCCGTTATCCGTGGAGCACCGCGCCGCGGGCGTCGCAGGACGTCGACGGGTTGCAGGCGATCGTGCGTGTCGATCTTGGCGGAGCCGACCTCACCTCGACGACCTCCTTCCGCAAGCGACACAGCGAATATGATCTCGACAATGATGCGGTCAGCCCCGCCGAACTGGCGCGTGCGCGCGCCGCGGGCGAAGTCGGGCCGCTGACCCCGCTCGACCCGGGCAGCGCGTCCTATGTGGTCGATACGACCGACAATTTCTCGCAGGATATCCATGTCAGCGGATCGAACGACCGGCTGACCTGGCTGGTGGGGGCGGAAATGCTCCTCCTCGACAGCGATTTTTCGGTGACGACGACGCGCACGCCGACGCTCGCCAACCCGTCGCCGGGCAATATCGCGCCCGCGCGGCTCCATTTCGAAAGCTATGCCGCCTATGGTTCGCTCGGCTTCGACCTGACCGACAGCCTCAATATCACCGGCGAATTGCGCTATACGCACGACAGCCGCAGCATCAGCGCGCGGCTCTATGATCTCGGCACCGGGCTCCCGACCGGCGGGCCCTCGCGGATCATCGACGACAGCATCACCGCCGACAATCTCTCCTACAATGCGACGCTGTCGTACAAGCTGGCACCCGACATCCTCGCTTATGCCAAGGTCGGGAGCAGCTATCGCGCTGGCGGCTTCAACACGCGCTTGTCCGACCCGCGCGCGCCGAGCCCGGTGCAGGTGTTGTTCGGCAACGAAAACAGCACCAGCTACGAGGTCGGTTTCAAGGGTAGCCCGATGCGGCGCGGCTATTTTGCGGTCGCGGGCTATTATACCCAGCTCGACGATCTGATCGCGCAGGTCGACGACGGCTGCGCGCTGACCAACCCCACCTGCCCGGTCGCGGCGGTGAGCTATCTCACCAACGCGGGCGATGCGAAGAGCTGGGGCGTCGAAGCCGAATACAGCCAGGGCTTCGACCTTGGCCAAGGCAGCGGGCGTCTGGCGCTGAGCGGGTCGCGGCAGGGCGGCAAGGTGAAGAGCGGGCGTTACGACGGGCTCGACCTCGCGCAGGTGCCCGACTGGCTCGCTTCGGCGAACCTCAACCTGCGCGCCCCGGTCGCGAAAAATGTTTCGCTGACCGGCAACATCCTGGTCAGCGGCCAATGGGGCGGGAAGCAGGAACTGACCGCGACCTCGGTCGACCTCGACGACTATGTGCTCGTCAACCTGCGCGTCGGGGTCGAGTTCGGGAAGGTGAGCATCAGCGCCTTCGCGAACAACCTCTTCGACAAGGTCTACTATGTCGCGCAGGCGCCGACGATCAACCGCTACAGCCAGCCGCGAGTGATCGGGGTCGAAGGACGTATCTCCTTCTGATCCGGCGGCCGCCGCGCCGCGTTCAGCGGCGCCTCCTTTCGAAACGTGCAACGAAGAGGATGGGAGAGACGATATGGTTGAACGAAAGACATGGGCGTGGCTCGCCGCCGGTGCGGTCGTCGTCGGCGCGGGTGCCTTCGCGCAAAGCGGCGTGGGGGACCGCGGCAGGGGGGATGCGCGTCCGATGGTGCAACTGCCCCCGGCAGCGGTCGTCCCGGCCAGCTCCGCGGCGTCGGCCCCGACGGCGTTGTCGCCTGCCAGCCTGACCACGACAGTGGGCGGCTATACCTACGACTGGACCGCGCTGCAGGCGGCCATCGATGCCGACGCCGAAGTCGCGAACGGCTATTTCATCGTCGGTAACGCCACCGACCCCGACTATCTGTTTGCATATGAGAAGGGCAGCTTCGGAATCGATCGGGTGACGCCACTCGCCTCGGCCACCAAATGGTTCGCAGGAACGCTCGCCATGCGGATGGCGCAGGCGGGGATTGTCACGCTGGACGACCCGATGCGGCCGCCGCTCGCCTTCTGGACGACGACCGGGACAAAGAAGGACGTCAAGCTGAAGCATGCGCTGTCGATGACGTCGGGGTTCAACGGCAGCCCGCTGGTCGGAGGGTGCCAGCTGACACCGGCGCTGATCCTGTACAATTGCGCGAAAAATATCCACGACCTGTGATACGACATCCTGCGTCCCGGCAACGCGCCGGGTGCGCAATATAGCTATGGCCCGCACGGGATGCAGGTCGCCGCCGCCTATCTCGAGGCGAAGGATGTGAGCATCCAGCCCGGAACGACGCCGGCGCGCCAGCGCACCTTCCACGAACTTTTCGCCCAGCATGTCACGACGCCGCTCGGGATGACGAGCACGACATGGTATGATCCGGCGGGCAGCGCACCGACGAATCCGTGGGTGGCGGGGGGCGCCTATTCGACCCCGCGCGACTATGCCAAGCTGCTGCGTGCGCTCCTCGGCGGCGCCTTTGTGACCGACATGACCGCCTTTACTCAGCCGCGCACGACCGGCCTGCCGCGCGTCTTCGTACCCTCGGGAGCCTCGAACTGGGAATATGCGCTGGGCTCCTTCGTCGAATGCGACACCCCCTCGGCCTGCGCGACGTCGATGATCAATTCGGCGCCGGGCGCTTATGGATGGACGGGCTGGATCGATCGCGGAACCGGCTATTACGGCCTGATCGCGACCGAGATTTCGAGCGGCGGAGATCGTAAGGGCACCGAACTGGAACAGGAGATGCAGGGCCTGATCGAAGCGGCTATCGCGAGCCGCGTGCCTGCGCCTTAAAATCTTGTTCGCAGCGCTTTTGGTTCGAGTGTCTGCTTCTCCAGATTTCGAACCAAAAGTTGCCTGACCGTAATCGGCCAATTTCGCAGGGGCTTCCGTTTGTCAATCTGCCTGACTATCGCAGCATTCATGACAAAGCGGCCCACCATAGCGGAGCGAGTGGCAGGACTGGTCCGCAGGATGGACGGGACGCCGCTTTGCGACGAATGTATCGCCGACCGGCTCGACCTTTCGTCGATCGCACAGGCGAGTGTCGTTACCAGTTCGGCGAGCGGGACCGGAGGCTTCGAGCGGTTGAGAGGCCCCTGCGGCCTCTGCGGAGAGCCAGGGCCGGTCATCCGCTACAACGGTTGAACGTCCGGAATCCGGCCGGCCAAATCGAGCGCGGCTGAATTGGGCGTGCTCTGGCGCCGGCAGACGGCGCCAGGGGCCGCGCGTTGTTCTGGGCCGCGCGGCGCACTCGGCTCGCACTCCTTGCCGGACGGCGGCTGGCCCACAGGCCCGCGCGCACGCCGCCCGGCCGCGGGCTCGCCAAGAGCGCCTTCTTCTCGGGCGCTTCGCGCAGGCGCCGGGGCCTTTTGAAATTATTTCTGGGCTTGGAGCGTCAGTTTTCGTCCATGTTTGCCCCAACACATCTTACCCTCTTCTCCGCTCGCTGTCGCACTGAGGGTTGCACCATTTCCTCGTTCGTAGCGCTGGAATTCCTTTTTCGACATCTCAGCGACGGAGCCGGCCGGGACCTGACGGTGCATCTTGCGCCGGCTGGGTTCGGACGGCGTGGGCAACGCTCCTTCGCTTGCCCGAGGTCACCCCTTCCTGTCGCCCTTTTGCGGGTCCGGCTCGCCTCTGGCCGTCAACCCCATGCGGGGTTCGCCCTCGCGTGCCGCTCGGTGACGGCAGCTCGCTGCCCCTTCTTCCGGCGCCATCGGGGATGTCCCCCGAGTAACCGAAGGAGTTTCATCATGCCCACCATTGCCAACCTCCACGTCAAGTCCGACGGCAGCTTCGAAGGCACGCTGGCCACCCTCAACGTCACCGCGCCGATTGCGATCGTGCCGAACGGTCGCAAGACCAAGGACAATGAGCCCGATTATCGCATCCTCAGCCGCAAGAACGGCTTCGAGCTGGGCGCCGGCTGGAAGCGCTTCTCGCAGAACAACGGCGCCGAATATGTGTCGGTCACCATGTCGGCCCCCGAATTCGGGACCATCTACGGCAATGTCGCCAATGCGCCGGGCGACGACCCGATGAAGAAGGTCATCATCTGGAATCCGCCGGCCTGACGGCCATCCGGCTCCGCCTTCGGGCGGAGCCGGTTTCTCTTTCTGTCGATGGACGGCGGTCTTCGGGCCGCCATTCGGCATGTCTGGCCCGGCAGGCCCTTGGCCAACTGGGGAACTGCGCAGGGGTTCTGCCTGAGGGGCTGCATGTCGCGGTGTTTCGAAGATCATGATCCGATCGGCGTGGTGGATCGCTGGTTCGGCGTGTCGGTGAGTATTCGGTCAGGCGCCGGGAAGCGGAAGCAAGGGGGCGATGGGGCGGCATGGGGGCTGCCGCATGGAATCGGGCCATTCCCGCTCTCGATTGCCGCTAATCCCTTGGCCGAGGCCTGGCCTCCGCCAATCAACCCGTAAAGGGTCCCCACGCTGCGCTCGGGCCGCGGCTTCGCCGCGATGATTGCGGCCAGTCCCCGTCCGGCGGGGCGCCTGTCGAGCGGGAATGGCCCGCTCCCAAGGACAGGAGTTCATCCCATGCCGCTTACCACCGCCCAATCGCTTGGCTGGAACCTCGCCCGGACCATGATGACCGTGATCATTCTTATCGAAACCAGCGCCGGATATTCGGTGATGCCGCTCGACGAATTCGATGGCGACCCCGAAACGATCATTTGCGAATATGACCCCTTCAATCGCTGACCCTTTGAAAATAGGTCCAGATTAGGGCCGGTTCGGGTTCATTCCCGGACCGGCTTCTACTATGCTTCGCGCGCAGGTTGCGCTGTGGAGGTGGTGGCGGGCGCGTCCGACAGGGGGATGTTCATGACCCTGATGCTCATACTCGGCGCCATCGCGGCGCTCTACTGTCTCCGGCTTCTCTTTCGCAGCGCCAAGTTCGCGCTGCCCGTCTGTGCCGCGATCGCCCTCGGCTTCGCGTTGCGCGATCTCGGCTTCGGCTGGTTGACGATCCTGGGGTCGGCGCTGATCGCTGGACTCGCTGTCCTGGCTCTTGGTCGGCGTTTGGTCGGCGGCGCGGCCCCGTTCCCCGTGAAGCTCTGCGTCATCCTGATGTTCGTCGGCGCTGCGGCCTTTGCCGGCTATCAGGCTGGGACAGCGCTCGCCATCTTGGGCGGACTTGAAGCGGGTGCGAAGCATGGCCTCGCTTTCCTGTCGGGCCTTTTGACCGGCTATGCGAGCTGGCGAGACCTTGTGTCACCTGCGGTTTCAGCCGAGCGACCGGCCTTGTCTGTCTAGGCCGCCTTACCCCCTCTTTCTTCGCTCCCCTTCGCGGCCGATTGCCGATGCGTCCGTCCTGCGGACCTCCCGTCGCGATCTCTCGACATGCGCCATCTGTCATCGGGACGCTTTGCTGACCGGCTTGGTGCAACGGCGCGCCCCCGTCTTTCTTCCCCCGGCGTGCCGCCGTTCCTCGCGAAGCAAGAAAGACAGGCGCGCGCCGTCCTCCGCTTCGCTCCGGGCCCTTGGCTGCACCGCCGGTCCCCGCTGATCTTCGATGCGCATCGAGACCGCGATGGTGCGGTCCGAGCCAAGGAAGGAATGCATCATGGCCAAGATCGGCACATTCAAGAAAGTCTCCGGAGAATTTCGGGGGAGCATCGTCACCCTCTCGGTGCAGGCAAAGTCGGTTCGCATCGCGCCCGAGGAAAATCCGAGCGGCAACGCCCCCAGCCACCGCGTCTTCGTGGGCGACGTCGAAGTCGGCGCGGCCTGGGAAAAGCAGACACAGGACAAGCGCCCCTATCTGTCGGTCAAGCTCGACGACCCAAGCTTCACGGCGCCGATCTTCGCGCAGCTTTTCGCGGGCGAAGGCGATGAGCATGACCTCGTCTGGAACCGACAGTCGCGCCGGGGCGACTGAACCTCGGCTCCCGCCCGGCACCGCCGGGCGGGATACCCATTTCTGGGGATATGGCTCCCCGTGCCATGGAATTGCCGGCTTGCATGCCGTCGCCAAATCTCGTGCCTTCCACGGAGGCGCGCATGGCGGAGGAAGCAAGGGACAAGGGGGTCGGAGGCTCCCGGCTCGATTTCCCTGGTTTCGCGCAGGAATTTCTTCGCCGCAATCCCGCATATCGCTGCGACTATGAGAGGGTCATGTCGGATCGGGATGGCGACCCGACGGCCCAGGAGGTGATGGCCCGGCGGTGGGGCCTTTGCTTTCCCGGCCGATCCCCATCTGTCGGCGCTTGGAGCGCCTGCCTTCTGGGACCCGGCCGAGTGTCCTCAGGTCATAATCCTCGGCCCTGCAGTGGCGGCTTCTAGGAATAGTCCGCATTTCGATCTTGCCCGGTGGCCTCCGGCCATCGCCTCGCGCTCGGTGGGCGACGAGACGCATCTGGTGATGAGCGATGGTGTGTCCTTTCATCGGGTCTGCCTGCGTGACGCGGCCGCCGGACGCCCCCTTGCTTCGCTTATCCCGTGCGACGCGCTGCTCGATGTCCGCCTGCAGGCCCTCGCAGGCTTGGACCGATGGCTGCGCGGCGCGCGGAGCGCGGCGCAACCATTCGGCCCGACCGCCTATCAGGCGCGGCGTCTCCAACTCTTACTGGCCATCCTCAACCTTCGCCAAGACGGCGAGGTTACGAGCCATATGGTCGCGCAGCGCCTCGTCTATCCGCGCCTCTCGATCGGACAGGGCGCCGCCTGGAAGTCCTCTCCCGAGCGCCGCCGGACCCAGCGCCTTATCCACGAGGCCGACGCGCTTGCCGCGGGCGGCTATCGCACGCTGCTCGCCGGCCGCGCGGGGCGACAAAAATAGCTCGGCGATTCAGCCGCTCCCCCGCGCTCCCGCTTTCGCGCCACGACGCCCCATCGCGCGCTGCCCCGCCTTTTCGGGAGCCGCCGCGGGAAGGAGCATCCCATGACCCCCGCGCACCCTCCCCGTTATCTGAGGACCCCTGACGCGGCGCGCCGCGTCGGCCTCTCGCCGCGAACGCTCGAAAAGCATCGCTGCTATGGCACCGGCCCGGCCTATCGCAAACTCGGTGGGCGCGTGGTCTATGCGATCGACGAACTCGATGCATGGGTCGAACTCGGGCGGCGCTCGTCGACCTCCGATCCGGGCGTCGGCACCGTGCACCCGGCGCGCCGGGGGCTCGCCTGATGCCGCGCGCTGTCGCAGCGCCCGGCGTTTCGCTCTCCCGCCCCGGCCACGGTAGCGGATGTGTTTCCGCGTCGCCCCACGGCTGCGGCTTGACTGAGGTCGAACTGACCTGGATCGAGGGCCGCCACGAACAATGGATCCGCTTCGGCCGCGTCGCCGCCGAGCGGATATTGAGCCGCAGCACCCGCGTCATGGCCTTTCGTCCCGGCGCGGTCTTTGGCTTCGTGCGGTGGACGTCGAACGACTTCGGTACCATCCATTCGACCATCGCGATCGCAATTGCGATGACGCCCGGCGAACCATTTTCGACGCTGCCTTTCGTCCGCCCCGGCGCCGAAATCCTTGCGCGGATCGACGGCTGGCCGAAGGTCCAGCAGGCGCTCGCAGCGATCAACGCGGTGGAGGCGGCTGGCATCGAGGCGTGCGATGCATCGCCCGACCATTGGCGCCATGTCGGCAACCGGCTCGCCGCCGGCCTGCCTTTCCGGCCCTATAGTCTCGATCGCCATACGGCATGGCTCCGCCGCCGGGCGATCGAGGCATGAACCGCCGGTTCTTGTGCGCGACGGTCGGCGCAGCGGCGCTGTTTACCGCTTCTTTCGTCGCAGTCGCCTGGCTGAAGCCGGCGCCGCGACTGCTCTGGAATGCGAGCGCCAGCGCCCCCATCGGCGTGTACCGGATCGATGTCGGTGCGCGGCCTCGGCTCGGCGAGCTTGTCGCCATCGACCCGCCGCCGGCGCTTGCGATCTATCTTTCCCGTCGCGGCTATCTGCCGCGCGGCGTTCCGCTGCTGAAGCGCGTCGCCGCGCTTCCGGGCTCTCTGGTCTGCCGTTCGGGTGCATCCGTCACGATCGACGGCGCGGGCGTCGCCCGTGCGCTGGCGCGCGACGGGGCGGATCGTCCGCTCCCGGTCTGGCGCGGTTGCCGGATCGTCGGGGCGCAGGAATTATTCCTGATCAATGCCGCGCGGGGCAGCCTCGACGGGCGATATTTCGGGCCGATTTCGGCGTCCGGACTCATCGGCACGGCGCACCCTGTTCTGACGCGCACCGACGCCGAAGCATCGCTTCGCTGGCACCGCGCGAGCCCTTCCTTCGAACCAATTGCCGACGAGATGGAGCAAGGACGATGACAGTTGTGCGGCTGCGGCGAAGTCTCACCATACTGTCTGTCCTGTGCTCGCCGATGCGCGTCGGCGCACGGCGCGCGGCCATTTCGGCTGCGCTGCTTTTGCCGCCGATCTGCACTCCGGCTGCCGCCGCAGCGCAGTCGGAGCGCCATCCCTATGCCGCTCCGGTCGCCGAAGCGGCGCAGCGCTTCGGTATCCCGGAGCTCTGGATCTGGCGCGTGATGCATGCCGAAAGCCGCGGCCGTATCGGCGCCGTGTCGCACGCCGGCGCCATGGGGCTCATGCAGATCATGCCCGCAACATGGGCGCCGCTGACGGCGCGCCACCGGCTCGGTTCGGACCCGTTCGACCCCCGCGCGAACATCCTCGCGGGCGCCGCCTATCTGCGCGCGATGTGGGACCGCTATGGCGATGTCCGGCTGATGCTCGCGGCCTATAATGCAGGTCCCGGCCGCGCCGATGCCTATGTCGCGGGGCGTCGCGGACTGCCAGCCGAGACGCGCGCCTATGTCGCGAAGATTGCGCCCGAACTGCACGCGCCGCTTGGAACTTCTGCCGTCGCTTCGCTTCCAAGAGGGTCGCCGGGCTGGCGCGATGCGGCCATTTTTGTTGCACCAGCGGCGGCGATCGACACTGCGCGCCCGGCAGCTTCGGCAGGTGAAGCTGCCGCCATCCCGGACGCAGGTTCGCCGCTTTTCATTGCTCGGTCCGGGCAGCATCGGCCATGATTGCGCGCCGATACCAGATCCTCCACGCTGGCCGCGATTGGGCCCCAATCGTTGCACCTTCCCTGGCAGGTCCCGGCATGCAGGTGAGCTGGACTGGCAGCTTCAATTCTCTGCTGCCGGGAGCCCGGCTCAAGTCTGAAGCCATAGTCTTTCAGGCAAAGAAGTTGGGCCGCGATGCTACGCATCGGACCCATAATTTGAATACACACCTCACGCACGGGTGCATCCAGCTTTTGTCCCACTTTTCGAGCGGCGGATCCGACGTCACGTCGGCTGGCCTAGGCAGAAGCTTAGGAATTCCGCAACTTTTGGAGACGTCGCATCGGCGTCGCGATCGGGCCTCGCGATGAAGCTGGTGAGGCATACGGTTCGTCTGCCGGTCGAGGTCGACAAGGCGGTAGGCGAGCTTGCGAAGGCGAAAGGCGACACCGCCTATGCGACCCTCGCGACCTGCGTCGAAGCCGGGCTTGCGGCGCTGTCAAATCCTATGGCGGACGGGTCCGGCAATCGCGAACTCGTCGCCGAACTCGTCTCGATCGGTACCCGGCTGCTCGCCGTCGAGCGCATGCTGGACCGCACCCTGTTCACTGCCTGCGCTGCCTATTGCTACGCGCGCAGCGCCGCCTTCGACGGCGGCAAGAGCGACGAGGAGATAAGCGCCGAGATCGGCCGTGCCTATGATCGCCAGCGGCGCCGTGCCGATGAGGGCGGGTCGTGATGCGCGATCGGGACCAGCGTATCCATGCCGACGCGCTGCGGCGCCACTGGCGATCGAACCAGGTCCGGCGGTTCAAGCGCCATGCGATCATCTTCGCGGCATCGATCGCGCTCGGCGGCCTGACGCTCCCCTATCTGATGCTGACGCCGACGACGATGCAGGCGACCGGGACCTGGTATGTCGCGCGATTGAAGACGTGGATATCGAGCGGCACCGAAGCCGAACCGGGCGTCATGATCAGCGGTGGAGGAGAGCGCTACGAGGCATCGGCTCGATTGGTCGCGGCGCATCCCTATTATCGCCGGTCGGCCGACACGGTGATTGCCTTCTTCATACGAGGATGCTTGCTGGGGTTCATCGCCTGGCTGGCGGGCCTGATCTTGCTGCGCGGCGCGATGGCACGGCGGCGCGAACTCATGCTTCGCGATCGCGTGATCGGGGGGACGATCGTTACGACCGAGAAGAAGCTCGCGCAGCTGACGCGTGCCGAAGCAGGGGACCATGCCCTGGCCATCGCGACGGTGCCCATGCCGCCACGCCTCGAAACCCGCCACATGGCGATGGTCGGCACGACCGGAAGCGGAAAGACCACGGTGCTGCGTCAGATACTCGATGGCGTCGAGGCGCGCGGCGAGGCGGCGCTCGTCTACGACACGAGCGGTGAGTTCGTCGCCCAATATTATGATCCCCGGCGCGGCGACATCATCCTAAATCCGTTCGATGCGCGCTGCGCTATTTGGACGCCCTTCGCCGAGATTGCGCATCCGGCGGATGCCGACCGCATCGCGCAGCAGCTTATCACCGAGACCGGACAGCATGATCGCGACGTGTGGCTCGAAACGAGCCGCATCCTCGTCGCCAACATGATCCGCGCGCTGTGGCGCGAGGGCAAATGCACCCTGCCCGATCTGCTCCATGCATTGCAGGTGCGGTCAAAGGACGATCTCAAGCTATGGCTGGGGAACAGTTCGTCGGCGCGCACCTTCGCTGACGATGCCGACCGCGCGACGGGAAGCGTGCTCTTCATGCTCGCCAAGGCCGCGAACCTCATCCAGTTCCTGCGCATCGACGAGGGCAAGGAGACGGCCTTTTCTTTCCGCGATTTTTTATCGGGGCTCGACATGCATCCCGGTCCGAAGCCCTGGATCTTCGTGCCGCGGAAAGAGGATTATTTCGAGGCCTCGAAGCCGCTGCTTGCCTGCTGGCTCGAATGCGCCGCGAGCGCCCTGCTCGGGCATTCGCCCTCGGCCGAGCGCCGCCTCTGGTTCATCCTCGACGAACTCGCCGACCTGCCGCGCGTCGACAATCTCGCGCGGCTGCTACCCGAGGGGCGCAAGTTCGGGGCGGCGGTCATCCTCACCTTTCAGGCGATCGGGCAGATGCGACATCGCTACGGACAGGATTTGTCCGAATCGATGCTCGGCTGCTGCAACACCAAGCTGTTCCTCCAGATGACCGACAGCGAATCCCGGCAATGGGCGAGCGACACCATCGGAAGCTGCGAGGTCGAGCTGCCGACGATGACCGATGCCCTCGCCGACGGCGACTACAAGCCGCGCACGACGCTCGGCCGCCAGCGCAAGGTCCGGCCCGCCGTCCTCGAGAGCGAACTGCGCCTTCCCAGGCATCGCGGCTATTTGCTGTTCCCCGATGGATTGCCGGTCGCGCGCATCGCGCTCACCGACGACCATATCGTGCGGCGCGGCAAGGCGCGCCAGCTCGGATATGTCGCGGGCGATCCCACGACCAGCCTCTGGCAGCAGTCCGTCGAAGCGCCGCCGGTCGGGACACCGCCGGTTGAAGCGGAGCCCGCCGTGCAACCATCGACGGTGCCGCCCACCGAGCCGGAGCCGCCGAAACCACAGCCGAGCGGCGACGGACCAGTCTGATGGTCGCGTCGGTATCGGCGCTGACGAGTTCGGCGCAGGCGAGCAGCTATTATGAGGCCGACGATTATTATGCCGAGGGCGGGCTGTCGCCGTCCGAATGGCAAGGCAAGGGCGCCGAGGAGCTTGGGCTGTCGGGCGATGTCGATCGCGACCAATTTCGGGAACTGCTCGACGGCAAGGTCGCGGGCCAGCAACTCGGCACGGTTCGTGACGGCCAGCTTGAGCATCGGCCCGGCTGGGATGTGACACTGAGTGCGCCCAAGTCGGTGTCGATCATGGCCGAGGTCGCGGGCGACCGGCGGTTGATCGAGGCACATGGGCAGGCCGTGAAGACGACGCTCGCGCATATCGAGGCGCATATGGCCGCGACCCGCGTTCGGCACGGCGGCAGCGTGACGCGTGAGGCCACCGGCAATCTCGTTGTCGCCGGCTTTCAGCACGGGACCAGCCGGGCGCAGGACCCGCAGCTTCATACGCATAATGTCATCATGAACGCGACGCAGGGCGAAGATGGTTCATGGCGCAGCCTCGAACCGCGCGCCATCTATCAGCTCCAGAAGCAGATCGGCGCGATCTACCGGCAGGAGCTGGCCTTGAAGGTCGGCGAGCTCGGCTATGAGATTGCACCGGGCAAGGAGTCGATGTTCGAAATCAAAGGCGTCTCGGAGGCCGCGATGGCGGCGTTCAGCACGCGCAGCGCCGAGATTGAAGCGGCGCTAGGCGAACGCGGAACATCGCGCGAAGAGGCCAGCGCTGCCGAAAAGCAGGTGGCCGCGCTCGATACGCGGCAAGCGAAGGTGGTGGCCGACCATGGCGCGCTTGTTGCCGATTGGCGCGAGACCGCCGACCGGGCAGGGTTCGACGCCGAGGCTCGGCTGGCGTTGGTGCGTGAGGCAGAAGCTCGGGCAGCGAACGGTGTTCAGCTTCCCGATCCATCGGTCGCCGATCGCGCCGTCGCCCATGCCGCCGACAAGCTTGGCGAGCGGCAGTCGGTGTTTGCGGTCGCGGCGCTCCATGAGGAAGCGGGCCGGGTTGGGCTTGGGAAGGTCGGCTATTCCGAGATCGGCGAAGCGATCGGGCGGGCGACAAAGGAAGGCGAGCTGGTCGAGCGCACCTTCCTCGATCGGCGCGGCGCCGCGTTCGCGGGGTTCACGACCAGCCAGAATATCGCCGCCGAGAAGACGCTGCTTCGGATCGAAGCCCGCGGTCGCGGTGCGCTCGCGCCGATAGCCTCCCCGCTTGCCGCCGCCAAGGCTGTCGCTGGCGCGGCCGCGCAGGCGGAGCGGTCGGGGTTTGGCTGGAATCCCGACCAGAAGGCCGCGACCGAACAGCTCCTTACCAGCCGCAATCGGGTCACCGCGGTCCAAGGCTATGCTGGCACCGCCAAGACGACGACGGTGCTCGCCACCTTCGCGCGCGAGGCCGAAGCGCGCGGCGTGTCGGTGGTCGCGCTGGCGCCGACTGCATCGGCGGCGATGACACTCGGCGAGGCGCTCGGCACGCGCGGCGATACCGTGGCGCGCCATCTGCTCGCGCCGGAAGATTCGGCGCCCGGGCAGCCGGTGGCATGGATCGTCGATGAGGCTTCGCTCTTGTCGGCGCGCGATACCGCGCGGCTGTTCGAGTTGGCCGAGCAGCATGATGCCCGAATCATTCTCGTCGGCGACGTGAAGCAGCTTGGATCGGTCGAGGCTGGCGCGGCGTTCGCGCAGCTTCAGGGCGTCGGCATGGAAACCGCAAAGCTCGGCGAGATCGTTCGGCAGAGCAACGCGGCTACCAAGGAGGCGGTGCTCGCCTCGATCGAGGGCGATGCGAAGAAGGCGCTCGCGGCGCTCGATCGCGGGGGCGGCCAGATCGTCGAACATGCCGATCGCTCCGGCCGCTTCGCCGCCATCGCCGATCGCTATGCCGGGCTCGACAAGGCGGCGCGGACGCGAACGCTGGTCATTGAGCCCTCGCGCGAAGGGCGCGACGCGCTGACAGCAGGCATCCGCACGGCGCTCGTCAATTCGGGCGCGCTTTCCGGTCCCGCTGTCACGATGGAGAGCCTCGTCAACAAGGGGCTCACCCGTGCCGAGGCCCGCGATCCGTTGAGCTATGACAGGGGCGATGTTGTGCGCTTCACCCGCGATTATGCCGACAAGGGCGTAGCGCGCGGCGACGCCTATCGTGTCGAGGCGGTCAATCCGGCCAAGGCTGCCATTGCACTGAGGTCCGAGGATGGGCGCGAGGTCGATTGGCGGCTTCGGCAATGGGGCGCCGGCAAGGTGCAGGTGTTCGCGCCGCAGAATATTGACCTCAGGACCGGCGACAGCATCCGCTTCACCCGCAACGATCGCGACGCCGGGCGGATCAATGGCGCGCGGGGCGAGGTGATCGCGGTGGACGAGCAGGCGCGGACGGCGACGGTGCTTGGCGCGCGCGGTCAGGTACAGACTCTCGACCTCGATGCCGTGCGCGACCGGCATATCGCCCACGCTTATGTCGATACCGCTTTTGCCGCGCAGGGACGCACCGCCGATCATGTCATAATCCACGCGGACAGCAAGGCGACCAATCTGGTCGACCAGAAAAGCTTCTATGTCGGCATCTCGCGCGCAAAGGAGTCGGCGACGATCGTCACCGACGATCGCGCAAAACTGACGTCGGCGATCAATGAGCGCGCCGGGGCCGTCCAGACCGCGCTCTCACAGGCACCTGCCGCCGGGGCCGGCATGGTGCAATCAGCCATCGCCGCGCCCGCTGCTGACAAGGCGATCAGCGCCGCGGTCTCGCAAGCGGCGACGTCGCTGCCCGGCATGGGGCTTTAGCTCTTGCCAAAGCTCGCGGTTCTTTGACGAAGAGTTGCCGAACGGGAGCCGCCGAAATCAACCATTCTTTCCGTTCGGTGGTGGTCATTCATCGCCTTCCGCAAAATATGCCATGAGGCGGTGCCCGAGATCGGGGTCGAGCAGAATGAAATTGCGCCGCCCATCGGTCCGGTCGGCCTCGCGCGTGACAAGGCCGGCGTCGGTCAGGCGCTGCAGGAGCCGGAGCGCGCTGCTCATCGGAAGGCCCGACGAAATGCAGAGTGAACTGGTGGAAACGGGTTTGGCCTCGGCCTCATGGATGAACAGCTCGACGAGCATGTCCCAGGCCGGTTCGCCGAAGAGGCTGGGCGTGCCGACGAGCTGCCGACGGAGCAGCCGCCGTCGGGCGGCGCGCTGTGCGTTCGCCAGCGCGCGCGGGGCATCGGGCGCGCTGTGCCAGTTGCCGGATCTGTCGCATAGAAAATGGTCGGGCGCAGGGGAGTAGAGAAGCGCGGTCCCTTGTTTGAGGATGGCCCGGTGGCCGCGCA
Organism: Sphingopyxis alaskensis RB2256; assembly: GCF_000013985.1. GTDB lineage: Bacteria > Pseudomonadota > Alphaproteobacteria > Sphingomonadales > Sphingomonadaceae > Sphingopyxis > Sphingopyxis alaskensis. The sequence continues at coordinate 2,627,103 of NC_008048.1, read as the reverse complement.
GCGCGACGACGATATGTTCGAGCAACTGGATTTCGAGCGCCCGGCCTATGGCCGCCAGCCGCGCTGTTGTCGCCACGTCGGCCTCGCTCGGTGTCGGATCGCCGCTCGGATGATTGTGGACAAGAATAATCGCGGCGGCATCGAGTTCAACTGCGCGCCGGAATATCGTGCGGGGATAGATTGCGACATGGCCGATGGTGCCCTGCTGCAATTGTTCGTCGGCGATCAGGCGGCGCGCCGGGTCGAGAAACAGCACCCTGAGCGTTTCATGCGGCAAAGCGCCCATCGACAATTTGAGATAGCGAAGCAGTTTCGGATTGGCGGGATCGATGCCGCGGTCGTCGAGGTCGGCCCGCAACGATTGGATCGCGGCCGCCTGCGTTGCGCAAAGCAATGCGCTGACCGCGCTGTCTTTGCCAAGCGTTCTCGCCAGCGTCTCCGGGGACTGCACGAGGATGCGCGCGAGCGTGCGATGTTCCGCCAGCAGAGCCTCAGCTATCGCCGCGCTATTGTCGGGTTCGATGGCGGCGACGAGATTTGCCAGGACGGCTCGCTGTCGCCGCGCGCCAGCCGACGCTGGTGACGCCAGGTTGCGAGGATGAGAATCGCCGGGACCGGCCACGACGTCGCCACCTGCATCGTGAGATAGGCCGCGGGATGAAGGCCCACGTCGATCATCCGGCTGGTGTGCGCCAGCAACGGGGCAATGTGCAAAACGGCGACGCACATGGGCCAGAATCGATGCGCAAAAAGCGCGAGGATGATCGTCGCCGTCGCGCCGAACAGGTCGATCGCAAGATGGCCGCTGTCCAGCGACAGGAAATTCGGCGGGACGAAGGCGTGGAGCAATTGGTCCAGCCCCACCATCGCCGCCGCGATCGCTGCCATCACACGTTCCGGGCCGCCTCCGCGCCAGGCGGCATAGCATATGGCAACCGCCAGAAATCCAAGGAACAATGCGATGCGCATGAACCAAGACTTTCATGGCGGTGCCTGCCCGTCAATCGGCGTCAGGCCGAACCGGCTTGGACGCCGGTTACCGTCCCGGCGATCGACGGACATTCGTGAAGGTCATAGCCCGCGGTCTCCCGGCCGATGTCGGCGAGTTCACCATGGATACGCAAGATTTCTCCGCTGACGCCGACCAGCGCGACCTGCGCCTTCATCAATCTCCGGATCGCGGCCTGTCCTTTGACCGCGGGCACTCCGACCGTATCGCGCCGGGCGGTGACGACACTTGTCATCAACGAGGATAAGGCGATGAGCGCATCGTCGATGCGCACTTCGGCCGCAGGGACATCGCGGATGAGACGTGCGGCCGTGATGGTGATTTCGTTGGACATGACTTCTCCTCTGCCGGAAGCCAGTGCTCCGGCCATTGCTGATCGACTGTGCGAAAGGGTCACCCGGAAAGGAGGCGCGTCAGTGTTTCACCGATCGTCACCGCCGCAAGAACGAGAATGACGAGGACGGCCAGCATCGCCGCCATGATCCCGCCCCGGTTCAAGCGACGATGATCGTGCCTCCAGAGACCCTTGGACGGCGGGTCGGCCACGATGTCGTTCAGCGCCAGCGGGGCCGGCTCGCCGTCCGGGAAATCGGATGGCACGAGGTCAGTGCCCGGCGGTAGTACGACCGGATCACATGGTATCCGGTCGTAGGTCTGGCGCAGCCGGGCGTAGATGAGTGCGGCCTCGTCGCGATTGGCGGCGCCGAGGATATGCCGGGCAGTGGTGATCCTCAGATCGACTGCCTGCTTCGATATTTGGAGGCGGCGCGCGATCTGTTTCGAGGTCTGGCGCTCGAGCAGCAAATCGAGACATGCGCGCTGTTTCCCGGTGAGACGCGCCCAGCGCAAAGGCTCGTCCGACGGCTGCGACCCCGAATCAGTCATTGTTACACTCTTGTCATAATCGCGCGCGACGCAAGTTGTCGCGCCCGCGTTTCGGGCTGGTCCGGTTCTCGAGATCGCCGGCACTTACGCCATCGCCTGTCTTTCATCGCCACGCTGCGACGCGGCGAAAAGCTTGTTGAATCCGGCGCTTTGCTGCGTCTCTTACTCATCCCCGTCGAGCGGGGCGCCCTTGCCCCGCGTCAAGAACCGGGGACCCGATGGGCGCAGAACCGATCCGGCTGGAGGCACGTCATCGCAGCGCACGCATGCTGCGCACGGCGATGGGCGGCGCGATCGCCGAGTGGCTCTCCGACCGCGAAATCATCGAGATCATGCTCAACCCCGACGGGCGGCTCTGGGTCGATAGGCTTGGCCTCGGGATCGAGGACAGCGGCGAGACGCTGAGCGCGGCCGATGGCGAACGCATTATCCGCCTTGTCGCGCATCACGTCGGCGCCGAGGTCCACGGGGCTGCACCGCGCGTGTCCGCCGAGCTTCCCGATGGCGGCGAGCGCTTCGAGGGATTGCTGCCGCCCGTCGTCGCCGCGCCGACATTCGCCATCAGAAAACCGGCTATCGCGGTCTTCACGCTCGCCGACTATGTCGCCGCGGGCATCATGTCGTCCGAGGCCGCGGACATCCTTCGCGTCGGCGTGCGCGAGCGTCTGAACATCCTCGTCGCCGGCGGCACGGGCACCGGCAAGACCACGCTGACCAACGCGCTCCTCGCTGAGATTGCGGGCAGCAGCGACCGCATCGTGCTGATCGAGGATACGCGCGAATTGCAGTGCGCGGCGCCGAACCTCGTCGCAATGCGCACTAAGGATGGTGTCGCCTCGCTCTCCGACCTCGTGCGCTCCTCGCTCCGCCTCCGGCCCGATCGCATTCCGATCGGCGAGGTTCGCGGCGCCGAGGCGCTCGATCTTCTGAAGGCATGGGGCACCGGTCATCCGGGCGGTGTGGGCACGATCCACGCGGGTAGTGCGCTCGGCGCGCTCCGCCGGATGGAGCAGCTCATCCAGGAAGCGGTGATCACCGTCCCGCGCGCGTTGCTCGCCGAGACGATCGATCTCGTCGCCGTGCTCGTCCGCGACGGTAGTGGCCGGCGCCTTGCCGAACTCGCACGCGTCGACGGCTTCGACCGGCTGAACCTCGAATATCGCCTCACGCCCCTCATCACCCCCGAAGGAGACAATCGATGATCCATGCCCTCCGGCATGGCGCCCGCCGCGCCATGCTCTGTTCGACCGCACTTTTTGTCGCGCTCGCGGTCTCGGCACCCGCTCAAGCCGGCGGCTCGTCGATGCCGTGGGAAGCGCCGCTTCAGTCGATCCTCGAAAGCATCGAGGGTCCGGTCGCGAAGATCGTCGCGGTGATCATCATCATCGTGACCGGCCTCAGCCTCGCCTTCGGCGACACCTCGGGCGGGTTCCGCCGGCTGGTCCAGATCGTCTTCGGTCTGTCGATCGCCTTCGCCGCCTCGAGCTTCTTCCTCTCCTTCTTCTCCTTCGGCGGTGGAGCGCTGGTTTGATGGATGGGCAAGGGGAAGTGCCGGGCTTCTTCGCTTCGGTCCACCGGGCGCTGGCCGAGCCGATCCTGCTTGGCGGCGCGCCGCGCAGCCTCGCGATCGTGAATGGCACGCTTGCCGGCGCGGTCGGACTCGGGCTCCGGCTCTGGGTCGTCGGTCTCGCCATCTGGGCGGTCGGTCATGCCCTCGCTGTCTGGGCCGCCCGCCGCGACCCCCAGTTCGTCGACGTCGCCCGGCGTCACCTCAAATATCCTGTCTGGATGCGCCCATGATGAATCTCTCCGAATATCGCACGAAATCCGCCCGCCTCGCTGACTTTCTCCCTTGGGTCTGCCTGGTGGCGGAGGGCGTGGTGCTGAACAAGGATGGCTCCTTCCAGCGCACGGCGCGCTTCCGCGGGCCCGACCTCGACAGCGCCACGCCCGCCGAACTTGTCGCGGTCACGTCGCGGCTCAACAACACGCTGCGCCGGCTGGGATCAGGCTGGGCCGTGTTCGTCGAGGCGCAGCGGGTCCCGGCCATGACCTATCCCGTGTCCGAGTTCCCCGACCCGGTATCGGAACTCGTCGATATCGAACGCCGCGAGCAGTTCCGCGAGGAGGGGGCGCATTTCGAGAGCTTCTATTATCTGACCTTGCTCTGGATGCCGCCCGCCGAGGAGGCGGCGCGCGCCGAGGCCTGGCTCTACGAGGGCCGTTCGAAGACGGGCGTCGATGCGCAGGAATTGCTGAAAAGCTTCGCCGATCGCACCGAGCGCGTGCTGCATCTTGTCGAGGGCTTCATGCCTGAGGTCGAATGGCTCGGTGACGGCGAGACGCTGACCTATCTGCACAGCTGCATCTCGACCAAGGCCCAGCGCGTCCGCGTGCCCGAAACGCCGGCCTATCTCGACGCGCTGCTCGCCGACGAGGCGCTGGTCGGCGGTCTCGAGCCGCGGCTCGGCGACCATCATCTGCGCACGCTCACCATAACCGGCTTTCCGAGCGTAACCTTCCCGGGGCTGCTCGACGAACTCAACCGCCAGGCCTTCGGCTATCGCTGGTCGTCGCGCGCGATCATGCTCGACAAAACCGACGCGACCAAGCTGCTGACCAAGATTCGCCGGCAATGGTTCGCCAAGCGCAAGTCCGTCGCCGCAATCCTCAAGGAAGTGATGACCAACGAGGCGTCGGTCCTGATGGACAGCGATGCCTCGAACAAGGCGGCCGACGCCGACATGGCGTTGCAGGAGCTGGGCGCCGACGAAGCGGGTATCGCCTATGTCACAGCGACGATCACGGTTTGGGACCGCGATCCGGCCTTGGCGGCCGAGAAGCTGCGGCTGGTCGAGAAGATCGTCCAGAGCCGCGACTTCACCTGCACCGTCGAGGGCGTGAACGCGCTCGAAGCCTGGTTCGGGAGCCTGCCGGGCCATGTCTATGCCAATGTCCGTCAGCCCCCGGTCTCGACGCTCAATCTCGCCCATCTGATCCCGCTGTCGGCGGTGTGGGCGGGGGCGGAACGGGACGAGCATTTCGGTCAGTCCCCCTTGCTTTACGGCAAGACCGAAGGTTCGACCCCGTTCCGCCTTTCGCTGCATGTCGGCGATGTCGGTCACTGCCTCGTCGTCGGTCCGACCGGCGCCGGCAAGTCGGTGCTTCTGGCGCTGATGGCGATGCAGTTCCGCCGCTATGAAGGCAGCCAGATCTTCGCCTTCGATTATGGCGGATCGATCCGCGCCGCGGCGCTTGGCATGGGCGGCGACTGGCAGGATCTCGGCGGCGCGCTTCACGACGCGGGGAGCGACGGGTCGGTGGCGCTCCAGCCGCTCGCGCGGATCGACGAACCGGCCGAGCGCGCATGGGCCGCCGAATGGCTTGCGGCGCTGCTCACGGGCGAAGGCGTTGCGGTCGATCCGGCGGCGAAGGAGCATCTCTGGTCGGCATTGACTTCGCTCGCGACCGCGCCGGTTACCGAGCGAACGCTCACTGGACTCGCCGTCTTGCTCCAGTCGCAGGAACTGAAGCTCGCCCTTTCGCCATATCTCGTTGGCGGCCCATGGGGTCGCCTGCTCGATGCCGAGGTCGAGCATCTGGGCTCCGCGCGGGTGCAGGCGCTTGAAACCGAAGGCTTGGTCGGCGCTTCGTCGGCGGCGACGGTCCTCTCCTATCTGTTCCACCGCATCGAGAGACGCCTCGACGGCTCGCCGACGTTGATCATCATCGACGAAGGCTGGCTCGTTCTCGACAGCCCCGCCTTCGCCGCGCAACTGCGCGAATGGCTCAAGACGCTCCGCAAGAAGAATGCGAGCGTGATCTTCGCGACGCAGAGCCTCGCCGATATCGAAGGGTCGAGCATCGCGCCCGCGATCATCGAAAGCTGCCCGACACGGATATTCCTGCCGAACGAGCGCGCCGCTGAGCCGCAGATCGCGCGGGTCTATGACCGCTTCGGCCTGAACAGCAGACAGGTGGAGATATTGAGCCGGGCGACGCCGAAGCGTGACTATTATTGCCAGTCACGGCGCGGCAACCGACTGTTCGACCTTGGCCTCGGCGACATCGCGCTCGCCTTTGCCGCCGCCTCTTCGAAATCCGACCAGATTCGCATCGGCGAGCTGATGGCCGCGCATGGCCAAGACCAGTTCGCGGCGGCCTGGCTTCGCCATCGCGGCCTCGAATGGGCCGCCGATCTGCTCGGCAATCTTGAAATCGCAGCCCCCCTGAAGGAGTGAATAGGATGAAGACAAGCTTTTATCGCCGCACAGCGCTGGCCGGCCTGATCGCGATCACGATGCTGTCGGCGGGCGCAGTGATCACCCCCGCATCGGCGCAGATCGGCGGGATCGTCCACGATCCGCGCAACTATGCCCAGAATATCCTGACCGCAGCGCGCACGCTCGAGCAGATCAACAATCAGATCAAGCAGCTGCAGAACCAGGCGACCTCGCTCGTCAACGAGGCGCGGAACCTGCAGAGCTTGCCGGTCTCGACGCTGCAAGAGCTGCAGGGCCAGGTCGACCGCACCCGCGAGCTGCTCGGTGAAGCGCAGCGCATCGCCTTCGACGTCGGCGACATCCAGAAGACGTTCGAGGCGCGCTATAAGGGCGCATCGCTGTCGGGGCCGCAGGCGGCGCTCGTCGTCAATGCCGAGGCGCGCTGGAACGACAGCGTCGGCGCCTTTCAGGACGCGATGAAGGTACAGGCCGGCGTGGTCGTCAACATGGGAGCTGCGCGGCAGTCGATCGGCACGCTGGTGACCTCGAGCCAGTCGGCGACCGGCGCGCTGCAGGCGGCTCAGGCGGGGAACCAGCTGCTCGCGCTCCAGTCGCAGCAGCTTGGCGACCTTGCCGCCGCGATCGCCGCACAGGGCCGCGCCGAAATGCTCGATGCCGCACGCGCCGCCGCCGCGGAAGCCGAGGGCCGCGAACGCTTCCGCCGCTTCCGCAAGGGCAATTGAGATGGGCCGGGCGGGCAAGCTCACGGTCGGTGCGGTCATCGGAGGCATGGCGCTGACGATCGCTCTTATGGCCGCGCTGGACCCGCCCGCGCCCCGTGCGTCCGCTCTCCCTCAGATCTCCGGAGCGGACGCACGACCCAATCTGAAAGACACGCTGCGCCGCTGCCGCACAGTCACCGTCGCCGATGCCGAGTGTGAGGCCGCGTGGGAGGCGAAGCGCCGCCATTTCTTCGGCGAGGAAGAGGATGAGAAATGAACGATACGGGCGTCATCGACCAATTCCTGTCGGTCTTCTCGACCTATATCGATAGCGGCTTCGGGCTACTCGGCGGCGAGGTCGGCTTCCTCTCCTCGACGCTGATCGTGATCGACGTGACGATCGCGGCGCTCTTCTGGGCTTGGGGCGCGGACGAGGATGTGCTGCAGCGCTTGGTCAAGAAGACGCTCTACATCGGGGTCTTTGCCTTCATCATCGGCAACTTCCAGAGCCTCGCGACGATCATGCTCGAAAGCTTCGCGGGTCTCGGCCTCAAGGCGAGCGGCGGGGCGATGGCGATCGGCGACTTCATGCGGCCGGGCGTCGTTGCGGCGACAGGGCTCGATGCGGCCGAGCCGCTGCTCGACGCCAGCGCCGACCTCCTGGGACCGGTCGGGCTCTTCACCAATTTCGTCCAGATCATGATCCTGCTCGTCGCTTGGGTGATCGTGGTGCTCGCCTTCTTCATCCTCGCGGTACAGGTCTTCGTGACGATCCTCGAGTTCAAGCTCGTCACGCTCGCGGGCTTCGTCCTCATCCCCTTCGCCTTTTTCGGGCGGACAGCTTTCATGGCCGAGCGTGTCCTCGGGCATATCATATCGTCGGGCATCAAGGTGCTCGTACTCGCCGTCATCACCGGTATCGGCACGACCTTGTTCGACCGCTTTCTCGAGGCCGGTATCGGCCCAGAGCCTGATATCGAGCAGGCGATGGCCATCGCACTCGGCGCGCTCACCTTGCTCGGTCTCGGCATCTTCGGCCCCAGCATCGCGAACGGTATCGTCGCTGGCGGACCGCAGCTCGGAGCGGGCGCGGCAGCGGGAACCACGGTCGCGGCGGGCGCCACCCTCGCCGCCGGTGCCGCCGGCGCGACGCTTGCGGGCGGCGCGGCGGCAACGGCAGCGCGGGGCGCGGCTGCTGCCGGCGCCCGCGGTGCGGGAAGCGCATCGGCAGCCTATTCCGCGGGAGCGGCCGGGAAGAGCGGGGCGAGGGCGGTCGGTTCCGGCCTGGCAAATGTCGCGCGCAGCGCCGCGAGCGGCGCCTCGTCCCCGCTCCGCCGCGCGGCGGAGAAGCTTCGGGCGAACTTCGAGGCCGGGCGGGACGGGCCTGCCGATAGCGCGGCGCCGGCCCGGCCCGCCGATGCGCCGCCCGCCTGGGCCGCAGCAATGCGCCGCCGCCAGATGGTGACGCAGGGCGCCACCATCGGTGCCCAGACCCTGAAGGGTGGCGACAGCCACGGCGGCGGTTCGGCTCCCGACATCAGCGAAAAGGACTGACCGATCATGTTCAAGAGACCGACCAACCATTATGGCCGCGCCCCCGAGCCGGTCACCCCCTATCAGCGCGCCGCGCAGGTCTGGGACGACCGTATCGGCTCGGCGCGCGTCCAGGCGAAGAACTGGCGGCTCGCCTTCTTCGGCTCGCTCCTCCTTTCGGGCGGTCTTGCGGGGGGCCTCATCTGGCACTCGGCGCGCGGCACCATCACCCCTTGGGTGGTCGAGGTCGACAAGCTCGGCGAGGCCCGTGCAGTCGCGCCGGCGGACGAGGATTATCAGCCGACCGATCCGCAGACGGCGTTCCATCTCGCGCGGTTCATCGAGCATGTGCGTTCGGTCCCGGCCGACCCGGTGGTGCTGCGCAAGGACTGGCTCCGCGCCTATGATTTCACGACCGCGGCAGGGGCTCAGGCGCTCAACGATCATGCCCGCAACAACGACCCCTTTTCCGAGGTCGGCAAGGTCCAGGTCGCGGTCGACGTCTCGAGCGTGATCCGCGCCTCGAAGGACAGCTTCCGCATCGCCTGGACCGAGCGTCGCTATCAGGACGGCAGCCTGATCGAGACGTCGCGCTGGTCGGCCATTCTTACCGTCACCCATGTGCCGCCGCGCACTCCCGATGCCCTCCGCCGCAATCCGCTTGGAGTGTTTGTTTCCGCTATTTCCTGGTCGAAGGAGCTCAGCCAATGAAGGCCTTTTCCCGTATCTCGCTGCTCGCGGGTGTCGCTGCGCTCGGCGTGGCGTCGCCATCCCTCGGGGCTGAAGGTCGCGATCCGAAACAGAATGTCGGGCGCGCCAACGACGCGGCGCGCGTGCAGCCCGATCGCGCGACCTTCCTCAACGCGATCCAGAAATATGCCTGGGCCGAGGGCGCGCTGTATCAGGTCTATGCGTCGCCGGGGCAGGTCACTGACATCGTGCTGCAGGAGGGCGAGGAGCTTGTCGGCCCGGGGCCGGTGGCTGCCGGCGACACGGTCCGCTGGATCATCGGCGACACGGTGAGCGGCAGCGGAGCGAGTCGCCGCGTGCACATCCTCGTGAAGCCAACGCGGGCCGACATCATGACGAATATCGTCATCAACACGAGCCGCCGGACCTATCACATCGAGCTGCGCGCGACGCCCGCGACCTATATGGCGTCGGTGTCCTGGTCCTATCCGGAAGCCGAGCTGATCGCGCTGCGTGCTGCGGAGGTGGAGCGTGAGCGGGCGGCGCCGGTCGCGGCAGGGCTCGACCTTGGCGCCCTCAACTTTCGTTACCGGCTGTCGGGCGACAAGCCGGATTGGCGACCGGTGCGCGTTTTCGATGACGGGCGCCAGCTCTTCATCGAGTTCGGCGAAGGCGTCGCAACGGGCGATATGCCCCCGCTGTTCGCGGTCGGTGAAAAGGGCGAGGCCGAGCTCGTCAACTACCGCGTCCATGGCCGCTTCATGATCGCCGATCGCCTGTTCGAACGCGGACAGCTTCGGATGGGTGCCGGACGCGCGGCGCGCGAGGTGGTTATCGAGCGCGTCGGCCGCGTGCGGGGGCGCTCGTGAGCGCGCCGGAACGGGACGAGGAGGAGGTGGTGGAACTCGTCGCTGTCCCTCCCGCAAGCGGCGAGCCCTTTCGGCTTGGTGCCGAGCCGCCGAGCGTCATGCGCCTGTCGCGCAAGGCGCTGGCCATTCTAGGCGCCGCATTGGGGACCGCTATCGGCGGCGCGCTTCTCTATGCGCTGCAGCCCGCCAAGCTCAAGGTGGCCGAGAATCTCTACGATAGCGACCGTGCGAACAAGTCCGAGCTCGTGACCGGAGCGCCGGGCGATTATGGCAAGATCCCGAAGCTCGGCGAGCCGCTCCCTGGCGATCTCGGGCGGCCGATCCTTGCCGCGCGCGAGAATGGCGAGACCGTCCCGGTGCCTCCGATCGGCGCGCCTCCGCCGCCAGACCCGCGAGCCGCTGCGGCGGAGCAAGCCCGCGCGCGTGCGGCCCAGGAACGCGAAAGCGCGCGCGCCAGCCAGCTCTTCCTCGGCGGTGGGGCGTCGGTCACCTCGCAGCTGCCGGTGCTTGGCGAAGGCGTGTTGCGACCGGCGCCCGACAATCTGCAAGCCAACCCGACCGCGGCCGACAAGCGCAAGGGCTTCCTCAGTGGTGATGGCGCCGGTCCGGCAGAGAGCATGGCGCGGCTCGTCCAGCCCTCATCGCCGCATCTGGTCCAGGCGGGCAGCGTGATTCCGGCGGCACTCATCACCGGCATCCGGTCCGACTTGCCGGGCCAGATCACCGCGCAGGTGACCCAGAATGTTTACGACAGCCCCACCGGGCGCATCCTGCTCATTCCGCAGGGTGCTCGGCTGATCGGCGAATATGGCAGCGAGATCGCCGACGGGCAGAGCCGGGTCCTTCTCGCATGGGACCGGCTGATCCTGCCGGGCGGGCGCTCGATTGCTCTCGATCGCCTGCCGGGCGCCGATGCGGCCGGCATGGCCGGGCTTGCCGACCGGACCGATTATCATTGGGGCCATATGCTGAAGGCCACGCTGGTTTCGACGCTGCTGGGCGTCGGCGCCGAACTCGGCGCCGACGACGAGGATCGCCTCGTTCGGGCGGTGCGGCGTGGCGCGCAGGACAGCATCAACGAGACGGGACGGCAACTCGTCGAACGCCAGCTTGGAGTGAAGCCGACCATCACGGTTCGGTCAGGCGCGATCCTCCGCGTCATTGTGACGCGGGACATCATCCTCGAGCCTCTGGATCGAGGCGGACGGTGACCCGGCTCAGGCTCGGTCCGATCGCCGAAGACAAGCCGGTCAAACTGACTCTCGAATTGCCCGGGCTGCTGGCGCGCGATGTGGCGGACTATGCCGCCGTCCATGCGGCGCAGACCGGCCTCGCGACCCCCTTGCCACCTGAACGGCTCATCCCTGCCATGGTCGAGCGCTTCATCGCAGCCGATCGGGGTTTTGCGCGCCTGCGTTCGAGGCGCTGAGCCTGCGTAGCCGCGCGTGTCTTTTTATATGCCGGACTTGCACTTCCGATCCGAACGACGCAGACCGGACGCATTCCTTGGGTGTCAGGGGGCGGATGAATGAGCCAGGAACCGCATCAACGGACCGAACAGGCTAGGTCGGCACTCGCGACGCTCTCGGTCGTCGGAGCGGCCCTCGCTGGCGCTGCCGTCGGTGTGCTCCTGGCTCTGCCCCTACGGTCCATCGCCTGGCCGCTGCTGGCCATCGGCCTCATAGCCCACCTGTTTGCCATGGTCGGAACACGCCGCCTTCTCGCTGCAGGCGGCTATGAACCCCCATGGTGGCAGCGAGCGGGATATTGGCTGTGCTGGGTTGCCATCGCTGCCATCGCCATCATCGCCGCGATGCGGCTGGCCTAGCGGCGCGGCGCGCTGGCAAGGGATTAAGCGCATTATAAGGGTGGATGGCTGGCGAACCGCCGGTTTGCTTGGGTCCGTCTTTGCGGTTATTGCGTATTCCCGGCCCGGTCATTTGCGGCGATCTCCTCAGCCCATGGTTCAACAGGCTGGGTAGAGACGATGCAGACAGGGGAAGGGCGAGCGCCATTCGGCGGCGCGGGCGAACGGGACGCCGGCGAGGCAATCTCGATCGCGTTTCTCGGGGCGGCGGGTACGGTGACCGGCTCGCGATATCTTCTCGGAGATCGCAGCGCGAAGATCATGATCGACTGCGGCCTGTTTCAGGGTGGTCGTGAGCTTCGTGAACGAAATTGGGAGCCGGCGCTCTCTGACCACCGGGCCATCGACACCATCGTTCTGACCCATGCGCATCTCGATCATTCAGGCTATATTCCGCGCTTTGTGAAGGAAGGCTGGAGCGGCCGGATTCTATGCACCGACGCCACCGCGGACCTTTGCGGCCTCCTCTTGCCCGACAGCGGCTTTCTCCAGGAGAATGATGCGGCGTTCGCCAATCGCCACGGCTATTCGCGCCACAAGCCCGCGCTTCCTCTCTACACGAAGAAGGACGCCGAGGTGGCGCTCGACTATCTCGATCCGGTCCGCTTCGGGGCATATCGTTCGGTGGCAGGGGGCGCCGAACTTCGCTTCCATCGTGCCGGACATATACTCGGGGCGGCATTCGTCGAACTCAAATGGCGTGACCGCACGATCCTCTTCTCGGGAGACCTGGGCCGCTTCAACGATCCGGTCATGCTCGATCCCTCGCCTCCCGTGGAAGCGGATTATCTGATCGTCGAATCGACCTATGGCAACCGGAGCCATGAGGCGCTGGATGCCGTAGCGGCCCTTGGCGATGCCATCGAGCGCTGTGTTCGCCGCGGCGGAACCGTGGTCATTCCGGCCTTCGCCGTCGGCCGGGCCCAATCCATCCTCTATCATCTATCACGCCTGCGCGCCGCAGGGCGGATCAGCAATGTTCCCGTCTATCTCGATAGCCCGATGGCAATCGACGCGAGCGGCATCTTCTGCCGCCATGCCGGCGACCACAGGCTGACCGAAGCGGAATGCGATGCCGCTTGCAAGGTCGCGCGCTATGTTCGCGATGTCGAAGAGTCCAAGGCGCTCACAATGAGTCCGGTGCCCAAGGTCATTATCTCGGCAAGCGGAATGGCAACAGGTGGCCGCGTTCTCCACCATCTCAAACGTTATGCGCCCGATGGCCGCAACCTCATTCTGTTCGCCGGCTTCCAGGCGTCCGGCACGCGCGGCGCTGCAATGGTGGCGGGTGCTCCCAGCGTCAAGATCCATGGCGAACAGGTTCCCGTGCGAGCCGAGGTGCGCAATCTTTCGATGCTGTCCGCGCACGCCGATGCCGACGAGATACTGAAGTGGCTCGGCCAGTTCGTACGGGCGCCCCGGATGACGTTCATCACCCATGGTGAGCCCGATGCCGCGGCCGCTCTTGCGCGGCGCATCGGCGACGAGCTCGGCTGGCCGTGCCAGATACCCGGCCTTGGTGATCGAGTGGTGCTCGAATGACCCACCCCGTCCCGGATACCGGACCCGCGTCGGAGAATATGGCACCCCATCGCCTCCGGGCTCGGCCCCTCGGCCTGTTCCTGCCGCAGCAACAACCGGCCGTCGTCATGCGAACCGATTGCTACATATGCCGCTCGGAAGGTCTTGCGGCGCGCAGTCAGGTGCTGATCCAGGCAGGGGGGCGGGAGATATTGGCCTCGCTCCTGCATTCGTCCGGCGAAATGATCGCGCCGGGGGAGATCGGCCTTTCGGAATCGGCCGCCGCGGCGCTCGGGGTCGCGCCCGGCGATGCGGTCAGCGTGCGTCACGCACCGCCGATCGATTCCTTCGGAGCATTACGCGGTCGCGTGTATGGAAATCGTCTCGATGGCGCGGCCTTTCGGTCGATCGTCGACGATATCGTTGCTGGCCGGTATAGCGACGTCCATCTGTCCGCCTTCGTAACGGCCTGCTCCGCCTTCCCTCTGGATCATGCGGAAACGGTGGCGCTGACCGGTGCCATGGTCGCGTCCGGCGAGCGGCTGGCCTGGGGTTCGGACGTCGTCGTCGACAAGCACAGCGTGGGAGGCCTGCCCGGAAACCGGACCACCCCGATCGTGGTCGCGATTGTCGCCGCGCTGGGCCTCATCATGCCAAAGACATCGTCCCGAGCGATCACCTCTCCGGCAGGCACGGCCGACACCATGGAAACGCTCGCGCCCGTGAATCTCGACGTCGGCGCGATCCGACGTGTCGTCGACCACGAAGGCGGGTGCATCGTGTGGGGCGGCGCCGTCTCGCTCAGTCCGGCTGATGACATCATCATCGGTGTTGAGCGGGTGCTCGATCTCGATGCGGCGGGCCAACTGGTCGCCTCGGTCCTGTCCAAGAAGCTCGCGGCGGGCGCAACGCACCTCGTCGTCGACATGCCGATCGGACCGACGGCAAAGGTACGCTCGCCCGCCGATGCTGCCGCACTTTCGGGGGCGCTTCAGAAGGTTGCAGCGGAGTTCGGCCTGATCCTCAAGGTGATGCAAGGCGATGGTCGCGAACCTATCGGTCGGGGAATCGGCCCTGCCCTCGAGGCGCGCGACATCCTGGCTGTGCTCGAGGGACGCGATCCGCCCCCTGATCTCGCCCGCCGCGCCTGCGAATTGGCAGGCGCGCTCATCGAACTCGCGGGCCGCGCCAGCCCCGGCACCGGTGCGGCCCTGGCCGCTCAAGTGCTGGCCGACGGGTCGGCTTGGAGCAAGTTCCAGCGAATCTGCGAGGCGCAGGGCGGCATGCGGACACCGCCCCTGTCGAATCATCGTCATGTGATGACTGCGCAGAGGCCGGGACGCGTTTCGGCGATCGACAATCGCAGGCTCGCCAAACTCGCCAAACTTGCAGGCGCGCCAGCCGCGAAAAGTGCCGGCCTCGAAATGCACGTCCGGCTCGGCTCCGCGGTCGAAACAGGAACGCCCCTCCTCACAGTGCACGCCGAAAGCCAGGGCGAACTGGCCTATGCGCTGGCCTATGCCGAGGCCGTTGGCCCCATTCTCGAGCTATCCGACCGATGACCCCGCCGATGTTCCTGCCGCTGCCCGGTAACGGCAAGTTCGCGGTTGGACTCGCGGGCCTGCTCGGGGGCGAGGTCGGACGGATCGAAACCCGCAGATTTCCGGACGGTGAGACCTATCTGCGGCTCCTTTCCGAGGTTGCCGGCCGCGACATCGTGCTCGTCTGCACGCTGGATCGCCCCGATACCAAGCTGGTTTCGCTTCTTATCGCAGCCGACGCGGCCCGCGAGCTCGGCGCCTTCAGCGTAGGGCTCGTAGCCCCATATCTTGCCTATATGCGCCAGGACCGGCGCTTTCAGAATGGCGAGGCAATCAGCTCGCGCAGTTTCGCGCGCCGCATTTCGGGCGCCGTCGACTGGCTGGTCACGGCGGATCCCCATCTTCATCGATATGCCTCGCTCGGCGACATCTATGATATTCGGGCCGAGGCCGTGCATGCCGCAGCGCCGATTTCCGACTGGATCAGAACCCATGTCGAGCGGCCGCTCATCATCGGTCCCGACAGCGAAAGCGAACAATGGGCGAGCGCGATCGCACGCCGCGCCGGTGCCCCTCACGCCGTTTGCAGCAAGCTGAGATTGGGCGATCGCGACGTCAGGATCGCGCTACCCGATCTCTCGGCGCATACAGGGCGCACCCCGGTTCTGGTCGACGATATCGCGTCATCGGCCCGCACGCTGATCGAAGCGGCGCGGGGAATAGGAGAGGCTGGTTTTCCGCCGCCCGAATGCGTCATCGTGCATCCGTTATTCGCTCGCGGCGCCTTCGCGGCACTGTCCGCCGAGGCGGGGCGTATCGTCAGTACCGATGCTGTCGCTCATTCCAGCAACGCCATCAGCCTGCAGCCGGTCGTCGCGGAAGGCGTGCAGCGCCTCCTCGCTAAACCCGATCGATAAAGCGGCCGATATCTAGGTATTTTCCGAAGTTGCGAACACTACGTATGTCGAGCTTGGACTCTGGACCCTAGTCCTGTTGCCGAAGAACAGGATTCTTCGACAGGCAGTCAGGGCAGCGGCCCGAAGGAGTTCAAGATGATCAGGAAAAGCATCATGATCGCGGCGGCAGGCATTTCGATGTTCGCGGCCGCCCCGGCGTTCGCCCAGGGCATCGGGCACAGTTTCTTCATGCGGGGCTCGATCGTCGAGACCAGCGCGGGCAATACCGTGGTCTGCATCGGCAAGGCCGATGGCGCCGAAGTCGGCCAGACGCTCGAAGTCTATCGAAACGTCCGGCATCCGGGTCCCGTGGCATCGAAGGGCAATGTTGCTCCCTTCCATCGCAAGCGGGTCGGCCAGGTGACCATCGACCATATTTACGATGACCATTTCGCCCATGTCACGATCGCCGAAGGCAAGCTGGCCAAGAACGATATCGTCGAGCTTCGCAAGGACTGAGTCCGGCCCTTTCCGTAGCGCGAGCGAGGACCGGGGGAGATGTTCCCCTCCTCCTCGCGCGCGGATAGGACCACGCCGCGTCGTGGCCCGGATGTCGGACCCGCGTTGGAGGCATGAACCGGCAATAGCCCGCCTCCAATGCCGAATGTCTCTTGACCTTGGACCATGGTCCAACCTGCACAAGCGAGCGGATGTCATGGGAAGCTACAAGATCGGAAAGCTCGCCGAAGCCGCGGGCGTGGGGCGCGATACGATACGCTATTATGAGCGGACGGGCTTGCTACCGGCCCCGGGCCGTACCGCGGCCGGCTATCGCCTTTACAGCGACGGGGACCTTGAGCGGCTCAACTTCATTCGCGCGTCGCAGGAACTCGGATTCACGCTCGAACAGGCGCGCCAGCTTCTCACCCTCAAGGCATCGGATACCGCCACCGCGGCGGCCGTGCTTGCGATCACGCTCGACAAGGTTCGGGAGGCCGAAACGCGGGTCAGGAAGCTGACTGAGATTCGGGATGTGCTGCAGGACCTCGCCGACAATTGCCCGCGAGAGGCGCCGGTCTCCGACTGCAACATAATCGCATTCTTGGCGGAAAAACGAAGACCAAAAAAATAGCGTTCGCAGGGGAACATATTACAACATTGAAAATAGGGGATTTTTATGAAGAAATATTCCATTTTGTTGCTCACCCCCGCGCTCCTTCTCGGAGGCTGCGTCACGACCCGGGCCACTCAGGCCGAAGTCGATAGCTGCCGGGCCATGGAAGAGAAGATGGGGCTCGATCAGCGCCATGACCATGGCGAGATGAAACGCCAGGGCTTCAATCCGATGAACCTGTCGCACGGCCGCTGCCAGCGGATTCTGCGCGACGCGAAATGACTTTGTCCGGGTGGCCGATGGCCACCCGGACTAGTTCGAGGAAGGGATAATGCCATGACAAACCGAAAAATCGACCTGAAATGGGCTGGATATGGTGTCGCGCTCGCAGCGGCACTCGCGCTCGCCGGCTGTGGAGACAAGGCCGAGAACAAGGCCGCGGACGCCGCCTCGGCAACCCCCGACGCAACCGCCGGTGGCGCTGGTTCCACGCCGTCCACCGATGCCTCATCCGCCGCGCCAGCCGCGCCCGATGCCATGGATCATGAAGATGACGCGATGGACGAGGAAATGATGCGCCATCATCGTCAGGAAATGGACCATGACGAGATGCGCAAGGGTGGGGCGGGGCAAGGCAATATGCAGCCCGCGGATCAGACCACGACCGATCAGTCGGCGCCGATGAAGCATATGTAAGCAGATTCGCCGGGCGGGGTGACCAAAGATGCAGAAATCATTCCGCTTCGGCCTGTGCGTGGCGATGACGTTTCTGACGGCATCGATCGTCCATGCGGAGGACGCCGACGAGCATGCCGCCCATCATGGGAGTGCCTCGCCGCCTGGCGGCGTGGCGGTTGGCAGCATGGCGTCATCCGGGATGAAGCCCGCGGGCGAAATGCAATCGATGATGGGCGAAATGATGGAAGGCGAGCATGGCGGCCGCCGCCAGTCTCCTTTCTTCTCGCAATTGCTCGCGCTACCGGCACTCGATGACGCGGCGAGGCAAGCCCTGCTGCGGCAAGCCGAGCAACGGTCGCATCGAGGGCTGATGCTGATCTCCGAGGCCGCCCGCGCAGCCGCGCACGCCGAAACGGCGACCGAGCAAATCGCCGCCGTGCGCAATCTTCGCGAAGGCAGCGATCTTCTCGATAGCGGTGCGGCTGCCCGGATGGCCCTCGCCGGGACCGGAAAGCCGGCGGGCGCCGCGATGAACTGGTTCCGCGATCGCCTGTCGATCGAGCCGGACGAGACGCACGCGGCCCATCCTTTCGGCCTGTCTCCCTCCCACCTGCTGCTGATGCTGTTCCTCCTCTTGCTGAGTACCGGCCTCGCCGCGTTGCAGCTACTTCGTCTCAAGCGCATCCGTCAGATCGTCGCAGCCAGGAAAGGAACCGCGAAGGTCGCCAACACGCAACCGTCGCCGGCCGCAGCTCCGGAGATGCAGGCCGCTACGGCCGGAGCGCTCGCGCCAAGCAACGCGCCCGCCCCGGCCGGTGCTTCGCTGCGCAAGCCCCGGCCCTGGTCCGGACCGCTGCGGGTGACGCGGATCATCCGGGAGACGCCGACCATCAGGACCTTCCGTCTCGCAGATCCCGCAGCCGACCGGCTGCCTTTCGATTTCCTGCCCGGTCAGTTTCTGCAAATCGAGGTCGAGCCCGAGCCCGGCAAGCGTGCCCGCCGATCCTACACTATCGCTTCGTCGCCGACGCAGCGGGCCTATGTCGAACTGACGGTGAAGCGCGAGGAGCAGGGAGCGGTGTCCCGCCACCTGCACGACACGCTCATTGTCGGGGATCTTGTTCGAGCCTCGGGCCCTTTCGGCTCCTTCACCTTCACTGGGACGACCGCGGATAGTATCGTGCTCATCGCGGGCGGTGTCGGGATCACGCCGATGATGTCGGTATTGCGCTATCTTACAGACACCGCCTGGCCGGGCGAGATATTCTTCCTTTATGGCGCTCGGTCCACGGACGAGTTCGTCTTCCGTGACGAAATCGAGCGACTCGAGCGGCTTCATGACAATCTGCATGTCTTCGCCGCGATGGAGCGCTCGCCAGGGACGGTCTGGCATGGCGCCGTCGGCCCCCTGACGCGGGACATGCTGCTTTCGGCCGTCCCCGACATCGCGCGCCGCCGCATCCACCTGTGCGGTCCCCCCGCGATGATGGCGGCGATGAAGGCGGAGCTCGCCGAGCTCGGCGTGCCGGAAGTGCAACTTCATACCGAAGCCTTTGGGCCCGCATCGCTGCCCATCGATCCAGTCGACGCGCCCAGCGCGCCCGGCAACGATGCAAGTCGCACGGTACAGCCTCCGTCCGCGCCTTCCACAAGGATTGCCGAAGCTTCCGTGACGTTCGCTCTGTCGGGTGTGTCCGCCGCCCTGGCTGGCGATCAGACCGTGCTCGAAGCCGCCGAGGGGGTTGGCGTCGAGATACCCTATTCCTGCCGCACCGGAGACTGCGGACTATGCGTCACCAAGCTGCTCGACGGTGAAGTCACGATGGCGAACGAAGCGGGCCTGGCGCCGGAAGACAAGGCGAACGGCTATATATTGGCTTGCCAGGCCAAAGGCAGCGGCAAGCCGATCGTGGTTGAAGCCTGATGCGCGAACGCGGCGACATATTGATGGTGCTTCTGGTGGGGTTCATTCTGGTCTTTCCGGCCGGATTTCTCGTTCACGCATCCCCACGCTTCCCCGGTAGCCTCGGCGGCGGTCTGCTCGGCATCCTTGCGGCCCTGTGCATGCTGCTGACGCTTCCCTATGTGGCGGCCAAACATATCCCGCCGCTCGATCGTCGGATTACGCGCTATGTGCGTAAGCCGACGCTCCTTGCCGTTCATATCTATTCTGGCGTTCTGGGAGCTTTCTTCGCCCTCCTTCACACCGCGCACAAGTTCGCGAGTCCGCTGGGCCTCATGCTAACCGGCCTCCTCCTCCTCACCGTTGCAAGCGGATTTGCCGGGCGCTATCTTCTCGGCGAACTTGCAAGGGCCTTGCGCGGCCGCAAGTCGGAACTGGCTTCGCTCCAGTCGGCCTTTCTGGACATTCCGGCGGCGCCGGGCGAAATTGGGGAGACGCAGGAGCCGCCACGCTGGCTTCGATATGTCTTCACCCGCGCAAACCAGCCCGCTGAACCACCACCGCAGGATGCGATCAAGCTTGCCGCGGCCATTTCCGACACCGAATATGCCGTGCGGGCAGAGGAAGTAACGGGAGTACTTTTCGCACGCTGGCGATGGTTTCATATCGTGGCCGGTTCGCTGCTTTACGCGCTCGTGATTCTCCATATCGCGGCCGCGGTCTATTTTGGTCTTCGCTGGCCATGATGCGCCACTGGCTGCTTCCGGCCCTTTTTGCGACCAGCCTGCTCGTCGTGCTGCTTGGGCTACCGGCGCTGTCGCGGTCGAACGCGCCGCCTCAGGCCGGCGTGGTCGCGCAGCTCGTTTCGCCGGGCCCCCTGTCCGAAGCCCACCGCAGCCTCGCAGGATCGTGCCGAAACTGCCACACCCCCATCGCTGGTGTGACGGGGGAGACTTGCAAGAGTTGTCATGCCGCGACCGACTTCGGAAACAAGCAATCGACCCAATTCCATGCCTCGGCCTTGCAATGCACCTCATGCCACGTCGAGCATGCGGGCAGACAGAGCCTCATTCGCATGGATCACAAGGCCCTGTTCAAGCCGGGAATATGGTCGCAGCGCCCCGCCGCCGCGACCGCCGGCGGCGCGGTGACAGGCGTGCTCGCCTGTGCTGGTTGCCATTCCATTCGCGACCCGCACCTGGGCCTCTTCGGAACGCGCTGCGCGAGTTGCCACGCGACCGACAGCTGGCGCATCGACGGCTACCGGCATCCCTCGACCAATTCCCGGAACTGCTCCGAATGCCACCGGGCGCCGCCGAGCCACTATATGGAGCATTTCAGCATGGTTTCGCAGCGCGCCGCAGGCGAGCGGGCGACCGTGGAACAATGCTATGCCTGTCACACGACCGACAGTTTCAACAATATTCGCAGGAGAGGCTGGTATGATCACCATTGACGGCGGAAGCGGTCACTGGCTCGAGAGCCTGTTCCGCCTCGCCGTGGTTATCCTGGAACTGAGCGGCACGGCAACCATCCTGACAGGTGCCGCGCTGGCGACCGCGACGTTTCTCCGTCAGGCCTGTCGAGGCCTCTATGCCGAAGCCTATCGTCCGTTCCGATCGACACTCGGTCGCAGCATATTGCTCGGCCTTGAGTTTCTCGTAGCGGGCGACATCGTGAAATCACTGGTGATCAACCCTACGCTTAACGACCTCGTCGTGCTCGCGGGCCTCGTGTTTGTTCGTACCTTCCTGAGCATTTCGCTGGGCGTCGAGATCAATGGTCATTGGCCTTGGGAGAATACGCGCATGGAGCGCGCCCGCCTCGACGCGGCGACGGACCGGTGACCACCATGCCATCCGACACGCTCAGGCGCATCTTTCCGAGAGGATGGCGGCTTCGGCCGCATGGCTCGATTCAATGGGAGAATTTTCATGCTTGAGAGGCGATCGATCCTGGGGACCGGGCTTGCCCTGACAATGCTCGTCGGCGCCGCGCGCGCCGAAGATCCACCGCCCGGCGGGGGAATGCCCGACTCCCATGCAATGCCGCTTGCCGATTGCGCGGCGTTGTGCCTGGAAACGCATCGAAGCTGCATCGAAGCCGCGCGCCATTGCCTAGAAGAGGGCGGCGACAAGGCCGCTCCGGGGATCATGGCTATTCTCGCCGATTGCGCCGGGATTTGCCTCACGACCGCTCAATCGCTGCTTCGCAATTCTCCGGCTCATGGGATCCTTTGCCAGACCTGCGAGCAGATCTGCCGATTGTGCGCGGAAAACTGCGCTGCATTCACGGGTGACGCACAGCTGTTGCGCTGCGCGAACTTATGCCGCCGCTGTGCCGAGGGGTGCGGCATGATGGTCATGTCTTCATAGCAGCACGTGGCGTTCCGATTTTCTTCGGGCGAGAGATCAACATGTGGGCTTCACGTATTTCGATCCGGACGTTCGGTGCAGCATATCGAGCACAGCGGCGCCGATCCGACTTGGTGTCGATACAAAGCAAAGATTTCGAATGGAGACACATCATGCGCAAGATTTCCCCTGTTCTGACGGTCCTTGGCCTCCTCGCCCTGACCCAGATGCCGGTCCTCGCCGACGAGAGCAAAGGGCCGCCGAAGAAGCCGGCCGCCACCGCGCCGGCCCAGAAGCCCGGCGACGAGCATCGCCACGGCATGGACCACGGCGGACAGCAGATGCACGACAAGATGATGAAAGATCACCGCGAGGGCATGGAAAAGATGCAGGATCAGTCCGGCGGTGGATGCGGCGGCAACGACAAGCCCATGCCTGCCATGGGCGGCATGGGGACGTCCAAGCCTGCGGACAAACCGAAAGACATGCCGATGAAGCACGAGCATATGTGAGCATCGGTCGGTCCATCCCCCCGGAAGCCCGCTGCCCCCGTGGCAGCGGGCTTTTTGTCTGAAAAGCTCAAATGTTCCCGTGAAGATTTTCGGTCCTGCGGCAGCCAGCCGGAACTCCGCAGTTTTTGGCGGATCAAGCTTCGGATTCTTGCTCCTCCTGATTGCCGTTGCCGCGACGTCGGCCACGCAAACGGCCGCCATCGCTTTTCTGCCGTCCTTGATCGAGGGCGGCGCGGTGATCCCCGTTGCCGCAACCCACGATTTCCATATAGTGAGCCTTTCGGCTTCCTTTCCTCTTGCCGCTCTCGGCCTTGCGCCCATTTGGGGGTGGTTGGCCGATCGCATGGACTATCGGGTGCTTCTTCGGATCGCGCTTCTGGTCCTCGCGGCAACGACACTGGCGTTCGGCAGTACCGATCTCGCCACCTTATATCTTCTGCGCATCCTGTCGGGCATGGCGTCGGGGGCCATCATTCCTCTCTCGCTCCTTGCTGCGGGCTTCCGGGCCGAGAGCCGGGTGGGTCGGGCCCGTCTCTTCACATGGCTGACCAGCTTTGTCTTTCTTGGCGACCTGGCCGGCCCCCTGCTCACACAATTGTCTTTTCCGCTGCTGCCGTCGGCCCCGCTGTTCCCTCTCGCCCTGGCACTCTTGCTCGCCGGTTGCCTGCTGTCGCCCTCTCAGCTTCCCAAACGGTCTCGTTCGCATGCCATCCCGCGCCGCAGCAACCGCGACAACAACCGGAAGACTGCGACACTCCTCGTCATCACCATTATCGCCGGCGCTGCCCTGGCGGCCCTTCACATCGGTCTGCTGGTGACCGGCCAAGGCCTTCCGCTCGACCGCGAAGCCATCGCCTTCATGCTGAGCCTTTGCGGCGTCGGCATGCTCGCGGCACAAATCGCGCAGGCCCGTTTGGGTTGGCTTGTCCGCCGGCCGGTCGATCTCACGCGTCTTATGCTGCTCGTTCTGGCAATCGGACTGTTGGCTTCGCAAAATCCGCGGTCGATCCTCGGTCTCGCGGGGATCGCTTTCCTTCTCGGCTGGAGCGCGGCCAGCCTTCGCCTCGTGACCAGCTTCTGGATCAGCAACCGCAGCTCCCGGGTTTCGGGTGCTCGGCTCGGGCTCCAGCATGCGGCGGCGAGTATTGGACAGGCGGCGGCGCCGATCGGGCTTGCGCTCGCGGGAGTGGGGCAGCAGTGGGTGATCACGTTCACCCTGGCGGCGGCGGCATTGATCGTCGCTCTCAGCCTGCCTTTGCTGTGGCAAGAGGGGGAACGGACGAGCGATCGGTCCAGTCAGCCATGATCCCTTGCGGAGCAAGCGATCGCCTCGAGCAGTGCGCGCGCGATCAGCGGCTTTGCAATGACATGCTCGAATCCAACGCGCCTCGCTTCGCGTTCCAGCGCGTCGTCATGATAGGCCGAGATCATGATCGCGCAACCGCACCAGCCCTTCGAGCGTAAGCGTCTCAGGAGTGACAGGCCGTCGATGTCCGGCATGCGAAAGTCGACGACAAGGCAATCGGCATGAAGTGATCGCGGGTCGGCCAATAGCGCGCTGCCGCTAGTATAGGCCCGGACCCGAAATCCCTGGGCCCGCAGCATCAATTGCGTCGAACGGCGAACGCCCGGGTCGTCGTCCGAGACCAATATCGTGAAGGGGTGACGGGACGATTGCCCGATGTGCACAGACATGAGTGGCGAGCATCCGAAAATCGATTCTCCGTGAGTGCAGCATTCCAGAACCGCGTATCTCAGTCGCTACGTAATCATCCCAGTTTGGCTTCGCTGCGACCAAGGCCCGCAGCAAATGCAATCCGGAGCGCATCGGAAAGACTGCGGACAGCCAACTTGCTCATCAGGCTTGCCCGGTGGACTTCGACGGTTCGCGAAGAAACGCCTAGATCATAGGCGATGGTCTTGTTGGGATAGCCTCGCGCGAGCCCATCGAGAACCTCCTTCTCGCGGGGCGTCAAGACGCCGATCCGGACCTGCGCTTCGGCTTCTTCCGTCGCTCGGACATCGACCCGGTCGATACGCGCGAATCCGCGGTCGATAGCCTCAAGCAGCGATGCCTTCTCGAAGGGTTTCTCGATAAAATCCACTGCGCCCGCCTTCATCGCCTGCACCGCGAGAGTGACGTCGCCATGACCGGTCAGGACGACGACCGGCATATTGATGCCGCGCTGCGCCATTTCCGACTGGACCTGAAGCCCATCTAACTCAGGCATGCGAACGTCGAGAAGCACACATCCAGTCTCGGCCGTGCGTGCCAGCTTCAGAAATTCCACGCCGCTCGCATAGGTCCGTACCTCGAACCCCACCGTCCGCAGCATGAATCCGGCTGACTTCCGGATGGCCTCTTCGTCATCGACCAGATGAATGAGGCGCTTATCCTGCATGTTCTTCCTCCAGCTTTGCGTGAACCAAGGTGAATCGGAACACGGCTCCACCGCCTGGACCGTCCTCGACCCAGATCCGTCCGCCATGAGCCTCAACGATCGTCCGACAGATCGACAGGCCGAGCCCCATGCCGTCCGATTTGCTGCTGACAAAAGCCTGGAACAACCGCGGTATCACGTCCTCCGCAATGCCGGGACCGCTGTCCTCTACCGCAATCTCGATCATCTCGTCGGCCCGCAGCCTGGTGGAAACGCGCAGTTCCCGCACTTCGGAGTCCGCCATCGCTTCAATGGCATTGCGCATGATGTTGACCAGAACCTGCTGGATCTGGACGCGGTCCACGAGCGTAGGTGTCGCGGCCGGGTCGAAGGTGAAAAAGCTGCGGACCCCGCGTTCCCGGGCACCGATAAGCGCCAGCTTGCCTGCCTCGTCGATCAGGCGCGGCAAATCCTCTACGGTCTTTTCCACCTCGCCCCGAGCTACGAAATCCCTGAGGCGGCGAACAATATAGCCTGCCCTGAGGGTCTCATTGGCGGCCTCCGTCAGCGCTTCGTGCAGGATATCCCGCGGTATATCCCCTTCCCCGTCAACAAGATCCCGCGTCGTCTCCAGATAGTTGGCAATGGCAGTCAGCGGCTGGTTAAGCTCATGGGCCAAGGTCGAGGCCATCGTTCCCATCGCGCTCAGCCGCGAGACATGCACAAGCTCGGCCTGCAATTCCTTGAGCCTCAGCTCATCATGTTCCTTTTCCGTCAGGTCCCGAATGAAGCCGGTGAAGATGCGCCCTTCCGGCCCCCCCGCCTCGCCGACCGACAATTCCATTGGAAAAGTCGAACCGTCCCGGCGCTGCCCGACCACGATGCGGCCGATCCCGATGATTCGGCGCTCTCCCGTTTCGAGATAATGGCCGATATATTCGTCATGCCTGATACTGTCCGCCCGCGGCATGAGGCAGGACACATTGCGGCCAAGCAATTCGCTCTCGCCATAACCGAACAATCGCTCGGCCGCAGCGCTGAACGAGGTTATGCGCCCCCGCTCGTCGATGACGATCATGGCATCGGGAACGGTCGCGAGAATCGACTGCAGATGTCGCTCGCGGGCTTCGATCGAGCCGCGCATTGCCGCATCCTCGGTGATGTCGCGCACGATGCTGCCGAAACCGCGAATCACACCCGCTTGATCTTTCAGGGCATTGATCGTCAGCCTGGCGAGATATTCGGTTCCATCACGGCACACGCGCCAAGCCTCACGCTCGAGGGAACCCTGCGCGAGGGCCGCCGCCAGATCGGCTTCAGGCCGGCCGTTCGCCATTTCATCGGGCGGATAGAAAATCTCGTGCGAGCGGCCGCACAGATCGGCGCTCGACCAAAGTCCCTTCCTCTCGGTCTCGCCATTGATCGCGCGGATGGTGCCGGCGGGATCGAGCAAGACGACGACATAGCCGCTGGCCTCGCGAAGCATGAGCTCCGATAGCGCCTCGATTTCGCGGACGTCGTCGCGCCACGCTACCGAATTGTCTTCGGGGATCATGTCATCCCCAGCCGTCCAGGCCGGGCGCGTAGGCGACAGGGCAATGGTTTCATGGCCGTCGGAATCCCCCAATCGGAACGGGCACTAAGTCAAATACGCAGCTCGGCGCGATACCCCTCGAAATTTCTCGCGCGATCCAGCCTGAGCGCTGCACCGGCGTGGGAGTTCCGGAGTAATGCCGCCTTGTCGGGATCGATCATCGTTCGCCGCCGCGCCACTCGAGACCATTGCTTGCGGGCCGCTGCTCCAGGCTGGCGTGACCGATACTCGACGTCGATATGGCCGCGGCTAACCGTCCCGCGAGCACCGATGCTGCGAGTCAGCCAACACACGAGACCGATAGCCATTGCGAGCAAGCGTCGCAGAAGCCGATCCTTGGAGTTCGCATGCCAATGGCGCAGGCCTTACGGATCGATAGCCAGTGCAAGCAGGCCGTGACGCGAGGTCAGTCCAAGATTTCCGATCCGGCACTCAATGGATGAAGATCGCACGTTCAAGCATGCAATTGTCCATCATGCACCGTCGCCTGGGTGGTGATGACCGGCCGCCTGATATGGCCGTCCGGTCGCACCATCGTACCGTTGCGCGTTCGCTACCGTCTCGGGTCCAGGGATCACCACCACAATCTGAGGCCGACGACCACGCGACGCTCGGTTGTCAGTTCGCGGTCCGCGCGCCGGAAGGCGGCGGTGCCATCGAGCGCGCGTTCCCAGACAAAGCCGACATAAGGTGCGAACTTGCGCGACAACTCGTAGCGTAGTCGGCCGCTCAGCTCGACATTGCTGAACCCGCCACCAAGCTCGCGGTCGACCGAGCGCTTGGAATAGAGGTTGGTCTCGACCTGGGAGGTCAAGATCAGCCGATTGGTGAACAGAACCTCGTAGCCGGCCTTGGCGCGCCCCGCGATGCGGCCATCGTCGCCCACATAGGCGGTCAACTGCACGTCGAACCAATAGGGCGCCAATCCCTCGACGCCTGCGGCAAGCCAT
The DNA here is from genome assembly GCF_000013985.1 of Sphingopyxis alaskensis RB2256. GTDB lineage: Bacteria > Pseudomonadota > Alphaproteobacteria > Sphingomonadales > Sphingomonadaceae > Sphingopyxis > Sphingopyxis alaskensis. Next base: position 2,599,861 of record NC_008048.1, on the reverse strand, counting down.
GTCGTCGCTCCCTTGCCGAGATCCTGGCGAACTCCCAGCACCGTGCCCCAGAACGGACTCTTGCCGTGCCACCAGAGCGCCTCGACGCTGCTTTCAGCATCAAGACGATCGCGCGAGTTTTTCAGGCCCTGGCTGCGCAGCCATAGTTTGTCATTGTCCTGCCCCTTCGTGACGAGCACCGTCCAGCCCACCCCCTGGCCCTCATTGCCGCTGACGAACTCGAGCTCGTCGACGAGGACCTTCGGAATCGAGAGCTTGTCGGCCATCTCATAGCCGGGCAGTGTCGAATTGCGGTAGCCGTCCGAATAGTCATTTGAATCGCGCGCGTCCGGCGGGGCCTTGCCGCCCTGCATGCGGCCCATGTCCATCTTCATACCGGTGCTCGGCACATCCATGCCAGGCATGTCCATTCCCGCATGGTCCTGGGTTTGAGACGCGGGATGGATGTGCTCCTCCGGTGGAGGCACCTGCCCCGCCTGGAAGGCGTCCGGCGCCGTGGAAGATGGCTCTTGCGCCGAGGCGGTTGATGCAATCGCAGTCGAGAAGAGGAGGACAACCAGGAACGGCGCGGGGCGGGGGCGGGCCATGCGGATCATGCGACGACGACCTCCCGGAACATGCCGGCCGCCATATGGTAGAGCAGATGGCAGTGAAACGCCCATCGACCCATAGCATCGGCGGTGACGCGGAAGCTCACCCTCTGGGCAGGCTGGACCACCACCGTATGCTTGCGGACCTGGAAGGCGCCATCGGATCCTTCGACATCGCTCCACATGCCGTGGAGGTGCATCGGATGGGACATCATCGTGTCGTTGACCAAGATGATGCGCAGTCGCTCGTTCGGCTTGAAGTGGAGCGGCCGCGAGTCATTGAGCTTGATTCCGTCGAGCGCCCAGATGAAGCGCTCCATATTGCCGTTGAGGTGGAGCTCGATCTCGCGTTCGGGCTCGCGCGGATCGGGATCGCCATTGGGTGTCCGCAAGTCCGCCAGCGTCAGGACACGCCATGAGCGGTCGCGCAGGCCGGCGCCGGGATCATCGAGATTGGCGCGGGGATAGTCGACGCGCATATCGGTGTTCGCACCATATTCGGTGCGGGCATGCCGGGCCTTCGGCGGCATCTCCGTCAGGCCGTGCCCGGCGTGCTCGCCGCCGCCCATCGTCATCATCGCCCCCATCATGTCGACGGGATCGAGCCAGGGCCGCGCATCGAGGGTGGGGACCGGTGCCGACATGCCGGGAGCAGGCGCGATCGTGCCGCGGGCAAAGCCGGTCCGATCGATCGCCTGGGCGAAGATCGTGCGCGCATTGCCATCGGGCATGGTGAACTCGACATCATAGGTTTCCCCCGGGCCGATCCGGAACTCCTCGACCGTCACCGGCACCACCGGCTGCCCGTCGGTCGAAACGATTGTCAGCTCCACACCGGGAATCCGTACGTCGAAGAAGGTCGCCGTTCCCGCGCCCACAAAGCGCAGGCGCACATGCTCGCCGGGCGCGGCGACGGCGGTCCAGTTGCCCGCAGGCGTCGTCCCGTTCATAAGATAAGTGTAGGTCGCTGCGGAAAGGTCGCTGTAGTCGGTCGGATTCATCCGCGACCCGTTCCACATCCGCCGCCGTTCGAGGGCTTTGGCGAGGCCCAACTCGCTCACATCCTCTAGAAAGTCGCCGGCGGTCGGCTGCGCGAAGTTATAATAGCTGCTCAGCTTCTTGAGGTTCGTGAAGATCTGGAGCGGTGGTTCGTCCGACCAGTCGCTCAGCATGATGGTATAGTCGCGGTGGGGAACGGGACCCATCGGCACTCTCGGCTCGACGACAATCGCTCCATAAAGTCCGGTCTGCTCGGCAAGCGTATGAGCGTGGTACCAGTAGGTGCCCACTTGGCGTACTTCGAATCGATAGGTGAAGGTCTCGCCCGGCGCGATACCGGCGAAGCTGATGCCCGGAACGCCGTCCATTTCTGCGGGCAGGATGATCCCGTGCCAGTGGATGCTGGACATCTCCTTGAGGCTGTTGCGAACGCGCAGCGTGACGGTGTCGCCCTCGCGCAGGCGCAGGACCGGCGCGGGTACGGCGCCGTTCACTGCCGTCGCGACCCGGCGCTTGCCGGTATAGTTGACCGGGATCTCGGCGATCTCGAGGTCGAATTCGGTCCCGCTCAATTCAGCCGTCGATGCGGAGAGGGATTTCGCCTGCAGTGCCGGGACGAAGCCCGCGACGGCTCCGCCAATCGCCAGCCCCTGAACGAAGTGGCGCCGTGCGATCGGCAAGCTATGAAGGAGGGGCATTGAATGTTTCTTTCGCCAGAAGATGGTCAGGCCAGATCGAGAACGATCCGCCCGTCAATGTCGCCGCGGCGCATGCGCGCAAAGACGTCGTTGATGTTCTCCAGCTTTTCGGCGTGCACCGTCGCATGCACCTTGCCTTCGCCGGCGAAGGCCAGTGCTTCGAGAAGGTCGAGCCGGGTGCCGACGATCGAACCGCGAACGGTGATGCCGTTGAGTACGGTGTCGAAGATCGACAGCGGAAAATCGCCCGGTGGAAGGCCGTTGAGCGCGACCGTACCACCGCGCCGGACCATGCCGAGCGCCTGCTGGAAGGCCTTGGGCGAGACCGCGGTGACGAGGACGCCCTGCGCACCGTCGATCGCCTGCTTGATGGCGGCTGACGGATCCTCCTCGCGCGCGTTGACCGTGAGCGCCGCGCCGAGACGGGTCGCGAGATCGAGCTTGCGGTCGTCGACGTCGACCGCCGCCACATTGAGACCCATCGCGCGGGCATATTGCACCGCCATGTGGCCGAGCCCGCCGATCCCGGAGACGACCACCCACTCTCCGGGCTTCGCCTCGGTGGCCTTCAGCCCTTTATAGACGGTGACGCCGGCGCAGAGGATCGGCGCGATGTCGAGGAAGTCGACATTGTCGGGAAGATGCCCGACATAATTTGGATCGGCGAGGACATATTCCGCGAAGCTGCCATTCACCGAATAGCCGGTATTCTGCTGGCTCTCGCACAACGTCTCCCAGCCGCCCAGGCAATGCACGCAATGCCCGCAGGCGGAGTAGAGCCAGGGGACGCCGACCCGGTCGCCCTCTTTTATGAGAGTGACGCCCGATCCGACGGCGGCGACATGTCCGACGCCTTCATGCCCGGGAATGAAGGGCGGGTTGGGCTTGACCGGCCAGTCGCCCTCGGCCGCATGCAGGTCGGTGTGGCATACGCCGGCCGCCGCGACCTTTACCAGGATCTGGCCGGGTCCGACCGTCGGGATCGGCGCTTCTTCGATGACCAGCGGCTTACCGAATTCGCGGACGACCGCCGCCTTCATGGTTTTCGCCATGTCTGCTTCTCCTTCCGGGAGGGATCAGAACAGGCCGAGCGCATGCTCGTCATAGGAGACGAGCAGGTTCTTGGTCTGCTGATAATGGTCGAGCATCATCTTGTGATTTTCGCGTCCGAAACCCGACGCCTTATATCCGCCGAAAGCGGCATGTGCGGGATAGTGATGGTAGCAGTTGGTCCAGACCCGCCCGGCCTCGATCGCGCGGCCGAGCCGGTAGGCCGTGTTGCCGTTGCGGGTCCAGACGCCCGCGCCGAGGCCGTAGGCGGTATCGTTGGCGATCGCGATCGCCTCGTCGACTGTCTTGAATGTGGTCACCGACAGCACCGGCCCGAAGATCTCTTCCTGGAAGATGCGCATCCGATTTTCGCCGAGGAACACGGTGGGCTGCACGAAATAGCCCCGATCGAGTTCGCCGCCGGGGAGCGCCCGCGCGCCGCCGGTCAGGCATTGCGCACCCTCGGCTTTTCCGATGTCGATATAGCCGAGGATCTTGTGGAGCTGATCTTCGGACGCCTGGGCGCCGATCTGGACCGAAGGGTCGAGCGGGTCGCCTTGGCGGATCGCTGTGACACGCGCCACGGCGCGCTCGATGAAACGGTCGAAGATCGATTCGTGGATCAACGCGCGCGAGGGACAGGTGCAGACCTCGCCTTTGTTGAACGCGAAGAGCGTGAAGCCCTCCAGCGCCTTGTCGAAGAAGGCGTCCTCCTCGTCGAGCACGTCGGCCATGAAGATGTTGGGCGACTTGCCGCCAAGTTCCATCGTCTGGGGGATGAGATGGTCGGCGGCCGCATGCATGATCTGCTTGCCGGTGACCGTCTCGCCCGTAAAGGAGACCTTGGCGATCCGTGGATTGGCGGCGATCGCCTGGCCAACGGTCCGTCCAGGTCCCGTCACGACGTTGAACACGCCAGGCGGCAGAATATCGGCGGTGAGCTCTGCGAACATCAGCAATGTCAAAGGCGTCTGGGACGCAGGTTTGATCACCGTGCAATTGCCCGCGGCAAGTGCCGGAGCGATTTTCCAGGCTGCCATGAGCAGCGGGAAGTTCCACGGGATGATCTGCCCGACGACGCCAAGCGGCTCGCGGAAATGATAGGCGATCGTGTCGGCATCGATCGTCGAGATCGCGCCCTCTTCCGCCCGGATGCAGCCGGCGAAGTAGCGGAAGTGGTCGATCGCCAGAGGCACGTCTGCGGTACGCGTCTCGCGGATCGGCTTGCCGTTGTCGATCGTCTCGGCGAAGGCCAGCAGCTCCAGATTGTCTTCCAGCCGGTCGGCGATCCGGTTGAGCAACCGCGCACGCTCGGCTGGTGATATCTTGGCCCACTGATCCTTGGCCGCGTGCGCCGCATCGAGCGCGCGCTCGACATCTTCCGGTGTTGACAGCGCGAACTCGGCGATCAGGGCGCCGTTGATCGGGCTCGTATCGGCGAAATATTCTCCCGCAGCGGGGGGACTCCAACGACCACCGATGAAATTGTCATAGCGATGCCGGAAGGACGGCGCGGCATTGATGGTGCTGAAGGCCTGTTCGAACATGATCGCGCTCCATTAGCTGTCTTGAGCTAGATCGCCTCAATGCCGTCCCGACCGTCCCTTCAATATACGTAAGTTACGAATCCACTCTGGAGCGGCCCGGTATTCGCACGGATCATGCGACTGGATCCTCGTCCGAGGTCAGGCCGTTTCATGATCCTGACCGACCAGTCCGGGTCCGGATGCCCGAGATTCTCCGGCGGGTCGCGACCGAGGCAGCCGGTTGGGGAATGGCCCGCCGAGGGTGCGAAGCGGGTCATAAGTTGTCGTTGGGCTCGCTTGTTTCCCTCTCAGCAACCGCCCCTCGACACACCCGAAGATCCGCCCCGCGTTCGTGAGCCTCGCGCATATTCCCGAGAGGGACTTTGGTTTCGCTCATCAAACCGAGCTTGCCCGAGAGATGCTGTTCGCTGTTCCTCGCCCGTATACGCAATGTGCGAAGCGCCGCACGGATCAGATTTTCACCAGGCGCAGTCGCAACGAATTGCCGATCACGCTGACCGAAGAGAGCGCCATCGCGGTGGCGGCGATAATCGGCGACAGCAGCAAGCCGAAAACCGGATAGAGCGCGCCAGCCGCGATCGGAATCCCGGCGACATTGTATGCGAAGGCGAAGAAGAGATTCTGGCGAATATTCCGCATCGTGGCATGGCTGAGATGCCGCGCCCGGACGATACCCATCAGGTCGCCATGGAGCAGCGTCACTCCGGCGCTCTCGATCGCGACATCGGTGCCCGATCCCATCGCGATCCCGACATCGGCAGCAGCGAGCGCGGGCGCGTCGTTGACGCCGTCGCCGGCCATTGCGACAATTCTCCCTTCCTCGCGAAGGCGCGTTACCACGGCACTCTTCTGGTCCGGCAGGACGTCGGCCTCGACATCGGCAATATCGAGGCGCCGCGCTATCGCCTGCGCGGTCGTGCGGTTGTCGCCCGTCAGCATGATTACCTTGATGCCGGCCTCCCTGAGCGCCCTGAGCGCTGCCGGAGTTGTCTCCTTTACCGGATCGGCGATGGCGATGACGCCCGCTGCGCGCCCGCCGATTGCCAGGAAAATGGCGGTAGCCCCGTCCCCGCGCAGCCGGTCGGCCGGACCCGCGAGGTCGCCGGGGCCGATATCATATTCGGCCAGGAAACTCGCGTTGCCCGCCTGCACGGTTTGCCCGTCGACCATGCCGACTATGCCCTTGCCAACCGGCTGGTCGACTGCGGTCGGTTCGAGGAGCTTGATCCCGCGCTGCTCGGCGGCCTGGACGATCGCCTGTGCCAGCGGGTGTTCGCTTGTACGTTCAAGGCTTGCCGCAATGCGCAGAATCTCTTCCTCGGCAAAACCCTCCGCAACTTCGATGGCGACGACCGAAGGCTTTCCGGCCGTCAGCGTTCCGGTCTTGTCGACGACCAGAGTGTCGACCTTCTCCATGCGCTCCAGGGCCTCGGCGTTCTTGATCAGCACTCCAGCCTCGGCACCGCGGCCAACGCCGACCATGATCGACATCGGCGTCGCGAGACCGAGCGCGCAGGGGCAGGCGATAATGAGGACCGCGACAGCGGCCACAAGTCCATATCCCATCGATGGCGCCGGGCCGAATAGCGACCAGGCGACGAAGGCAACCAGTGCGACCAGAATGACGGTCGGCACGAACCAGGCCGATACCGCATCGGCGAGCCGCTGAATTGGGGCACGGCTGCGCTGGGCGTCGGCCACCATCTGCACAATACGCGCAAGCATCGTATCGCGGCCGACCTTCTCGCTTCGCATCACAAGTCCGCCGGTCTGATTGATCGTTCCACCGATCAGCGCGGCCCCGATGTCCTTCGTGATGGGCATGGATTCCCCGGTAACCATGGATTCATCGACCGTGCTCCGCCCTTCCATGACGATACCGTCTACCGGGACCTTCTCGCCAGGGCGGACTCGCAGGACGTCGCCTACCACAACCTCGGAAAGGTCTATTTCCTCGTCGCTGCCGTCCGCGGCGACGCGGCGGGCGAGCTTCGGTGAAAGATCGAGAAGCGCCCGGATCGCGCCACTGGTTGTCTCGCGGGCGCGCAGTTCGAGTAGCTGGCCGAGCAGCACCAACACCGTGATTACGGCGGCTGCCTCGAAATAGACCGCCACCGAACCGTCCGCGGCGCGGAAAGCATCTGGAAAGATATCGGGCAAGAGTGCTGCGACCATGCTGTAAAGCCAGGCAACGCCTGTCCCCATTGCGATCAGCGTGAACATGTTGAGGTTACGCGTACGCAGCGACTGCCAGCCGCGCTCGAAGAACGGCCAGCCCGCCCAGAGGACGACGGGCGTCGCAAGCAGCATCTGGACCCAATTACTAGCCTGGCGGGAGATCAGCATATGAAGTCCGGTCATGTGCCCGCCCATCTCGAGGGCAAGGACCGGAAGCGCAAGCACCAGGCCGATCCAGAAGCGTCGGCGCATGTCCCGATATTCTTCGCTCGGGCCGTCGGTGGCTTCGGGAACGATAGGCTCCAATGCCATTCCGCAGATCGGGCAAGCTCCTGGTCCCGGCCGCTGGATCTCGGGATGCATCGGACACGTCCAGATCGCGCCCTTCGGAGGGGGCGGTGCCGAGTTCTCCGCGCCGCCGTGATAGCGAGCCGGGTCCGCTCTGAACTTGCCCAGACATCCCGCACTGCAGAAATAATGATGGACGCCGGCATGCGTGAGCTGGTGAATACTCGTCTCCGGATCGACTGCCATCCCGCAGACGGGATCGGTAACCGCGCCTTCCGCCAAATGGCCATGATGCTGATGATCCATTGTCAGAAGCTCCTGTCAGATTTCCAGCTCAACCGCCTTTCACCAGGCGGCATGATTGCAACTCGCCTTCATTCGGATCGTCATTCTCTGATATACGCAAAAATCACATTCCCCTCAGCCTTGTCGGACTCACTCCTCTTGTGTTGCGCCACCTTAACCGTCACCGGCTTACCGTGGGCGCGGCTTCCTTCTGTTCGCGCATCGATCGCGGCGGCGCTCCGTGCCAAATGATCGCGACGGTCTATGTGGCTCTCGTTCCACTCAGGGAAGGCCGTCGGTTAAATAGGTGTCCGTCGTCAGAACATTCGGCACAACTCGCGGCGTAGATTAGCGGAGTGCGGACCTCGTCAGGGGGTTGATGTTAGGCGGCGAACTTGCGGTGCTGCAAGCGCCGATGTTCGATGGTCTGTCGCTTGATCCTTTCGCGCAGTTTGATGATTGCCGGAGCCCTGCCGAAGTAGGCGTCGGCAGGCGTCACGTTGGCCAGGCTCTCGTGGTATCGCTGGCGATTGTAGTGCTCGACGAAGGTCTCGATGTGGGCTTCGAGGTCGCCGGGCAGGAAGTAGTTTTCCAGCAAGATGCGGTTTTTCAGGGTCTGGTGCCAGCGCTCGATCTTGCCCTGGGTTTGGGGATGACACGGGGCGCCGCGGACATGGCTCATCTTCCGGGCCTCGATGTATTCCGCCAGCTCACCCGCGATGTAGCTGGGGCCATTATCGCTGAGTATCCGGGGTTTGTGCAGCACCGTGGCGCTGTCGCAACCAGAAGCCGCCAGGGCGAGGTCCAGCGTGTCGGTGACGTCCTCGGCTCGCATGTTGGTGCACAGCTTCCAGGCGATGATGTAGCGTGAGAAGTCGTCGAGCACGGTCGACAGATACATCCAGCCCCACCCGATGATCTTGAAGTAGGTGAAGTCGGTCTGCCACATCTCGTTCGGCCGCGTGGTTTTCGTGTGGAACTGATCGGCAGCCTTGATCACGACATAGGCCGGGCTGGTGATCAGGTCGTGGGCCTTCAACAGGCGGTAAACCGTGGATTCCGACACGAAGTAGCGCTGCCCTTCGGTGAAGCGCACGGCCAGTTCCCGGGGGCTCAGCTCAGACTGTTCCAGCGCCAGCTCGATGATCTGGTCGTGGATGCCCGCCGGGATGCGGTTCCACACCCGGCTCGGCGCCGATGGCCGATCTTCCAACGCCTCCGGCCCGCCTTCGAGGTAGCGATCATACCAGCGGTAGAATGTCCGACGAGGGATGCCGAGTTGGTCCAGCGTGCGCTTGGCCGACAGGTGCGACTGCTCGACGGTTCTGATGATCTCGAGCTTCTCGGATGCGGGATATCTCATTCGTCGTTGCCCCCATCCGCGACCATGCTTTTTTTGAGCAGACGGTTTTCCAGTGTCAGATCGGCCACGCATTCCTTCAGGGCCCGGGCTTCGCGGCGCAGGTCCTGGACCTCTCCGGTGGTCGCGGCACGGGCGGTGTCGCCGGCCAGGCGGCGCTTGCCAGCTTCCATGAACTCCTTCGACCAGGTGTAATACAGGCTCTGGGCAATGCCTTCCTTGCGGCATAGCTCGGCGATCGAGGGTTCGAATCCCTTCGCCCGCTCCAGTTTTCCTAGTAATTCCAGTCACTTACGCCAAAAGGCGGCGTAATATGCCGCGTTACGTCGAGCCGCATTTCGTCTCGCGTAATAAGGACGTAATATGATGACGGCGAGCCGACGGGTGTGTCTAGGAAAGGATTGGCGCTTAGCGTGCTGCAACTACCGGATCGGGGCCCAAGCGCGCAGTAGAATGAGTCGGTCCCTCCGATCGGCTGGGTTGCGTCAAAATTGCTGGAGTGGAACGCCAACGGCGTGACCCCTTCGGAAACGGCTGCCCGGCCGAGGCGGAAGAGGACGTTGTCATGTTCTCCGGCAGCGATTTCCACCCACTCCAGCCAAGCGGTTGCGGAGCAGATAGATGTTCAAATCGGTATAGATACGCCGAACCGGGCGGAATATCTAACGCACGGGGAAATCGGACAGGTCTAGCGCGCGTCTGCGATGATCGACTCGCTTCCACCGACGATGTCGGCGGAAGCGTGAAGATGCCCGCGGTTTACGACTCTGCTCGTCCCGGCTCGTTGGGCGCTTCCGGTGACGAGCACCTCATCCGTTCCGGGCTGGACCTGGATCCAGATTTTTAGAATTCTGATCCCTTACGATGTGAATCGCCGGGCAATGTGGCAACCTGTTCACGAAGTCGTCGAGAATCGGCGCCCGGGCGCCAGCGAGCAGCATGGTCGCCCGCCGGTTCAACAGAACCGCAGCCTTGCGTGCCGCGCGTCTTGTCGTGCTGATCATTAGGGGGTGCTCGCAGATAGGCTGTCGTCGTACTGCAAATGATCTTCCCGCAGGTCGGCTTCCCGGCTGCCATAGCGGGCATAGAGGGTCGGAAGTACGAAGAGCGTGAGCAGGGTCGCCGAGATCAGTCCCCCAATCACCACCGTCGCGAGCGGCTTCTGCACTTCGGCGCCCGCGCCGGTCGCGAGCGCCATCGGCACGAACCCGAGGCTGGCGACGAGCGCGGTCATCACGACGGGGCGAAGGCGCATGAGCGCGCCTTGCCTTGCGGCTTCGGCCCGCGCCATGCCCGAGCGCATCAGTTCCTGGATCGACGACACCATCACGAGGCCGTTGAGCACCGCGATACCCGAGAGCGCGATGAACCCGACTGCTGCCGAGATGGAGAAGTCCATCCCGCGCAGGAACAGTGCTAGCACGCCGCCGATCAGTGCCAGCGGAACCCCGGTGAACACGATCGCCGCATCGCGCGACGATCGAAGCGCGCCATAGAGCAGCAGCAGGATCAGGATGAAGCAGGCCGGGACGACGAGCTGAAGCCGGTCGCGTGCGGAGGCGAGATTCTCGAACTGGCCGCCCCATTCAAGGTAGCTGCCGGCGGGGAGGCGAACATCCTTAGCGATGCCGGCCTTGGCGTCGGCCACGACGTCGGAGATCGCGCGGCCGCGGACGTTGGCCTGGACGACGACGCGCCTCTTCCCGTTTTCGCGGCTGATCTGGTTCGGTCCCTCGACGATACGGATATCGGCGACGCTCGCAAGCGGCACGAAGGCGCCGCCCGCCACCGGGACCTGTACCTGTTCGAGCACCGACAGGTCAGCGCGCTGCGCGTCGGACAGCCGGATGACGATCGGGAAGCGCCGGTCGCCTTCGAAGATCGTGCCGGCCTCGCGGCCGCCGATCGTTGCGGTGACGACATCCTGCACGTCACGCGCGCTGACGCCGAGCCGCGCCATCGCGTCGCGGTTCGCCCGAATGTCGAGCATCGAGAGACCTTCGGTTTCTTCGACGCGCACGTCGCTCGCGCCTTCGGTCTTCCGCAAGATTGCGGCGACTTGCTGCGCGGTCGCGTTCATCGCGTCGAAGTCGTCGCCATAGACCTTGATCGCAATGTCACCGCGCACGCCCGCAATCAGCTCGTTGAAGCGCATCTGGATCGGCTGAGTGATCTCATAGGCATTGCCCGGGATCTTGTTCAGTTCCTTCTCCAGCCGCTCGACGAGTTCGGCCTTGGGGAGGCTTGGGTCGGGCCATTCTTTGCGAGGCTTGAGGATCACGAAATTGTCGGTCGCGTTGGGCGGCATCGGATCGGACGCGAGGTCCGCCGTGCCGGTCTTCGAGAAGACGATCGCGACCTCGGGCTGCCTTGCGAGCATCCGCTCGATCGGCACTTGCATGGCCTGGCTCTGTTCGACGGACGTCGAGGGCACGCGAAACGCCTGGATCAGGAGATCTCCCTCGTCGAGCTGCGGCAGGAAGACCTGGCCGAGTGAGAAGAAGGCGAGGATCGCGATGACGAACCCCCCGATGCCCGCGCCGAGGGTGATCTTGGGCTTGCTAATCGCGCGGTCGAGACCCGGCTCGTAGCGTTGCTTCAGCCACGCCATGATGCGGCCCTCTTTTTCTTCGACCCGCTTCGAAAGCCAGATCGCGATCGCGGCGGGGACGAATGTGAGCGAGAGGATGAAGGCGAAAGCGAGCGCGATGATCACGGTCAGCGCCATCGGGATGAAGGTCTTGCCCTCGACCCCGCTCAAGGTGAGCAAGGGCACATAGACGAGGATGATGATCGCCTGCCCGTAGACAGACGGTCGCACCATCTCGCGCGCGGCCGATGCAACGGTCGCGAGACGTTCCTGGACGGTCAGGATGCGGCCGTGGCGATGCTGGAGGTCGGCCATGCGCCGCAGCGCATTCTCGACGATGATGACGGCGCCATCGACGATGAGGCCGAAGTCGAGTGCGCCGAGGCTCATCAGGTTCGCCGAGACGCCGGCGCGCAGCATGCCGAAGCTGGTGAGCAGCATCGTGATCGGGATGACGAGCGCCGCGATCAGCGCTGCGCGGAAATTGCCGAGCAGCAGGAAAAGCACGACAATGACGAGCAGCGCACCCTCGGTCAGGTTCTTGCCGACCGTCCAGATCGTCGAATTGACGAGCTTGGTACGATCGAGCGCCGGCTCGATAACGACATCGGGCGGCAGCGAGGCGTTTACCTCCTTCAGCCGGTCTGCGACCGCGGTCGCGACCGTCCGGCTGTTCTCGCCGATGCGCATGACCGCGGTGCCGACGACGACTTCGGTGCCATTTTCAGAGGCTGAACCCATGCGAACCGCCTGTCCGGTGCGGACCGTCGCCACCTGGTCGAGCGTGATCGGAACGCCCGCGCGCGTTGCGACGACGGTGCGTGCCAGCTCGGCGGTGTCGCGGACCAACGCGTCCGAACGAACGGCGAGCCCTTCGCCATTGCGCTCGACGACGCCGCCGCCGACCGCACTATTGTTGCGTTCGAGGGCTTCGGCGAGCTCGGTGAGGCTGAGGTCGAGCGCGGCGAGGCGCTGCACGTCGGGAACGACCAGATACTGCTTCGAATAGCCGCCGATCGCATCGACGCCCGCGACGCCGGGAACCGTCCGGACGAGCGGCGTGACGATCCAGTCCTGCGTCGTGCGAAGATAGGTCGACTTGTCGGCCTCGGTGACGAGCCGTTCGCCTTCGGGGGTCACATAGCTGCCGTCAGGCTGGAGGCCGGGCTCGCCGGCCTTGTGCGCATCGTCTTTGCGGTGCGCGAGGCGGACCGTCCACATATAGACGTCGCCGAGACCCGTCGCGATCGGCCCCATCTCCGGGCGAACCCCGTCGGGTATATTCTCGGTTGCCTCGTTGAGGCGTTCGCCGACCTGCTGGCGCGCGAAATAAATGTCGGTCGAATCGTCGAAGACCGCGGTGACCTGCGCGAAGCCGTTGCGGCTCAGCGACCTTGTGTGATCGAGGCCGGGGATCCCCGCGAGCGCGGTCTCGATCGGGAAGGCGACCTGCTTCTCGACGAGTTCGGGCGAGAGCGCGGGGGCGCGGACGTTGATCTGGATCTGGTTGTTGGTGATGTCGGGAACCGCGTCGATCGGCAGGCGCGACAATGCTGTCGCCCCGATTATGGCGGCGATGGCGGTGAGCAGGACGACAAGCCAGCGCTTTTCGACCGCCCAGGTAACGATACGAGCGATCATGGCTTAGTCCTCATCGCCTGCTTCGCCCTTGCCGATCTCGGCCTTGAGCGAAAAGCTGTTGGTGATGGCGATCTGCTCGGTGCCCTTGAGCCCGGAGCGGACGATGACATTGGCTCCCGCGCGGTCGCCGAGCACCACGGGGACAGCCTCGAACCCGTCCTTGGTACGCACGAACACGACGCTCTTGCCCTCGACGGTCTGGATCGCGGTCGCGGGAACGCTGATCGAGCCGACGCCGCCGCTCGCAGCCAGCGCGACCGAGGCGGTCACGGCTTCGCCGACGCGCCATTGGCCGGCGCGATTGTCGAGGATCGCGATTGCGGGCACGAGCTTCGTGGCCGGATCGAGCGCGGGCGAGACGAAGCTGATCTTGCCGGTCGCCTGGCGTCCAGGCGCGCTCACCGAGACGACGGCGCCGGGCCGGATACGACCGGCGTCGGCGGGCTGGAGGTTCAGCGAGAGCGAAACGCTCGAGAGGTTGGCGATGCGATAGAGTTCTGCATCGGCGGGAACCGTCTGACCGAGCACCACGCTGCGCGCGATTACCTGGCCCGAAATCGGCGCGGTAATGGCAATCCGGTTGAGCTGGCCGCCGCCGCCCCCTGCGGCGGATACCTGCTGCTGCGCGAGTTGATAGGCGATCCTGGCTTCGGTCGCGGCCGTGCGTGCCGCAATCACATCCTGCTCGGGCGACACGCGCTGTGCGAACAGCCGCTCCTCGCGTGCGAGATTGGAGTTGGCAAGCGCTAATCGGGCACGCGTGGCCTGCACCTCGCCCTGGAGCTGCGCGGCCTCGCGGCTCTCGACAATCGCAAGCGTCTGCCCACGGCCGACGCTCTGTCCGAGATTGCGGTTGAGCGCGACGATCCGCCCGCCGATCGCGGCCGACACGGCCTGCGTTCCTTGCGGATCGCCTTCGATCGTTGCGGGCAATTGCAGCGCGCCGGCGCTGCCGATGGTCGGGCTGCCGAGCGCGATCCCCGCGATCTTGATCTGCTCGTTGGTGAGGGTGATCTTGCCCTCGTCGGCATGGCCGGCCTCTTCCTCGCCATGCTCGTCGGCGGGTTTGGCGGTCTCGCCGCCACCGCAGGCGGCGAGGAACAGCGGCAGCGTCGCGGCGAGCAGCAGCTTTCGGTTGATAGTGATAGTCATCGGGTCAATTTCCTTCGAGCGGCGCGGGAGCCGTCAGGCGTTCCAACCGGGCCTTGGCGAGTTGATAGGAGGCGAGGGCTTCGATCGACGCGGAGCGCATCTCGGTCAGCGTCCGTTCGGCATCGAGCAGTTCGAGCTGTCCGAACTTGCCCTCGCGGTAGCCGATGCGCGCAATGCGCGCGGCTTCCATGGCCGAGGACAGAGCGGGGCCGCTCGCGACGCGCGCCGCCGCGGCCGCATTGGCAGCCTCGACTTCGGCGTCGCTGATCTTCTGCTCGATATCGAGCGCGGTGACGCGGCGCTGCGCGTCGGCACGCCGCCGTTCGGCATTCGCCTGGTCGACCGCGGCGCGTCCGTTGTTGAACAGCGGCAGCGGCACCGAGACGCTGAACACCGCAGCGACATCGTTGGTGGCTTCGAGCCGGCGAACGCCCGGCCCGACGGTAAGATCGGGCACGCGCTGCGAACGCGCCAGTTCGACGCCGGCATCCGCGGTGGCGAGGTCGGCATCGGCCGCCGCCAGCGCGAGCGTGCCAGCCGCCGATACAGGGCGGGGCGGACCCATGGTGCCGCTTCCGGGGCCGCCGAGTACCGCGACATCGAGCGGGCCGGTGACCGGGCGGCCAATGCGGCGCGCGAGACTGGCGCGCGCGGCATCGGCGAGGCGGCGCGCTTTCTCGGCCTCGGTTTCGGCGGTCAGGCGCGCGACTTCGGCGCGTTCTTGTTCGAGCGGCGAGGCGCGCCCCGCTTGCACTCTTATGGTCGCGGCGCGCGCCGTGTCGCCGGCGATACGATATTGGTCCTCGGCAATCGCGACACGCACTTCGGCGGCCGAGGCCTGGATATAGAGTTCGGTGACCTGGAACCGGATATCGGCCTGCGCAATCGCCTGCGCGATTTGCGCGCGGTGCGCCGCCGCATCGGCAACCGCGATCCGGGCCTGCCGCTTGCCGCCGAGTTCGAGCGGGATCGCGACGCTTGCCGTGATATCGGCGCCATTGACGCCATTATAGGGCCCGGTGCCGACGAAATTCTCGACTTCGACCGAAAGCGCTGGGTTGGGGCGCAGCCCCGCGACTCGGCGGGCTGCGCTTGCGGCATCAACGTCCGCCGCTGCGGCTTCCGCCGCGGGCGCGCTGCCGCCCGCGAGCGCAACCGCCTCGTCGAGCGTCAGGAGCGGTCCTGATATCTGCCGGCTTTCGGTGCCGACCTCCTGTGCCTGCGCTATCGCAACGCACGATGTGGCTGCCACGAGGGCAACAACGATCCTGTACATAATTCCATCCTCGATTGAGCCGATAGATCGCCGCGCGAATGCGCGAGCCCGTCAAGACGTCAGGCGAGGGGCGGGTCGAGAAGGGGCGGCAGGACGCGCGATGGTCGCTGCACGACCGGCGCGGCAAATAGTGGCCCACGCGCCGGGGCCAGCGGGGCTTCGCTGACCGTCTGATGCTGGTCCGGCGCCATGGGGCAATGATGATGGCCGCTATGGGCGAATTTCTTTGCCGGTTCGCCCGGCACTTGCTTGCCGCCGTCCCTGTCCAGCGAATAGGCGGTGCCTTGATCGGCAATATGCGCGGACGCGGGCTCACAGAATTGCAGGGTGCAAAGCAGCACGCCCACAATCACCAGCAGTCGCATCATCGCACCAGCCATAAAGCCCCCTATCGACCCGTCATCTGTTTGTCGCGGCGTGACATCGCGGCGGCCAGATCGGATGGAATCGCCATGGGTTGGAACGCGCTGACCCGCGCCCGCCCACTATTGCCTGCCGGGATCCGGCCCGTCAGCGATCCCAGAGGGACGAGGGCCAGCCGGAAAATCTGCCCCGCCGCTTCGCGCCAGTCGCCGAGCGCCATCGCGAAACCGAGCATGTGGCCATGCGACGACAGGTGAATGCCGAAGAAGGGCTGCGCAACGATGTGCGCGCGCTCGAGCGCGCGCCAGGCCGCGGGATAATCGCCGGCCCGCCGCGCGGCCCGGTAATGCGTCATCTCGGCGGCGATCAGGCCGGCAGCTTGACGTCGATCCAGCATGCTCGCGACATTTCCCTTTGCGTCGATTCGCCGGCCTTATGCACCCTGTAGCAACTACAGGGTCAAGCCTGACCACGAATCCCTTGTTCCGACAGTTGGCGCAGCTCGGTCCGCGCGCTGCGAAGAATTTCATAGGCCGAATGCAGGAAGAGCGCTGCAATGATGGCGGCCACTGCAAGGTCGGGCCAGGCCTGGCCGGTCCATGCGACGAGACCCGCAGCGATGATTACCGCGACATTGGCGACCGCGTCATTGCGGCTGAACAGCCAAACAGCGCGGACATTGGCGTCGCCTTCGCGAAACCGCGAGAGGACCGCCGCCGAGGTGAGATTGACGAGCAGTGCAACGAAGCCGATGCCGCCCATGAGCTCGGCTTCGGGCGGAACCGCTGTCAGGGCGCGCCACAGCGCGACGCCGATGACGCCGAGCCCGAGCGTCAGCAGGAACAGGCCTTGGGCAAGAGCGATGCGGGTGCGGGCGAGCGCCGTCCAGCCGATCGCGACGAGGCCGGCCAGCGTGATGGTGCCGTCGCCGATGAAGTCGAGCGAGTCGGCCTTCAGCGCCTGGCTGTTGGCGATGAATCCGCCGACGATCTCGATAGCGCCGAAGCCGAGATTTAGGATAACCACGATCCAAAGAGCACGGCGATAGGCCGGGTCCTTTTCCGCGCGCACCGGGTCTCCCGTGCAGCCGCAGCCGTCGCCGTTCTCGGATCCCTCCGCCATCGCGTCTTCACTCCATGGTGGTGGCGCGCTCTTCGCTTTGCCGCCTTCAACTTCGGACGAGGACCGCCTATACATCCTCCAGTCACTGGAGGATCAAGCATAATATGACCAAGCGGCTCGCGATCGGCGACCTTGCCCGGGAGACCGGGACCAAGGTCAACACCATCCGCTTCTATGAAGAGATCGGGCTGCTGCCCGAAGCCCTGCGCACCGCTTCGGGACGGCGAAGCTATGATGCGGCCGACCTTCGGCGGCTCGCCTTCGTCCGCCACGGCCGGCAGCTCGGTTTTTCGATCCCCGAAATCCGCTCGCTGCTGGCGCTTTCGGATCAGCCCGACCGCGATTGCGGCGAGGCTGCGGCGATCGCGCGCGCGCATCTTGCCGATATCGGCATCCGCATCGCGCGGCTCGAAACCTTGCGCTCGGCGCTGACCGAGGTCGCGACCTCCTGCGAGGGCGGCCGGGCCGCCGAATGCCGGGTGATCGAGGCGATCGCGGGCACCGAACTCGCGCTCCAGACCGATTGATCGATCCGACCGGACGCATCCGGGTTCGGGGAAGGAAGGGGCTGGCGCGCGCGACGACTGGCTTCGCCGCGCGCGCCGGCGGATATTATGGCGCCTTGTCGAGCTTGGTGATCGTCCCGGCCTTACCGTTCCAGTCGAGCTCGAACGCGACCTTGTCGCCGACCTTGATGTCCTTCAGCAGCTCGGGCTTTGCGGCGAAGCCCATCGTCATCGGCGGCCATTCGAGTTCGGCGATCGCGCCATGATCGAGCGTGACCTGTCCCTTCGCGCTATCGATTGCGGTCACGGTCGCCGTGCCCTTGCCATGTTTGGTTTCGGCGGGCATCGCCATGGTTCCGGCGTCATCGGCCATCGCGGCCTTTTCTTCGGTCTTCGGCGCTTCGCCCTGCTTGCCGCAGCCGGCAAGTCCTGCGCTGAGCGCGATGCCCAGTGCGATGGCGGTCAAATTCTTCATGTCATTTCTCCTTCGGGTTGAACGGGATGGGCCGCGCGCCTGCGCATCAGCAGATAGGCGGCGGGAATGATGAGCATCGAGAGCAGCGGCGCGGTCAGCATGCCGCCGATCATCGGCGCGGCGATGCGGCTCATCACTTCGGAGCCGGTGCCGGTCCCGACGAGGATCGGGAACAGGCCCGCGAGGATCACCGCGACGGTCATCGCCTTCGGCCGGACGCGAAGCAGCGCGCCCTCGCGAACCGCGGCCAATATGTCGCCATCGCCGCGATCGGCGAGCGCATGCTTGAGGTAGATGAGCATGACGACCCCGAACTCGGCGGCGACGCCGGCGAGCGCGATGAACCCGACCGCGCTCGCGACCGACTGGTTGTAACCGAGCAGATAGAGCAGCCAGAGCCCGCCGGTGAGTGCAAAGGGCAAGGTCGCCATGATGAGCAGCGCCTCGTCCCAGCGGCGGAAGGTGAGGTAGAGCAGGATGAAGATGATCGCGAGCGTGACCGGCACGACCACCTTCATCCGCTCGGTCGCACGAACGAGGAACTCGAACTGCCCGGTGTAGGAGATGCTGACGCCGGGGGGCAGCTCGACATCGCGCGCGATCGCCCGCTGGATGTCGTGCACCAGACCCTGCAAATCGCGGCCGCGGCTGTCGACATAGATCCAGGTCACCGGGCGGCCATTCTCGCTGCGCAGCATCGGCGGCCCGTCGCTGACCTTGACGCTCGCCACCGTCCCGAGCGTGATCTGCTGGCGCGACGGCGTCAGGATCGGAAGGGCCGCGAGCTCGCCGATGCTGTCGCGCATCTCGCGTGGATAGCGGACGCTGATCGGATAGCGCGCGAGCCCCTCGACCGTCTGGCCGATCGTCTCGCCGCCGATCGCGCCCGCGACGATCGCCTGCACGTCGGCGACGTTGAGACCATAGCGCCCCGCGGCGGCGCGATCGATGTCGACGTCGATATAACGGCCGCCAGTCAGGCGCTCGGCCCGCGCCGAGGCGACGCCGGGGACGGTCCTGACTACGCCCTCGATGCGCTTCGCGGTGCGGTCGATCTCGGCAAGATCCGAGCCCGCGACCTTGATGCCGACCGGGCTTTTGATCCCGGTCGCGAGCATGTCGATGCGGTTGCGGATCGGCGGGATCCAGAAATTGGCGAGCCCAGGGACCCGGACCCGCGCGTCGAGCTCCTCGATCAATTTCTCCTCGGTCATGCCGGGGCGCCACTGGTCCTTCGGCTTGAAGCGGATCGTCGTCTCGAACATCTCGAGCGGCGCGGGGTCGGTGGCGCTGTCGGCGCGGCCCGCCTTGCCGAACACGCTTTCGACCTCTGGCACCGTCTTGATCAGCCGATCGGTCTGCTGGAGCAGGCTCGACGCCCGCGCTGCTGAGATGCCGGGAAGCGCTGAGGGCATGTAGAGGAGATCGCCCTCATGCATCTGCGGCATGAACTCGCCGCCGATCTGGGTCATCGGCCAGAGGCTGGTGGCGAAGACGAGGCCGGCGATGAGGAGCGCCTTTTTCGGCCGTTCGAGCACCCAGTCGAGTGCCGGGCGATAGGCGCGGGTCAGCCAGCGGTTGACCGGATTGGCCTGTTCGGCCGGGATCTTTCCGCGGATCAGCCAGCCCATCAGCACCGGGATGAGCGTGATCGAGAGGATCGCAGCGGCCGCCATCGCATAGGTCTTGGTGAAGGCGAGCGGCGCGAAGAGCCGCCCTTCCTGGCCTTCGAGCGTGAAGATCGGCAAGAAGGAGAAGGTGATAATGAGAAGGCTGAGGAACAGCGCCGGGCCGACCTCGGCGGCGGCATCGGTGATGACGCGCCAGCGCTCGGCGCCCTTCAATTCCTCGCCCGGATGATCGCGCTCCCAATGTTCGAGATGCTTGTGGGCATTTTCGATCATCACCACCGCCGCATCGACCATCGCGCCGACCGCGATCGCGATGCCGCCGAGCGACAGGATATTGGCGTTGAGCCCCTGCAGCCGCATGACGATGAAGGCGATGAGGATGCCGAGCGGCAGGGTCAGGATGGCGACCAGCGCCGACCGGGCGTGCCACAGGAACAGCGCGCAGACGAGCCCGACGATGATGAATTCTTCGACGAGCTTCGAGGTGAGATTGTCGACCGCACGATCGATCAGCCCCGAACGGTCGTAGGTGGTGACGATCTCGACCCCCGGCGGCAGGCTGCGCTTGAGCTCGGCGAGCTTGGCGCGCACGCCGTCGATGACCTCGCGGGCATTCTTGCCCTCGCGCATGACGATCACGCCGCCCGCGACCTCGCCCTCGCCATTGAGTTCGGCGATGCCGCGCCGCGTGTCGGGGCCGATCTGGACCGTCGCAACATCGCCGACCGTCACCGGGATGCCGCCGCCGGCGGTGCGGATCGGGACGCTGCGGAAATCGTCGAGCGATTTCAGATAGCCGCCCGCGCGCACGATATATTCGGCCTCGGCGAGTTCGAGGCTGCCGCCGCCGCTTTCCTGGTTTGCGCGCTTGAGGGCGTCTGCCACGTCGGTTGCGGTCACGCCGAAGGCGGCAAGCTTCTGCGGATCGACGATGATCTGATATTGGCGCACCATGCCGCCGATGCTCGCGACCTCGGCGACGCCCGGCACTGACTTCAGTTCGAAGCGCAGGAACCAGTCCTGGAGGCTGCGGAGCTCGGCAAGATCGTGGCGGCCGCTCTTGTCGACGAGCGCATATTCATAGATCCACCCGACCCCGGTCGCGTCGGGGCCGAGGCTCGCCCGCGCGCCGTCGGGGAGCCGGCTCTGCACCTGGCTCAGATATTCGAGCACGCGGCTGCGCGCCCAATAGGGATCGGTGCCGTCGTCGAAGAGCACATAGACGAAGCTGTCGCCGACGAAGCTGTAGCCGCGCACGACGCGCGCGCCGGGCACCGAGAGCATTGTCGTCGTGATCGGATAGGTGACCTGGTCCTCGACGATCCGCGGTGCCTGTCCCGCATAGCTGGTGCGGACGATGACCTGGACGTCCGACAGGTCGGGCAGGGCGTCGACCGGAGTCGTGCGCACCGCGGCGATCCCGAGCAAGGTCAGGATCAGCGCCGAAGCGACGACAAGCCCGCGCGCCGCGACCGAGGCGCGAATAATGCGTGCGATCATTGCGCTGGCTCCAGCGGACGAACCGTGAGACCGGTCAGGCTCGCCTCGGAATCGAGCAGGAACTGGCCCGACGCGACGACCTTCTCGCCGGGGGCGAGCCCTCGCAATATCTCGGTCTTGCCGCCGCCTTCGCGTCCGGCGACCACTTCGGCGGGATGGTAGCGTCCGTCGCCCTTCTCGAGCATCACGATGCTGCGCGTGCCGGTGCGGATCACCGCTTCGCTTGGCACCAGCAGCGTTGGCTTGGCGTCCCCGCCGAGCGCGACGACGGCGAACATGCCGGGGCGTAGGCGACCGCCGCGGTTGGCGAGCTCGATGCGCACTGTCAGCGTCCGGCTGTCCGCCGCTGCGGTCGGCAGGATCGCGACGACCCGCCCGGTAAAAGCCTCGCCGGGAAAGGCGGTGAGGTTCGCGGTGGCAGGTTGGCCGATCTTCACCAGTCCGGCCTGCGCTTCGGGGAGCGCGGCATTGAGCCACACCGTTCCAAGTCCCGAGATTTCGGCAAGTGTCTGCCCCGAGGCGAGAGTCACGCCTGCACGGGCATTGAGCGTCTGGACCACGCCGCCGATCGGCGCGCGCACCGTCAGTCTGCCGCCGGTCCGTCCGCTCCGGTCGACCTCGGCGATCACGCCTTCGGGCATGCCCATCAGCCGCAGCCGCTGCCGCGCGGCCGCCGTGAGTTCAGGTTTGCCGAGCTTCTTGACGCTCAGATATTCGGTCTGGGCGCTGCCCCATTCAGGCAATTGCAATTCGGCGATC
Organism: Sphingopyxis alaskensis RB2256; assembly: GCF_000013985.1. Lineage (GTDB taxonomy): Bacteria > Pseudomonadota > Alphaproteobacteria > Sphingomonadales > Sphingomonadaceae > Sphingopyxis > Sphingopyxis alaskensis. The sequence goes on along the minus strand of NC_008048.1, from coordinate 2,577,851 downwards.
GGCGCACCGGCGCCGATGACATCGCCAGGCGCGAGGCGATAGACGCGTTCGACGAAGCCGCCCGAGCGCGCCTGGACGATCGCGACATCGCGCTGGTTGAAATCGATACTGCCGTTGACGTCGAAGGTTGCGGCAAGGCTCCCCATTTCGGCCGCGACCACTCTTATGCCGAGGCTCTGACGCGCCGACGGGTCAATCGACACGCCGGGCGCCGCGCCGCCACCCTCGTCGGCATATTTGGGCTCGAGCTGCATGTCCATGAAGGGCGACTTGCCGGGCTTGTCGAACTTCTGGTTCGGGAACATCGGATCATAATAGTAGAGGATCTTGCGCCCGCCGCTTGCCGTCTCGGTTGGTGCATCGCTCTTGCCGCTCTGTCCCAACCAATAACCGCCGCCGCCCGCGATCAGCACCGTGGCCAGGATTGCGACGCGCCAGCGCGCCGCTGATGTTGCATCGGTCATCGACCTGCCTCCCCATAAATATAATTGATCCGGATCGCGTCGCGCGCGACCTCGGCTTCGCGCGCCAGCGCATCGACTTCGGCCTCGGCAAGCGCGAGAGTCGACAGGAGCGCGGTCCCGAGGTCGAGCTTTCCGGCGGCGTAGCTTGCAAGATCGAGCTCGGCGCGCTTCTTCGCGAGCGGCACGAGCCGCGTACGTGCATTGGCGAGCTGCTCATGATGCATGCGGTGATCGGCGAGATCGGCGTCGAGCGCCGCCGCAATGTCTCGCTTGGCAGCCTCGCGGTCGAGCCGGGCGCGCATCGCCTCGCTGGCGCGCGCGGCGATCTTGGGGTCCTGCCGCTTTTTCGAGAAGAAGGGCAGGTCGACGGTGACCCCGACCGTGACGAGATCACCGTAATTGGGCTCGCGGCGCCCATAGGCCGCGTTGACGCTCCAGTCGGGTCGCTTGTCGGCGCGTGCGAGACCGGTCTCGGCGTCGGCGGCGAGGGCGCGGGCATCGAGTGCTCTGAGCTTTGGCAGGGCGTCGATGCCGGCGCGCAATCCTTGTTCGTCGATCGACTGCGGCGGCAAGTCGCCGAGCGTGTCGGCGGCGGGGTCGCCGGTGAAGCGGGCGAGCTGCGCGCGGGCGCGGGCGATCTCGGCGGCGAGCGCGCTGCGGCGATCGTTGATCGCGGCGCGAAGCTGATCGGGTTCGAGCGCCTGCGCCGGGCGCGCCGCACCGCTGGCAAGCCGCGCCGTCACGGTCGATTGAAGGTCCTCGAGGCCGCTATCGAGCAGGTCGAGTTCCTTCAGCTCCTTCTTGGCATAATAGAGATCGACCCAGGCGAGCGCGGTCGCGAGCCTGATGTCCTGCGCGGTGACCGCTTCGTCGGCGCGGGCGATTCCAATGTCGGCCTGCGCGCGGGTCGCGCGCGCGCGGCGTTTGGCGGGGTTCGGAAAATCCTGGCTGACGCCGATGACCTGCATCGTGAAATCGTCGCGATTGAACCGGCCCGCGTCGGGTCCGGTCACCGGGAAATCCTGGAGGACGATATTGAGTTTCGGGTCGGGCAGCCGGTCGGCGGCGATCGCCGCCGATTGGGCGGCGTCGACGCCCGCTTCGCGGCTTTGCAGTTCGGGTGCCTCCGATGCTGCTCGGCTGAGCGCCGAATCGAGCGTCATCGGCTCGGCGTGAAGAGCCGAGGGCAGCGCAAGCAAGGCTGCCGTAAAATATGGGCGCATGATGTCCCCCTGCTGTGGACTGGGCGAAAGCCTCCCCGGCGTCTGTACGCCGGGGAAGAAAGACCGTTACCCTTGCGGGGGCATCCTTTGGTCGCCGGACATATTCTTCATGCAGTCCGCCGGACTCACCTTCATCATGTCGCAGTCGCAATGCGCCATCTGTCCCGGCTTGTCCTTGACCCAGACGCGGACTCGCGAGGTGGTATTGGACTTGTTCGGCCCTGGCACCTGGCGGGTCTGCCATTCATGATGGCCGCCGGACGGTTCTTGGGCGAGGACGGGAGCGGCAAGCGTTGCTGCCGCGAGCGCGGCAACGGCAAAAAACGGTTTCATGTTGAATTCCTTGATTGAAAAGCGTGAAACCGCGCGCCGGGACGAGCCGGTGCGCGTCGGCAATTCAGGCAAGAAATAGGGGCGGGTCGGGTTCGGGGCCGAATGTTCTTCCGGCGAGGCGCCGGACAGGAAGCGGATCGAAAGAGCCGGCGACAAATGTCTTTTCGGCAAGGGGGGTAGCCGGAGAGACGACGGCGGGCGGTAGCGCGCAGCCCATCTTGGCGATGCAGTCGAGCGTGAGGCCCTTGCACGGAGCGCTCTTCTGGGATTTTTTAATCCCCATCATCTCCGCGCATTCGTCGCTCATCGCCGCCGCGAACGCCGTCTCGGCCGACGGGAGCGCGGGCGCCGAGGCGAATGCGGTCTCCTGCGCCAGAAGGCCGAGTAAGGCTCCGACAAGAAGTAGAAAGGTGAGCCAGCGTTTCACGGTCGAAGCATGATCCTTGTCAAACTTGGCGTCAATCTAAACCGGGGTGGAGATCCCGCTCACTTGTTCGCCGACTGTCCCGTCGTGGTTACGCCGGACCCGTTAAGAATGGCCCATTGTCATGGCGGCGGGCGCGACCAGCATCCACAGCGCCATGGCGATCATCATCAGATTTTCGGTCAGTGAGATGAAACCCAGCGGCACATTGCTGTCGCCGCCGACGCAGGCGCATTTGAGTTCGCGCTTGTCGATATACACCGCCTTGAACACCGACACGGCGCCGATGATCCCGATGAACAGCGCCACCGGAATCGATATCCAGTTCAGCGCGCCAGAAATCATCAGGATGCCGGCAAGACCCTCCGCAAAGGGATAGATGGTAGCATAGGGTACCCAGCGTTTGGCGAGCAAGTCATAGTTCAGGAACATGCTCGAGAAGCTCTCGATGTCGCGGAGCTTGAGGAAGGCAAGCAACGCCATGCTGAACCCGATAAACCATTCGGCGGCACGGATTGTGAAGGGCGTGCCCGACACCGCTTGGCTGGCGGCCAGCGCCATCAGCGCGGTGATAGAGAAGAGCGCGATGACGGGCTTATAGGTAAGCGCCTTAGGATCGCGGACTTTCAGACCGAGATGGCGCCTCAGATCGTCAAGACCGCCGATCCGCTCGCCTTCGATGAAGGTCTGCGGCGTCGTCGCGACGCCATGTTTCGCCTTGAATGCGTCGGTTTCCTCGCGGGTCGTCAGCCAGACATCCTCGACGTCATAGCCGCGGCTGCGCAACAGATGCAGCGCCTTCAGGCCATAGGGGCAGATATGCTGCTCCATCACCATGCGATAGATGGTCGCCCGCGGCTTGCCCGAAACCGCCGCACCAGTGTGCGCTGGCGCGCTTTCGTTCGCGCGCTGAACCTGCATATTCATCGATTCGCCTTTCTTGATTCCCGATCGCTTCCCGCTATATAGGCTCCGTACCATAGTACGGAGTCAAGGCCTTGCGTGACATGACCATCGGCCAGCTTGCCCGGCAGGGCGGCGTCAATGTCGAGACGATCCGCTATTACCAACGCCGCGGCCTGTTGCCCGTTCCGCCTCAGTCGGCCAGCGCCCCGTCGGAAGGCCGAGTCCGGCGTTACGACGAGGCGGTTCTGCGCCGTCTGCGCTTCATCAAATCGGCACAGGCAGCGGGATTTACGCTCACCGAGATCGCCGAACTGCTCGAACTCGACGCGTCGAGCGATCGCGCGCGAGCGCGCGAACTGGCCGACGCGCGCATCGCGGCGATCGAAAAGACGATCGCCGAACTCGATGTGGCGCGGCGCGCGCTCATGGGCCTGTCGCGCCAATGCGCTGCCGCCGACACGCTCCACTGCCCGATCATAGCGGCGTTCGAGCAGATCTAGCCCGACTGGTCTTGGGGGCGGATGGTGCTGACGGCCCGTCTCACCTCCCTCAAACTGGTGTCAATCGGTCGCAAATGGTTCCAGCATCCCGGCTACAAGCGATGGGATGGTAACTCCGGCTGCGACATCGAGCTGAAGGCTAGCGCGGATCGCAGCCGCAGTGTCTCGCCGCTGCCGCGTCCGGAGTTGCGACGGCCGTCCGAAGTGCCTGGGTCAGGCGCCATCGAATCTCCGCGGCTAGGACCGGCATCAGAGCGAACAAATAGGCTTCCACGGGGAAGACCTGACCATAGGGTCAAGCGAGCGATTGCGTCACGTGCACGGCGCCGACCAAGGCTCCGACGAGGGGCAGAAGCGAAAAGCGCCGCTTCTGGATGAAGGTAGGAGCCTTTGGGCGTTCCGGATCAACTTCATCCTGGCGATCTGAACAAATCGGGGAGCCCAATTCCGATGGTTTTACGTCGCCCGAACCATTTTTGAGGGATGAGTCGTTCTGGTGCGTAATCAATGTCAGTAGGGGATGTTGGGTGCTTGAACCCGGAAGCCGTAAGCAGCGGTTTCCGGGCATGCATGTTTTTGTCCTCGACTTCCCCGAAACTCATTTGGGCTGCGCGAAAGGGCAGTTCTTCGAAACAGGGGAAGCATAATGAACAAATTATACTGTTATTCGTCGACGAAGCGCGCAATGCAGCGAAGCTCGATGGCGGCGATTGCGGTGGCGGTCGCGTTTCCCGCGCAGGCTCAGGAAGCCCAGTCGGACGGCCTCGCCGAGATCATCGTAACGGCGGAGAAGCGCGAGGAAAATCTGCAGTCCGTTCCCGTCTCGGTGACAGCGATGACCGGCGAGGCGCTTACGGCAACGGGCATATCAAACGTCGAAGACCTCCAATTTTTTGTGCCGGGCGTGTCGATCACCAACGATTCCATGGCGATCATCAATATTCGTGGAATTGGCACCTCGGCGTTCGGCGTTGCGACCGACCCCAGCACGACAGTCCATTATGACGGCGTCTACATCTCGCGCCCGACCACAAACTATCAGGATTTGTTCGACGTCGAACGCATCGAGGTGCTGCGCGGACCGCAAGGCGTTCTCTTCGGTCGCAACTCCGCCGGCGGCACACTCAACATCATTTCCAAAATGCCTACGGAGGATTTGACTGGCGCGCTGGGACTCACCGTCGGAAATTACGAGAAGCGCTCGCTGAGCGGCACGATTTCTGGACCGCTTGGAGCGGGCGTCCGAGGCCGCCTCACCTTGCTTGCCAACCAGCGCGACGGCATCTACCGCGACGTCGTCTCGGGACGGCGATACCAAAACGAAGATAATCTCGCTGGACGACTGACGCTTGCGATTGACGCGAGCGACCGTCTTGAGATCGTGTTGCGGGCGGATGCCAGCCGTGATCGCGAGACCGGCGCGCGGTCTGTTCGGCCCTTTTATCCGCAAGGCTTCGTCGATGCGGGGGCGACGATCCCGGCCAATGACAAAGAGGCCGCACTCGACCGCCTGCCGCGTTACGATGTCGATGCCTGGGGCGTGTCCTCGACCATGAACTGGGACGGCGGCCCGGTCACGCTCCGCTCGATTACGGCGCTGCGCAAGAGCAAGGTCGTCCAGGCGCTCGACGTTGACTCGACTGACCTCTTCCTCCGCGATATCGAATTTTACGAACGTTCCCGCAGTTTCACGCAAGAGTTCCAACTTCTCAACAACGATGCGGACAAGCTGCGCTGGATCGTCGGAGCATTCTATCTGAATGAAAAGGGCAACGACGAAATACGGATCATCGAACCGGGTCGTCGGCTCGCGATCCCGGAAAACAATACGACGAATGCATTCGCGCTCTTCGGACAAGCAAGCTACGAACTCATCGACCGCCTGCGATTGACCGGAGGGCTTCGATACTCATACGAAAAAAAGGATTTCGGATATCGTGTCCTGCTGAACGGAAATCAGGTCGATGCCGGTCAGCCCAAATCATCCTGGACCGCCTGGACTCCGAAAATTGGGATCGATTACGACCTTGCCGATGACGTCATGGCTTATGCGTCGGCAACCCGCGGGTTCAAATCGGGTGGATTCCAGCTGGGAGACGGGCGGCCTTTCCTCCCGGAGTATGTCTGGAGCTACGAAGTCGGCTTGAAGTCGACGCTCCTCGATCGCCGGCTTCGAGCTAATTTTTCGGCCTTCTATTATGATTACACCAATCTTCAGGTGGTCGAGTATAATAATGGCGTTGCCAGTACCACCAACGCCGGCAAGGCGACGATCAAGGGCGTTGAAGCGGAACTGATGGCACGGCCGTTCGATCGCCTGACGCTTACATCCACGATCGCTTATCTCGATGCGCGCTACGATGTCTATTTTGACGACGTCGGCGCAAGCCTCAAGGGCAAGCGGCTGCCGAACGCGCCGAAGTGGAACATCACTCTCGGCGGAGAATATAAGGCCTCCCTGGGCGGCGGAATGCTGACATTACGGACCGATATCTCCTGGCGCGACAGCATCTTTTTCAAGCCCAGCAACAATCCGCTTTTTTCCGGAAACGCCACGACCCTTATAAATGGGCGTGTCGCATGGCAGCCGGCGAGCGAAGCGTGGGAAATTGCGCTTTATGGCCGAAATCTCACCAACGAGCGCTATGTGAGCTATAGTACGATCGGGACGGACGCGACGGGTGTCTCGAACCCTACTCTTCCGCTCTACATCTACGGCGAGCCGCGCCAGTACGGATTGCAGCTGCGCTACTTTTTCTGAGGTTCCTCGTCCTGCGAGGTCCCCCGGCGACTCCCCTACGGTCGTCGGTCCCCCTGGGCGCTTGCGCCCGGGGGGAATACTTCCTCTGAACGCAGGACATGATATGTCCCTGTTCTCACCGGCGCCGTTACTTGAACGGCCCTGCTGATGGCACGATGAGCCGGACAGTAAGATGGCACGAACAGATACGGGCTAGTCCCATCCTGAACGTCGGTAGCGCGCGCGATTTCGATGCCCGGCTTTCCCTGTGACGCCGCGAGGATGCAAAGACCAACTGCTTTCGGAGGCCTACGCGTCGTCGGCTGCCTCACGGCAATGGATGGGAGATCGCCTTGATCGCCTTCAGGCCCGTACCGAAGCGGGCAATGGCGACCCTGTTCTGTTCGAGCTCGGCGTAGGGCAGGTAGGAAATGTCGAGATCACCGATCCGGCTGAAAGCCGGGCGTCGGAGCTGAGCGCGGACATCGGCTTCTCGCGCATCGGGTGCAACCAGGAAAAGTGGCGTCGACAAATGAAGATTCTCGCTGCTCAGCGCGAGATCAAGCATGCGGACAATTCCGGAATAAATGGATGTCGAATGCTCGACTTCGAATGCCGCCGCGACCGTAGCCGTCGATTGCTCGAGCCATAAGATGTCGATCAGTCTTATGGCATCGCTTCCTTGAGCGGTTGCGATGGCATGCGGCAAGCTATCGAGGCATCGAGACCCGAGCGGTACACCCTCATGAAGGCGCCCCCGGTCATTTGCCGCTACCCAGACGTCATATCCAAGTGCAAGGCCGAGGTCCCGAAGCCAGGATTGGACTTCGCTATGCGTCCGGTCGCTCTCTTTCTGATTTGCAAGCCCCTTATCGAACTTGTCGGACTGTGAGCGCGTTTCATTCAGCAAGGCCATCCAATCGCGAGCATTTTCGCTCGAACCGCTGAGCGGTGGGGCTGGAAACCGTCCCGATCCGATATCGAACAGCAGCCCTCCTATCGCGCCCAAATCGTTGGAGAGAAGATCCCGGTAGCAATCGTTGAGATCCAGAATGCCCGCGCGCATCGCGAGAAAATGCTCCCAGCTGCCAAGCTTCACATTCGCACCCGTCAGCGCGTTGTAGCCCTTTACGATTGCCGTATTGAACGGAGGCACAAGGGTGGGATGCAGAAAATAGAGAATGTTGGCTACCGCAGGACCCAACCCCTTGATCTTCTGTCTGTCGATTGCGAGGATCCCGGCGACGACCTCCTCGGCGGTATCGCAACAGGAGCAATGGTGAAGAAGTCTGCCAAAAGCTCGTTGATTGTCGGCGTTCTCGTAGATATCCGGGATTCGGAGTTTGGGCTTCCACAAGAAAGCATGATCCGCACCTTTGAAAATCTGTCGTTGCTCGGCGATTGAATGAACAATGATCTCCAATGACGAGCCCCGATATGCCGCTCCGAAGGTGCCGGCCTCAATTTCGGCGACGACCTGCGAGATTCCTCTTCTGATCGACCGAAAATTCTTCAGTCGTTCCTCCCACAGGAACCAGCTTTGATAGGTCGAGCCGGAATCGCCGCGCCAGCGCTCGATCAGTTCGCGAACAAGATCGCGCTTCATGTTTATAGCCCCCGCTTGATCCATTCCGAATTGCTGTTTTCCACCTGCGGCTTGCCGGCCAAGACAGTTCGCTCGATCCGGCCCTTAGCGAAAGGCGAAACCTTCCGTCCCACCGGCAAGGTGGGCGGGAATGGAAGGTCGAAACGAGCCCGTTCACGCCCGGCGCTGCATAATTGTCGACGACCTCAGTGCCCTGCGTGTTCGCCCGCTCCGCTTGGTTTCTGACTCGCGCCTTCCGCCTCTGTCATGCCCTTCATCATCGCGTCATGGTCCATTGGCGCATTCTGCGTAATAGCCTGATATTGTGCCGGCGACAGGCCAGGGAGTTTTCGGACAAACGCGACCATATCCCAGATGAGACGATCATCATGCGTTTTCCCCCAGGCCGGCATGGCGGTCATCTTGATGCCATGCTTGATGATCCAGAATTGCTCCGCAGCCGAACGTTCCGAACCTTTGAACAAGATGGGCGCTTGCGGATACAGCCCCTGACTCATTTCGGTTTTTTCCATTCCGGGCGCCAGATGGCAGCCGCTGCACATCTCCGTGTATAGTCCGGCGCCCGATGCGATCCGCGCCGGAGCCGCCAAATCCGCCGGCACCGCGATCGATCCGGACCGGGCTGCGATGGATTGCTCCCTGAATGTTTCGATGACGCTGTAAGTCAGCCGGTTATGGGGGGCATCGGCCGCTATATTATATAGGCCGAGATAGACGGTGATCGCACCCGCGCCCGCTATCAGGGCAACCGCCAGCAGCGTGAACGTCACGCTCGGCATATGCTTTCGGAAATCGAAAGTTCGAAATCGCTCCATTATCTATCTCCCGCATAACAGGCCTTGAGCTTTGCAGCCGAACGCAATGCGGCGGCTGTGCAACAGATGATACGCACCCCAACAGCTTTGCCCTTGTCACAGACGAGGCAGGCGTTTCCGTACTTGCCGCGACGAGCCATTTCAGGGTGCCCACACCCGCTCGGGCTCATGCGTCCTGCTAGGTGTGGGTTCGGAGAGATCGTGAGGACTAGCCCCTTTTTTGCCCGCTCAGATGCCACCCGCCGGCCGCACCTTCGGCTTGCGTGAGGAGCTGTGGAGATTGAAGATCTGCCACTTTCCGTTGTCCTGTTTGAGGACACTCGTAGCGACGCCATCCCGTTCGATGGTCTCGCCGCTCGCGAGCACAATCGAGAAGCTGTAGGTCTCGGTTGCGATCGCGATATTTCCTTCGCCGCGAACCGAAATCTTGTAATTGCGGAAGGTGAAGGATTTGAATTCCTTGAGTTCGGGACCCATGTGATGGTCGCGATAGTGGGCGAAGTTCCCTTCAACGCCGCCGGACTCGAATATCTGGGCGTCTGGCGAAAAGAGGGCCTCGACGCCGGTCAGGTCCAGTTTCTCCATCGCCGATTTATACTGCGCGAGCGCTGCCGCCGCGCCCTGATAATCCGCAGGCTCGGTCGCCTGAGCCGGGACGGCCACCAGCATGGCCAATGCGATTGCTGTAATCGTCAGTCGTCTCATATCATTTCCCCTTGTTGTGCCGACACTTCACGAGTGCCTCCGGTGGTTTCGATCAGATTCTGGCAAAGCGCAGCCGCAAAGAATTGGCGATGACGCTGACGGACGAGAGTGCCATCGCAGCGGCGGCAATGACCGGCGAGAGCAATAGTCCGAAGACCGGATAGAGCACGCCCGCAGCGACCGGAATCCCGGCGACATTATAGGCGAAAGCGAAGAAGAGATTCTGGCGGATGTTCGCCATCGTCGCATGGCTGAGATGCCGCGCCCGCACGATGCCCAGAAGGTCGCCGCGCAGCAGCGTCACTCCCGCGCTTTCGATGGCGACATCGGTTCCCGAGCCCATCGCGATGCCGACGTCAGCGGCGGCGAGCGCGGGGGCGTCGTTGACCCCGTCGCCGGCCATCGCGACGATCCGGCCCTCTTCGCGCAGCCGCTGCACGACCGCACTCTTCTGGTCGGGGAGGACGTCGGCCTCAACGTCGTCGATGCCGAGGCGCCGCGCGATCGCCTCGGCGGTGACGCGATTGTCGCCGGTGAGCATGATGACCTTGATTCCGGCCTCGCGCAGCGCCGCGAGCGCGTCGCCCGTCGTCTCCTTGACCGGATCGGCGATGGCGATGACGCCGGCCGCCTTGCCGCTGACCGCGATGTAGATCGCCGTTGCACCGTCTGTACGAAGCCGGTCAGCCGCCTCGGCGAGTGCGCCCAGATCGACGTCATATTCTTCGAGAAAGTTCGCATTGCCGAGGACGATCGCCTTGTCGTCGACGACCCCGACGATGCCCTTGCCGACCGGCTGGTCGACTCCCGATGGCTCGACGAGCGCGAGGGCGCGGTCTTCCGCCGCTTTGACGATTGCGGCGGCCAATGGATGTTCGCTGCTGCGCTCAAGGCTCGCGGCAATCCGGAGGAGGTCGTTTTCCTCGAACCCTTCGGCGACTTCGATGGCGACGACCGAGGGTCTGCCTTCTGTCAGCGTCCCGGTCTTATCGACGACGAGCGTGTCGACCTTCTCCATCCGCTCAAGCGCCTCGGCATTTTTGATCAGCACGCCAACTTCGGCGCCGCGCCCCACGCCGACCATGATCGACATCGGCGTCGCGAGGCCGAGCGCGCAGGGGCAGGCGATGATGAGCACCGAGACGGCGGCGATAAGGCCGTAGGCCATGGCGGGCGCGGGGCCGAGAAGCGACCAGACAATGAAAGCGACGATGGCGACGACGATGACGCCGGGCACGAACCAGCCCGAAACGGTATCGGCGAGACGCTGGATCGGCGCCCGGCTGCGCTGCGCGTCGGCGACCATTTGTACGATCCGCGCGAGCATCGTGTCGCGCCCGACCTTCTCGCTGCGCATGAGCAGGCCGCCCGTCTGGTTGATCGTCCCGCCGATCAGCGCCGCGCCGGCCGCCTTGGTGACCGGCATCGATTCGCCCGTAACCATCGATTCGTCGACTGTGCCGCGGCCTTCTACGACGATGCCATCGACGGGGACTTTTTCGCCCGGACGGATGCGCAGCATGTCGCCGACCGCGACTTCCTCGAGCGCTACCTCCTCGTCGCTTCCATCGCTGCGGACGCGCCGGGCGAGCTTCGGTGTCAGGTCAAGGAGCGCGCGGATCGCGCCGCTCGTCGTTTCGCGGGCCCTGAGTTCGAGCACCTGCCCGAGTAGCACCAGGACCGTGATGACTGCGGCGGCCTCGAAATAGACCGCGACCGAACCATCGGCGGCGCGGAAGGCTGCCGGGAAGATTTGCGGGAGAATCGCCGCCATCATGCTGTAGCCCCAGGCAACGCCCGTCCCCATCGCTATGAGGGTGAACATGTTGAGGCTCTTGTTGCGGATCGAGAGCCAGGCGCGCTCGAAGAAGGGCCAGCCAGCCCATAGCACGACGGGGGTCGCGAGCAGCATCTGGATCCAGTTGTTCGTCTGGCGGCCGACATATTGGTGGAGGCCCGTCAGATGGCCGCCCATTTCGAGCGCAACCACCGGAAGGGCGAGAAGGAGCCCGATCCAGAAGCGCCGCCGCATATCGCGATATTCTTCGCTGGGGCCGTCCGATGCTGTCGGCATGACGGGCTCGAGTGCCATGCCGCAGATCGGGCAGCTTCCGGGGCCGGCGCGCTGGATTTCGGGATGCATCGGGCAGGTCCAGATGGCGCCTTCGGGTGCATCGGCTGCGGCCGGCTCGCTTTTTGCGGCATAAAGATCGGGATCGGCCTCGAATTTGGCGAGGCAGCCTGCGCTGCAGAAATAGTGATGCTTGCCGCTATGCGTCGCGGTGTGAGGTGTGGTGGCCGGATCGACCGTCATGCCGCAGACGGGATCGGTCGTGCTCCCGCTGCCTTTTTCTGCGCCCTGATGATCGTGCATCGCCGCCGCTCCCGTATGTGTCGGATGCCCGCCTCGCGGCGGGGCGGTCCAAACGCCACCGGTCGAGTTCGCCGCTGGCGTCGTTCCTGGCGGTTCCAGAATGGAGCCGCTTCTATCGATACGCAAGAAAGGCGATTATCCCTTGGATTTTCTTTGCCCTGTGCCGTCAGGTCCCGGGCTTTCGGGCCTCGATGATCGCGATCGCACCGGTTGGCGTGCGGAACGTCTCAAGTTCGCGAACATCGCAAAAGCCTGCCTCTCTCATCAGCACCGGGAGCAATCCATCGGCGTTGGGTTGGGTGTCCTGGACGCCGTCGAGCTGCTGGATCGTCAGGCGGAACAGCAACCGCATGAGGCGGCTGCGCTGTTCTCCATAGTCGGTGACATAGAGTTTGCCGCCCGGCGCGAGCACCTGCCGGGCCTCGCGTAGCAGACGTGCCTTTTCCTCAAGCCCGACCTGATGAAGGACGAGGCAGATCGCAATCTTGGAAGGCGAGGGCCAGTCATCGATCGCCGAAGCCGCGAAAAAGCCAACTCGAAACTCCGGCGGTGGAACAATCTGCGCGGTCTTCGTTCGGGCAATTCGCGTCGCGGCCTCGTCGGGGTCGAAACCAAGATAGCGGACGTCCCGGCTATGGCGAGCGATCGCCAGCGCGAGATTTCCCGTACCCGAGCCGATATCGAGAATGACGTCACCCTCGCCGAGCGCCATATGGCGAACGAGACGGTCGCGCCACACGCGCTCGCGCGTCGTCACCGCGACGCCGAAATCATAAAAGGGCGTCAGGAAGTGATATCCTGCCGCTGGCGTGTAGGATCTTGCTACGGGTTTCGGGTCGGGCATGGCCGTCTCCTTTCGACGCTTTGGCTTGCCGCCGGATTGCGGCCGCACTCGCCGGTCTCGAGGAGACGCTTAGGGGCAAGCAGGCGCGGCGGTCTTGAATGTTTCGCCGGAGCGACGCGGTGCGAGGCGCATCCGGCTCAGGGCACGATTTCGAACGCGAAGGCGCTAAGGCCAGCCGAAGGCGTCACGCCTAGCCATTGAGCGCAGCGGCGCGTGAAGTGCGACTGATCGGCGAAGCCTCCCGCCGCCGCTGCGTCGGCGAGACCTCCGCCGCCGACCAGCGCCCGCACGGCGCGTTGAAGCTGGAGCCACTGCAGCAATTTGGCCGGAGGCACGCCGAAGTCGCGGCAGACGATTTCGCGAAGGCGCGAGGGCGAGAGGCAGGCGACGTCGGCCAACGCGCGCGCGGTCGACAAATCACTAGGGGCCGCGAGCGCCTCGGACAGGCGTGCATCCACCGGACGCACCTGCGACCGGTCGAGATAGTCGGACGCCCAGCGCTTCGCGTCCGCGCCGCTAGCGATATCGCATAGTCCGGCCGTCTCTACTGGTGTCAACAGGACGGGCGCCGATCCGGCGGACAGCCGCGCGTCGGCACGAAAAAGCGGGTCGAGATAAAATGACCGCACGAGGGCGCCCGGCGGCCCGAGGCGGTGCCGGACATGCGACGCTATCGCAATGGCGTGTCCGGCGGGAACTATCAGGTCGGCATCACCGGAAATTTCGAGGTCGCGTTCGATGGCGAGGCTGATCTGGTGCGCCACATGGTTATGGGGACGGCTGCTCCCGATGCGCGCGTCAATGAGCGCCCAGCCGGTCCCGAGCATGATCGAACCCGACCAAGAGGCGGTGCTTGGGGTCAAACCGGATCGGCGGTGACGAAGGGTTCGAGCGTGCCGAACCAGGCAACCAGCGCGAGTATGGCGAGCGCGGCCGACGCTTCGATGATGAGGCTTCTGCGCATGGCTGCAATCGCGAGGTCGGGGTCGGCGTCGACATTGTCGGTATCGGTCCCCGGGACGGCGGCCGCGAGCGCCGGGGTCAGCCGCCAGCGGTTCGCCGCCGCGAGCGCCAGCATCAGTCCGAACAGCGCAAGCTTGGCGAGAAGCAATTGTCCATAGGGCGAGCCGAGGGAACGGCCGAGATTCTCGGCGCCGACGATCATCTGGCTGTTGACGAGGCCGGTGGCGGCGATGACGAGGGCGCAGATCGTACCGACGCGCGAGAATTGATCGAGGCTCCGCGCCGCAATTTGGAGTCCGCCCGGCCATTCGCGGACACGACGTGGTGAGATCAGGATCAGGAAGGCGCCGATCGCGCCGATCCAGACCGCCGCTGCAATCAGGTGCAAGATGTCGCTGATCCGGTGCACGGTGCCTGCGGCGCCTTCGGTCGCGCCGGCGTGGCCGGACCAGACCAGACTCGCGACGGCCACCGAGCCCGCGGCCGCGAGTACGGCGGCCGAAGTTGTCGGCCAGCGGACCATCCAGATCGCGACTCCCAGCGCGAGCAGCAGCGCTGCGCTCCGGTAGACCCAGGCTGTGCCGACCTCGGTCTCGCGAACAAGGTCCCAAAAAGGCTGGAGTTCCAGGGAGAGGAGCCCCACACCCTGCATCGAAGCCGCGAGCACGCCCATCCCCAAGATGGAGAGAAGCAGTCCGGCGGCGCAGAGCCATCGCTCTGCGCGCCAGATCGAGGCCATCATCGACTGCGGCGCAAGGCGTTCGCTCCGTGTCAGCGCAAAAAGCGGGAACGCAGCAAGGCCGGCGATGAGCATCAGGTCCGCATAAAGTGCGAACCTGATGCCGATCAGAACGGGGTCCCCCACCGTCTTTTACTTTACGGTGAAGCTGAATTCGCTGCCCATGCGGTGGGTATCAGCGCCCGCCGCCGACCATGTGACCTTGTAGGTTCCGGCTGTCAGCGGCCGCTTGAGCATCAGCATCGCCGACTTGCCCTCTTTGCCCATCATCGACGAGTAAGGCACCTTCATCGGGGCATGATTGGCCATGCCGGGCATGCCGGTCATGACCAGCTCGGTCTTGAGGGTCGAGGCGACGATCTTTTCGTTGAACTGAAGATTGACCGACGTGACCTTCGAAACGGTCGAATTGGCGGCGGGCGTCGAGCTGACGAGCTTGGTGTGCGCGCTTGCCGTGGCCGGCATGAGAAGCAGAGCGAAAGCCGCCGCTGCAGAGGGGAGAAGAGACTTGAACATGAACACCTCCAAATGCGTGTCTGTCCTGCTAATACGCAGGATATCGGCATGGCCCTCAAATATTCCGGAATAATATTCTGGTGTGAGGGGTGAGGCGCTTCGGCGCGTATGTACAATGATGGAAAGGTTTGAAGAGACGATCGATGGATAAGGAGCTTCGCATTTTGAACAGGATCGATCTGCCCGCAGCGCTCGATGCGCTCGATGATCGCATCATGGGCGCATTGGCGATCCGCCGGCGCGAAGCGGTAGCGATGCGCCGCCTGATGGCGCTCGCGGCCTTTGTCTCGCTCGGCGGCGGTGTCTTTGCGGGGAGTGCGATTTCCCAGCCGGCGGTCGCGGCAAGCCCCCTGACCCCATTCGGCCCGCCTAGCGCATTGGTGCCTTCCACCTTGCTGGATGTACAGTAGCGATGCCGTCGCGCCGTCTTCTTCTCTTGGGGCTCATTGCCTTCGCCGCGGCGATTGCCGGCGTGTTCATCGGCCGTCTGGTAGCCGATGCGCCCAAAGCCAGCGAAACCGAACTTCATGCGCTTCTCCACAGCCAACTCGACCTGACCCCGGAGCAGGAAAAGAAACTCGAGCGGATCGAAGCCGACTTCGCCGGTCGCCGCCAGGCGCTCGAACTCGAGATGCGCGCCGCCAATGTCCGGCTCGCGCAGGCGATCGAAGCCGAGCATGGCTATGGACCGCGCGTCACCGAGGCGATCGACGAGACGCATGAGGTGATGGGGACATTGCAGAAGGAAACGCTCCAGCATCTCTTCGCGATGCGCGGGGTTCTCAACCCCGATCAAGCGGAAATGTTCGACAAAAGCGTGGTCAAGGCGCTGACCGCCGATGCGCGGTGAGCGCCGACCTATCGCAATGTAGCGACCAGGATCTGGCGGCCTTTGCGCGCGCGCACCGCGAAGACGCCTATCGCGAGTTGCTGCGCCGTTACAAAACGGGCGTCTACCGGCTCATCGTAAAGCAGATCGGCGATGCCGACGAGGCGATGGATTTGACGCAGGAGACGTTCGTCTCCGGCTTTTCGGCGCTCGATCGCTATGATGGCGAACGCCCCTTCCGCACATGGATCGCCCGTATCGCGCTCAACAAATGTCGCGACTGGGCACGACGGCGAAAGGTGCGCGCCTTTTTCTCCCGCGCGCTCCCGCTCGAAAATGCGCATCACGTAGCAAGCGATGGTCCTGGGCCCGATTCCGCGGCGACCGACAGGCGAGAGCTCGCCAGGGTTCGCGGGGCGATCGATCAGCTGCCGCAGAATTTGCGCGAAGTGTTGCTCCTCCGCGGTGTCGACGAGGTCAGCCAGGCCGAAACAGCGGTCATTTTGCGGGTCAGCGAGAAAACAGTCGAAACGCGCCTCTATCGAGCGCGGACCAGGCTCCGGGAATTGCTCGCGGGAACATCTGCGAGCGCCGAGGGTTGAGGGTTCGACCGCTCGTTCAGGCGGCATCTCCTCATCGTCCGGCATTTTTATTGAGGGGCAGGCGTGCCGCCTGCGTATAGCTTTAGGAACAGTCAGTAACGGTCGGAAAGAATATGCAGATGGAAAGGCGTCGGTTCGTCAGTGGAGCTTTGGGTGGAGGGGCTGCTGCGGCGATGGCCGCATGGTTCCCGGCCTGGGCCCAGTCGGTGTCGTCCGGCATCACCGCGCCGCTTCCGACCGTATCCGGCAATGACATAACGCTGCGCATCGCCCGGCAGACGATGCGGATCGACGGCAAGGTCAGCCGCGCGATCGGGATCAACGGCACCGTGCCCGCGCCGCTCGTCCGTCTAAAGGAAGGGCAGACAGCGCGCCTGACCGTCGTCAACGATCTCGACGAGGACAGCTCGATCCACTGGCACGGGCTGATCCTGCCGTTCCAGATGGACGGCGTGCCCGGCGTCAGCTTCCCCGGCATCAAACCGCGATCGCAGTTCGTGTATGAGTTTCCCGTCGTCCAGTCGGGGACCTATTGGTATCACAGCCATTCGGGGCTGCAGGAACAGCTGGGCCACTACGGCCCGATCGTCATCGATCCCGCGGGCGCCGACCCGATCGGCTACGATCGCGAGCATGTCGTCGTCCTGTCCGACCACAGTCAATTGTCGCCCGAGGCGATCTTCCGCAAGCTCAAGGTCAATCCCGGCCATTTCAACATGCAGCGCCAGACGCTGGCGGGCCTGCTCGCCGGCAAGGATCAACCGCTCAAGGAGCGGATCGATTGGGGCAAGATGCGGATGGACCCGACCGACGTCGCCGACGTCAATGGTTCGACATACACCTTCCTCGTCAACGGCCATGGTCCGCGCGACAACTGGACCGCGCTCTTCAGCCCGGGCGAGCGGGTGCGCCTGCGTATCGTCAATGCGTCGGCGATGACGATCTTCAACGTCCGCATCCCGGGCCTCAGGATGACCGTGGTGCAGGCCGACGGCCTCAATGTCGTGCCGACCGAGATCGACGAGTTCCAGATCGCGGTCGCCGAAACCTATGACGTCATCGTGACCCCGGTCGAGGACCGTGCTTATACGCTCGTTGCCGAGGCCAATGACCGCTCGGGCATGGGACGCGCGACGCTCGCACCGCGCGCTGGCATGGTCGCCGAGGTGCCGCCGCTCCGCGAACGGCCGCTCGCGACCATGAAGGACATGGGCATGGGCGACATGTCGGGCGGCGCGATGGCGGGTATGGACCATTCGGGCGGCGATATGGGCGCCATGCCCATGCCGGCGAGCGACCCTTCTTGTCCTCCCGAACATGCCAAGATGGGCCATTGTACGCCAGCGGGGGAAAGCGGCGCGATGGCGGGCATGGATCATGGATCTGGCGGAGGCATGCAGCACAGCATGCGCGACTTCAGTGTCGCGCCGCAGGTCAAGCGCGATCCCAGCGTTCAGACGATCTCGCCGATGCCGATGGATCGCATGGGCGAGCCGGGGCAGGGACTGGAGAATGTCGGGCACAAGGTGCTGACCTACCATGACCTTGTCGCGCTCGAGCGCAACCCCGATACCCGCGCCGCCTCGCGCTCGCTCGACATCCATCTGACCGGCAATATGGAACGCTTCATGTGGTCGTTCGACGGCATCAAGATGTCCGACTATCACGAGCCCATCCCCTTCATCGAGGGAGAGCGCGTGCGGATCAACCTCATCAACGATTCGATGATGAGCCACCCCATCCACCTCCACGGCCATTTTTTCGAACTGGTGACGGGCAAGGGCGACCGGTCGCCGCGCAAGCATACGGTGCTTGTCCAGCCGGGCGGCATCGCGAGCTTCGATTTCACCGCCGACGCGCTCGGCGACTGGGCGTTCCATTGCCACCTTCTCTATCACATGCACGCGGGGATGATGCGCGTCGTCAGCGTCCGTCCGAAGGGAGACGGCGAATGACCCGGGTCGCGCTTCTCCTCGCGGGTATCGCCCCGCTGGCCTTTGCTGTGCCCGCCGCGGCGCAGTCGATGGATCATTCGATGCATGGTGCGGCGCCCGCGCCGACACCCGCTCCCTCGCCAACGCCAGCACCCGTAGCGCAGTCCGCGCCCGAAGCGCCCGCCGAAGGGTCGATGGAGCAGATGGACCATGGGAACATGCAGGGCATGGACATGGAACCCGAGGCTTCAAGCTGCCCGCCCGAACATGCGGCGATGGGTCATTGTACGCCTGAGGCGGAAGCTCCAGGCAAGGGCGCTTCGGACATGGGTGCGATGGATCATGGCGCACCGCAGCCGTCCGATCCCGATTGCCCGCCCGAACATGCCAAAATGGGCCATTGCACCCCGAAGGGCGGATCTGCGGACGCGATGGCGGGAATGGAAGGCATGGCGACCACGAGCAGCGCTAGCGGCACCGATTTGCCGCCGGGCGATGCTACCGCGCCTGCGCCTCCCGGCGACTGGTATGCCGATCGCATTTATCCCCAAGCCGAAATGGAGCATTCGCGCCACGACATGATGAAAGAGAATGGTGCGCAGACCATCGCTTTCATCAGCTTCAACCTTGCCGAATATCAGGCGCGCAAGGGCCGCGACGGGTTCCGCTGGGACGGTGAGGCTTGGTACGGCGGCGACATTAACCGGCTGACGATCAAGAGCGAAGGCGAGGGCGTGTTCGGCGAAGGCATCGAGAGCGCCGAGGTACAGGCGCTCTACAGCCGGGCGATCGGACCCTATTTCAACGCGCAGGCGGGTATCAGGCAGGATCTTGGGCCCGGCCCCGACCGCACCTATGCGACGATCGGCTTCGAGGGGCTCGCCCCCTATTGGTTCGAAGTCGAGGGCGCGCTGTTTCTTTCGAACAAGGGTGATCTGCTCGCCCGGCTCGAAGGCTATTACGACCAGCGCATCACCCAGAAACTGATCCTCCAGCCGATGGCGGAGGTCAATTTTGCGCTCCAGGATGTCCCCGAGACCGGCGTTGGTTCGGGGCTTTCGGATTTCGAGCTCGGGCTTCGCCTGCGTTACGAGGTCGTGAAGGAATTCGCGCCTTATGTCGGCGTCGAATGGGCGCGCAAGGTCGGCGATACCGCGCGTTTTGCCCGCGCCGCGGGCGAGGATGCGAGCGGCGTCAGCTTCGTGATGGGGGTGCGGGCCTGGTTCTAGAAGTTTCGCGGGGTGGCGACACGTCGAGGAGAAATGCCGTGAAACCAGCCTATCGCAGCCTCGCGCTGCAGACGATCGTCAGCGGCGTCATCATGTATCTGGTGATGTTCGTCATGATCGACCGCCTCTCGAGCTTCTACAATAATCTCAACATGCTCTACATGACGCTGATGATGGTCTCGCCGATGGTCGTGCTGATGATCGTCGCAATGCCGGGCATGTTCCCGTCGAAACGTCTCAATACGTTCCTGCTGCTGGGATCGGCAGTTGCCTTCTTCGGGAGCTTCGGGCTCATCCGGACACAGACGACGATCGGCGACACGGCCTTCTTGCGTTCGATGATCCCGCATCACTCGGGCGCGATCCTCATGTGTGAACAGGCTTCTCTCAAAGATGCCGAGATACGCGAACTCTGCCGCGGCATCATCGCGGGGCAGGCGGCCGAAATCGAACAGATGAAATCCATTCTCGCGAGGAAATGACATGAAAAATCTGATGACGCGCCGTCATCTTTTCGGCCTGATTGCGGTCGGATCGGGGATGGCGCTTGCGGCATGCAATTCTGCCTCGGGCCCGGCGGCGACCAGCGATAAGAATGGCGCGGCGCCCGCGCCGGGCGCCGAGACGTCCAGCCCCAAGCGAATGCTCGTTTATCGCGATCCCGAATGCGGCTGCTGCGAAGCTTGGGCGGATATCGCACGCAAGGCCGGTTATGATGTGACTGTCGAGAACCGCGCTGACATGGCCGCCGTAAAGACGCGATATGGTGTGCCTGGCCAGCTGGCGTCGTGCCACACGGCCGTGATCGGCGGCTATGCGATCGAGGGTCATGTGCCGATGCGGCATGTTGCGAGACTCCTCCACGACAAGCCACGCGACATTCGCGGAATCGCCGTGCCCGGCATGCCGCGCGGTTCTCCGGGAATGGAAATGCCGGACGGAAGCGCGGACGCATTCGAAGTGATGGCATTCGGCAGCGACGGCAAGGTTTCTGAATTCCGCGCATGACCTGCCGACACGAAGAGGAGACAGATATGACGAGATTCATTCCCCTAGCGAGCGCCGCCGCGCTGATATTTGCTCTGGCAGGATGCGGCACTGAGCCCGCGCAGCAGAGCGACGTCACACCGGAACAGAGTGAGGTCACTGCCGGTGAGCCGCCCGCAATGGTCGAGACCATGCCCGTAGCGGACGAGCCGCCCGCCGCGTCTGCCCCGGCGGCGCCGACCGAAGAAGCGATGCCTCCGGAGAAATCCCGCCCCAAGCAAGAACCCGCCGCGAAGGCCGCTGTGCCGCCGCGGGCAAAGGCCGCGCCGGAAGCGCCGAAACCTGTCGAACCCGAACCCGATCCTCATGCCGGGCACGATATGGACAAAAAATAAGGAGCATGTGCCGACGCGGCATGTCGCCCGGGCGGTCGAGGACAAGCTGCGCGAAGTGTCCGGCATCGCCGCGCCCGGCATGCCGCGCGGTCGGGCGCTGCTCGATGCCGCAGCGAGAGATATAACCATATGGAATAACCATCTCGTTTATAGCGATGAGTGGTGATTATTTCTGGTCATGCCAAGGCCGCGAAGATAGCTCGGTGGCGAAGCCGAGAGCTTTCGCAAATGGGAGGGGACCATGAAGAAATTGCTTCGCACGAGTGGCTCGATTATCGCCGTCCTGGCAGGCATGTCGGCCGCCGCCGCCTTCGCGCAGGATAACGCCAAAGAGGCGCCGGGGCCAGGCGCGTCGCAGGGCGAAATCGTCGTGACGGGTACGCGGCGGAACGATCTCAAGGCGGCCGATTCCGCTCAGCCGATCGACATCATCACCGGTGCCGAACTGCTCGAAAAGGGCACGGCCGACATGAATGATCTCCTGCGCACCGAGGTCCCGTCGCTCAATGTCCAGCGCCTCGTCAGCAACGACGGCGCCGTTTTTACCCGGCCTTTCTCGCTGCGCGGCCTGCCGCCGGACCAGACGCTGGTGCTCGTGAATGGCAAGCGGCGCCATCGCGGCGCGACGGTCCAGTTCACCAATGTTCCCTATATCCGGGGATCGCAGGGACCCGATCTTTCGGCGATCCCGTCGATCGCGATCGGCCAGCTCGAGGTTCTGCGTGACGGCGCGTCGGCGCTCTATGGATCGGATGCGATCGCCGGCGTCCTCAATTTCGGTCTGCGCCGCGACCGCGAAGGCGGATTGCTGATCGCCCGCTATGGCCAATTCTATAAGGGCGACGGCGAGGATTTCCTCGTCCAGGGCAATGTCGGGCTTCCCTTCACCGACGCCGGTTTCGTCAACATCAGCGGCGAATATGTGAACGCCAGCACGACGTCGCGCGGCATTCAGCGTCCCGACGCGCAGGCGCTCATCGATGCCGGCGTTCAGGATGTCCCGGTCCCGGCGCAGCGCTGGGGAAATCCCGAATCCGAGGCGGCGCGCATCTTCGTCAATGCCGGCATCGAACTGTCGGAGGAGATGGAATTCTACACCTTCGGCAACTATAGCTGGAGCCGCGGCACGACGGCCTTCTTTTACCGCAACCCCGATGCCAGCTTCATTTCCACCTCGATTCCGCTCACCAATACGCCCGGAGGACAGCGGTTCAGCTTCCGCCAGCTCTTTCCCGGCGGTTTCACCCCGGATTTCGGTGCCACGGTGACCGATGCGGCGCTGGCGGCCGGCCTCAAGGGCGAATTCTCCTCGGGCCTGACCTATGACCTCAGCGCTTCCTATGGTCAGAACCATGCTTCCTACCGGATCGAAAATACGGTCAATCCGTCGCTTGGCCTCGCGTCGCCGACCTCCTTCAAGCCGGGGCAGCTCGAGCAGCGCGAACTCGCTTTCAATCTCGATCTCACTTACCCCATCGCGATCGGCACCTCCGATCCGCTGACGCTTGCAGGCGGTCTCGAGTATCGGCGCGAGACATATGAGATCACGGCCGGCGACATCGCATCATGGCAGGTTGGTCCTTTCGCGTCGGTCATCGATCCCGATACCGGAAACCGCGTCGGACTGCCGGTCGGCTCGAACGGCTTCCCGGGCTTCAGTCCCATCCAGGCGGGCGAGTTCGCGCGCAGCAACTGGGCCGCCTATACGTCGCTCGAAGGCAATCTCACCGACGCGCTCCAGTTCGGCCTTGCCGGCCGCTACGAGAATTACTCGGACTTCGGCTCGAAATTCACCTGGAAGATCAACGGGCGATATGATTTCTCGGACGTCTTCGCGGTGCGCGGATCGGTCAACACCGGCTTTCGGGCGCCGACGCCGGGCCAGTCGAACGCCTCGCAGGTCCAGACCAACATCGACTCGATAACCGGGGCGCCGCTGACCGCAGGCATTATCGCGCCCAACAATCCGGTGGCGCAATTCTTCGGCGCGACGCCGCTTCGGCCCGAGAATTCGTTCAACGTCGCCGGCGGCATCGTGGTGAAGCCCTCCAATCGCATCACCTTCACGCTCGACTATTTCAACATCAAGGTCGAAGACCGGATCGCCGTATCGGGCAATTTCAATCTCACCCCGGCGCAGCGTGCGCAGCTCGCGGCGCTTGGCATTCCCGGTGGGGATTCCTTCCAGCAGGTGAGCTTCTTCACCAATTCCTTCGACAGCCGCACCCAGGGCGTCGATGCGGTGCTCACCGTGGGCTTCGACCTCGGCGACGGCAAGGCCACGCTCGGCCTCAACGGCAACTATACCAAAACCGATGTCATCAAGGCCTCGCCGGTGATCACTGCGGACCGCGAGCGGCTGCTCGAACTCGAGGGCTTCGTTCCGAAGTGGAAGGGCAATGCGTCCTTCACTTATGCGGGCGAGCGCTTCGGCTTCGTCGCGCGCGCGAACTATTATGGCAAATGGACCGACTATGGCGCCGCACCGGCTGCCGACCAGACGGGCGGCGCCGAACTGCTGGTCGATCTCGAGCTGTCCTACAAGGTTAGCGACATGCTCAAGCTCGCGGTCGGCGGCGAGAATATCTTCGACAATTACCCCGACGTCGAGGCGCGGCAATCCCAGATCAACAACGGGATCCGATATCTCCGCTTCGCGCCGACGGGGTTCAACGGGGGCTTCTGGTACGTCCGCGCGACCGCCTCCTTCTGATCGGTGGCCGTGAGGGCCGTGCGGCGTCTTGTGTCTTCAGCTGGCGTCGGAGCCGAACATCGCGTCGCGGTGGGATTCGAGCACCGCGATAAAGGCCGCAGCGACTTGGGACATCGGCCTCAACTTCGGCGTGAAGAGCATATATTCGAAATGGACCTCCGGCGCGAAATCACGGACCGTAAGGCCCCGCTCGGCATAATCCGCTGCGGTCACGGGGTTGAGAATCGAACATCCGACCCCCTGCATGACAAGCGCGCAGATGGTCATCGCATATTGGGTTTCGATGACCATCTCGCGGTGGACGCCCGCGTCCTCGAAAATGCGGTCGATGCGGTGACGCACGCCGTCCTCGAGCGCGAGCGAAATGAAGGGCTCGCCCTCGAGATCGGCCGGCCGGATGACGTCCTTGACGGCCAAGCGGTGGCCGGCAGGGAGAACGCAGGCGCCGGGGCAGCGCAGGAAGCGCTCCATCCTTATGCCGGGCAATTCGCGCGCCGGCGTCGCGAGCCCGATGTCGAACTGCTGGTTCGCCATCCATTGCCGCACCGTCGAGGAACTGCGGGTCTGGAGCTGAACGGTGACGCCGGGATGCGTCTCGCGAAAGGCCGCGATCACGCGCGGCAGGAAACTGACCGCGAGCGCCGGGAGGGCGGCGATCCGGAGCGTGCCGGTCGCCATGTTGCGGATGTCTTCCGCTACCCGCTTCAGGGCCGCAATACCGGAGAAGCTCCGCTCGACTTCGTAGAAAAAGGCGTCGGCTTCGGGCGTCACGGTGAGCGCGCTGCCGCGCGAACGCAGGAAGAGCTGAAAGCCCAGCTGATGCTCGAGCTCGGCAAGCATCTTGCTCACCGCGGGTTGCGACAGGTTGAGCGACTGCGCGGCCTGGGTGACCGATCCCGAGAGCATCACGGCCCTGAAGGCTTCGAGGTGACGCAGGTTCATCGGACATCGCTCCCTATAGCTATTTCTTATGGCGCTAGCATTGAAAGCCTCGTTTATGAATAGGTCGCACGCATCGCGCCGCTGGTTACCGGCGCTGCTCGCCGCAGGCGCCCTGTTACTCGGCGGCTGCGGCCGCGAGCCCGCCGGCACCGGTGGGCATGAAATCGCCGCGGCGAAGGGGTCGACGCTTGCGCGGATTCGCGCGCGCGGAACGCTCAATTGCGCAATTCATACGGGGCAGCTCGGCATGTCCTATCTCGACAAGCGCGGACGCTGGCAGGGCTTCTTCGTCGATTACTGCCGGGCGCTCGCCGCTGCGGTCCTCGGCGATGCCCGCAAGGTCCGGTTCATGCCGGTCGCCTCGAACAAGCGCTTCACGATCGTGCAGACGGGCGAGGCCGACGTCCTGTCGCGGACGACCACATGGACGCTGACGCGCGACACCGACCTCGGGGTGAATTTCGTCGGCACCATGTATTATGACGGGCAGAGCTTCTTGGTGCCCCGGCGATCGGGCGTGCGGCTTCCGACGGATCTCGATGGCGCATCGATCTGCATCACCAAGGGGACGACCTCCGAACTCAACACCGCCGAATATTTCGAGCGCAAGGGGCTGCGTTTCCTGTCGGTCGTGTTCGAGAATCCCGAGGAAGCCAAGCTCGCCTTCTTTGCCGGGCGGTGCGACGCAATGACCACCGATGCCTTCACGCTGACGGTGATCCGCCTGGCCGACACCGCACATCCCGACGATTATGTGGTGCTGCCCGAGCGGCTCACCAAAGAACCGGTCGGCCCAGTCGTGCGCAGCGACGACGAGCAATGGTATGAGATCAACAAATGGGTGCTGAACGCGCTCTTCGCTGCCGAGGAAATGGGGGTCACCCGCGCGAATGCCGCGCGCATGCGTATGGCCTCGCGCGACCCTGAAGTGCGCAAGATGCTCGGCGGCTTGCCCGGATTCGGCAAGTCGCTCGGCCTCGACGATGACTGGGCGTACCGGGCAATCGAGGCGACCGGCAATTATGGCGAAATCTTCGACCGGCACATTACGCCGCTCGGCGTCGAACGCGGACAGAATAAGCTCTATCGGGACGGCGGGCTGATCTACCCGTTGCCGATGCGATGACTCATAAACACAGGCGGCTTGCCATCGCTGCGTTGCCCTGGCTGCTGATCGCGGGCGGGCTTGTGGTCGCCTACGGCCTGTTTGCGACATTGGCGGACAATCTAGCGGACCGAAACATCCGGACGGGGTTCGGTTTCCTGTTCGACCGGGCGGGCTTCGCGATTGGCGAAACGCTGATTGCTTACGCGCCTGGCGATTCCTATGCCGCGGCGCTGGCGGTGGGTCTTCTCAACACGCTCCTGATATCGGCGCTCGGCATCATCTTCTCGACCTTGCTCGGCCTCGCGGTCTGCATGGCGCGCCTGTCGTCCAACTGGCTGCTTGCGAGGCTCTCCGGCCTTTATATCGAGCTGGTTCGCAATATTCCCCTGCTGCTCCAGATGTTCGTCTGGTACGCCGCGCTGCTGTTCGGTCTGCCCGGACCCGGCCCGGGCGCCGTCGGACCGTTCGACCTCGATAATCGGGGATTGCACCTCCCCGCGCTCTCCTTGGCCGATCCGGGACGGCCGGTCTTGCTCATCGCGATCGTCGCCTGTGCGATCCTGCTGGGTGCCGTGCGGCGAGGAGCCGTTCGCACGCGCACTGCGCTGGCCTTCGCCGGCATCTCCCTGGTGCCGCTCTTGCTGTGGGGCGGGATCGATCTGCCGCGGGCGGGGCGCTTCGGAACCGTCGGCGGACTGTCCTTCTCAACGGAGTTTCTGACTCTGGTCACCAGCCTTTCGGTCTATGCCTCGGCCTATCTGGCCGAGATATTCCGCGGCGCGATCCTCGCCGTTCCAGCAGGGCAGAGCGAGGCCGCCAAAGCGCTCGGCCTGTCGCCCGCGCAAACGATGGGACGGATCGTGATCCCGCAAGCGCTGCGCATTGCCATACCGCCGATGACGAGCTGGCATCTCAACACGATCAAGAACAGCTCCCTGGGCGTCGCGATCGGATATCCCGAATTTGTCTCGGTGGTCGATACCGTCATCAGCCAGACAGGTCAGGCGATCGAAGGCGTCGGTCTGATCGTCGCGACGTTTCTCCTGCTCTCGCTGTCCTTGGCGTTCGTTACCGGCCGCTATGCCCGCCGGTTGGGCTGGACCGTTGCCGGGCAGCCCGGCCGCAGCATCCAGTCGGCGCCCCTCGAACCCTTTCCGCTACGCTCGGCGGCGGCCTGGCCGTCGTGGATGCGGCGCAATCTGTTCAGAGGAGGACGCCAGTCGATACTGACCATCGCGATCCTCGCCATGACCGCGGCTTTCGTCGGCAAGGGACTCTCGTGGCTGCTGTTTGAGGCGACATTCGCCGGGGGCGCGGCCGATTGCCGTTTGGCCAGCGGTGCCTGCTGGCCATTCCTCCGCGAAAATGCGCGGCTTATATTGTTCGGAACCTATCCCGAAGCCGAGCAGTGGCGGTCCGCAGCGGCGGCGACGGCGCTGCTTTCCTGCCTCGCGTTCTCCTTCGTCCCGCGATTTTGGCGTAGCCGCCTCGGCCTAGCCTGGCTCGGCGCGATCGCGGTGGCGGTACTTCTGCTACGAGGAGGATTCGCGGGCCTTTCCTATGTCCCGATGGAGAAGTGGAGCGGCCTGCCGGTCACATTGCTGCTCGCGAGCCTTGCGGTGGTCGGCGCGTTTCCGCTGGCCATACTCCTCGCGTTCGGCCGCAGGTCGACGCGGCGCGGCATTCGCTGGCCGAGCGTCGTCTTCATCGAGCTGGTTCGCGGAACGCCGCTGATCGGGGTGCTCTTCCTCGCTGCGGTCCTGTTTCCGCTGTTCGTGCCCTCTTATCTCTCGATCGACAGCCTGCCGCGCGTCCAGCTCGCGCTCATATTCTTCACTGCCGCCTATATGGCCGAGGTCATCCGGGGCGGCCTGCTGGCGGTTCCCGTCGGGCAGGCCGAGGCCGCGCACGCTCTCGGCCTCACCAAATGGCAGGCGCGGCGCCATATCCTGTTGCCGCAGGCGCTGAAAGTCAGCGTACCCGGACTGGTCAACACTTCGATTAGCGAGGTGAAGAACACGACGCTCGTCCTCATCGTCGGCGTCTTCGATTTGTTGCAGACGACCCGCCTCTCCTACGTCGAGGCGCAATGGCGACCCTATTTCGCCGAAGCCTATCTTTTCACCGGGACAATCTTCTTCCTCCTCTGTTTCTCCCTGTCCCGGCTCAGCATGAAGATCGAACGGAAACTAGACTATGCAGGATAATCATGACGGAAAATGGCTCGAGGAGCCGGCGAGCCCGAAAGGGCACGCTTGGCAGGATCCGACGCGTGCCGTGCACGGCGGTCCCCGCCCGCGCGATCAGCGGGGCCTCATCAATCCGCCCGTCGATCGAGCCTCGACCATTATCTACGACAGCGTCGAGGCCTATATGGACCGGCACCAGGGTCTCTACGATGAGGTCATCTATGGCCTGTACGGAACGCGAACGACCTTTGCGCTCGCCGAGGCTGTCAGCGAACTTGAAGGCGGCTGCAACACCGTCATCACCTCGTCCGGAACCAGCGCGATCGCGCTGGCCCTCACGGCTTTCGTGGCCGGGGGCGATCATCTGCTCGTTGCGGATTGCGTCTATGGGCCGACCCGCAAGTTTCTGACCGACGTTCTCGCGCGTTTCGGGGTCGAGGTGGAATATTTCCGGCCCGATATCGGAGCGGAGATTGCCGGGCTGTGCCGCAGCAACACCCGGCTCATCTATATGGAGACCCCGGGCTCGCAGACATTCGATATGATCGACGTCCCCGCGATCACGGCCGTTGCACGCAGCCGGGGCATATTGACCGCTCTCGACAACACCTGGGCGACGCCGCTTTTCTTCAAGCCCTTGGCCCACGGGGTCGACATCTCGCTTGCTTCGGCAACCAAATATCTCTCGGGGCACTCCGACTGTCTGCTCGGCACGATGACGGCCGCCAGTGATGCCGTCTACCGCCAGCTCAAGGACGCGGCGGCGCGCTGGGGCAACTGCGCGAGTCCCGACAATTGCTATCTGGTCCACCGGGGCATCAGGACGCTCGATGCGCGCCTTGAACGCCACCAGCGTACCGCGGCGACGCTGATCGAATGGTTCGCCCAGCAACCCGAAGTGGTTGCGGTCCGCTATCCGGCTCATCCCGCCGACCCCGGCCATGCGATCTGGAAGCGGGATTTCACCGGTGCGTCCGGATTGTTCGGTGTTCAGCTCGACGGTCTTACCCCGCCCCAAACTAGCGCCTTTTTCAACGAATTCTCGTTATTCCAGCTGGGTTCGAGCTGGGGCGGCTTCGAAAGTCTCGCGGTTCCGGCGTGGCCCGCTCCGATCCGCGATTTTCCGAATGGCGAGGCAGATGGGGCGCTGATCCGCATTCACGCCGGACTCGAAGCGCCGCAGGATCTGATCGCCGACCTCGCCGCAGCCTTCGCGCGGGTACGAGCGCTACGCGGCCGGGGGCAGGCGTCATGACCGACGCCTCGGGCCACGCGGCCGTCAGCTTGCGGCAGGTCGACAAATATTATGGCGCCTATCATGCGCTCCGCTCGATCGACCTCGAAATCGCCCCGCGCGAGCGGATCGTGATTTGCGGGCCTTCGGGCTCCGGCAAGTCGACGCTCATTCGCTGCATGAACAGGCTCGAGGTGCCCGACTCCGGCGCCGTCCTGATCGAGGGGGCCAAGATTACCGACGCGTCGCGGGAGGCAGTTGCGGCGCTCCGCGCCGTCGGCATGGTCTTTCAGCAGTTCAATCTGTTTCCGCACAAGACTGTGCTCGAGAATTGCACCCTCGCACCCGTCCTGCTCGGCGGCCTGTCTCTTCCGGAGGCGGAGGCGCGCGCCATATCCTATTTGGACAAAGTGAGGATTGGCGACCAGGCGGGCAAATATCCGGGGCAGCTCTCGGGAGGGCAGCAACAGCGGGCCGCAATAGCTCGCGCTCTGGCGATGGAACCCAGGATTCTTCTCTTCGACGAGCCGACATCGGCGCTCGATCCCGAGATGATCAAAGAGGTACTCGATGTGATGACGGCCCTTGCCGGCGAAGGACGGACGATGGTGTGCGTGACGCACGAAATGGGATTCGCGCGCGAGGCGGCCGATCGCATTCTTTTCATGGATCAGGGCCAGATCATCGAAGACGCAAGGCCGGCCGATTTTTTCGCCGCGCCGAAAAGCGAGCGCGCACGGACCTTTCTCGAACAGATACTTTCGCATTGAGCGGCTCAAGTCGGTCGCCCCCAAGCTGTGCCGACCCACTTAATCATGTCATTTCATAAGTAAGCCGAGGGAGGGGCCAGCCGGCTCCTTGCGCGAAAAGGCTCAGGCCGGAAAAAAAATTTCAAAATTGATGAGGGGTAGAGCTTTGGCGTGCGTATCTAATAGGTATCGTGCGCCCGGAATTTACTTCATAACCAATTGATATGATTCAATAAATTCTTATTGACCTGTATATACATTTGATGCTCTCTGAGGGGAATCAGCCAACCATCAGGGGGTTTCGCTATGATGACCAGGACAATTTTGCTCGCCAGCGCCGCAGCGGTCGCCACTTTTGCAACACCCGCGCTCGCGCAGAGCGGTGCCGCGACGCAGTCACCCGCCGCCGAGGATGCTCCGAACGGATCGGACATCGTCGTGACCGGCTCGCGCATCCGCCGCCAGGACCTCGCAGGCGTCGGCCCGGCGACCGTCGTGTCGGCCGAGCAGATCGAGAACACCGGCGTCGTCAATATCGAGACGGTGCTGCAGCGCTTGCCGGCCAACGCCGGTTTCGCGGGCAACCAGACGTCGGCCTATTGGGCGAACAATGGATATGGCACGGCGCAGGTGAACCTGCGCGGTCTCGGCATCAAGCGCACCCTCGTCCTGCTCAACGGCCGCCGCCTCGTCGCGGGCGGCACCGGGGCGAACTCCTCGCCCGACCTCAACATGATTCCCGTCGCGGCGCTCGCACGCACCGATGTGCTCAAGGACGGCGCCTCGGCAATCTATGGCGCCGACGCGATGGCGGGTGTCGTCAACCTTGTAACGCGCACCGACTATGAAGGTCTCGGCCTCAGCGTGCGCCAAGGCATCACCGAAAAGGGCGATGGCTCGGACTTCACCGCCGACCTCCTGTGGGGCGTCCGCAACGATCGCGGCGGTTTCATGGCGGCGGTCACCTATCAGAAGACGAGCGCGGTCAATATGGCAACGCGCGCGCCTTGCTCGCTTGCCGAAACCACGCCCGGCATGCTGAGCTGCGTGAACAGCGCCTCGACGATCGGCGGCCGCGCGGTGCTGCCGAACGGCCAGCAGATCAACTTCAATCAGGTGCTGGGCGGTAACGGCAACTTCTTCGAGCCGTACAGCGCTGCCAAGCACAACTTCAACTCGAACCCGTTCCTCAACGCGGTGAGCCCGGTCGAGCGCGTGAGCACGGCGTTTTTCGCCGACTATGACATCACTGACAATATCGAGGCGTTCGGCGAATTCCTTTACACCTTCCGCAAGTCGAATCAGATCGCGACGCCCGGAACGCTGCGCAACCTCTCGATCGCGGCGAGCAATCCCACCAATCCGACGGGGCAGAATATCGTCCTCATCCAGCGCCGCCTCGCCGAGCCCGGCCCGCGCCAATTCTTCCAGGAAACCGATACCTGGCAGGGTACGTTTGGCCTCCGCGGCAAGCTCTCGAACGATTGGGGATGGGAAATCGCGGGCGCCTTCGGCCGCAACACCGCGGTCGATGGTTCGACCAACATCGCCAATCTCGAGCGAGTGGCGAATTCCCTCGATACGACCAAGTGCAGTCTTGCTGCCGGTGCCACGATCCCCTGCGCCGACTATCTCGGGTTCGGCGACCTGACCCCGGAGGTTCTCGACTATATCCTGTTCACGTCGCGCGACCGCGGCGGCAACGAGCTTGCGACGGTCACCGCCGATATCAACGGCGATCTCTTCAAGCTGCCCGCAGGCCCCGTCTCCTTCGCGGCGGGTGTCGTCTATCGCAAGGAAAAGGGTTGGCGCGATCCCGATCCGCTGACGGTGCTCGGTATTGCCAACACCAACCAGCAGGATCCGATCTCCGGAACGAGCACGGCGAAGGAAGCCTATCTCGAACTGTCGGTGCCCGTTCTGGCCGACACACCCTTCTTCCAGTCGCTTACCCTCGACGGCGCGGTTCGCTACTCGAACTACGACCTGTTCGGCAGCGACTGGAACTACAAGGGGAGCGTCGACTGGGTCATCAATGACAGCTTCCGCCTGCGCGGCACCTACGGCACCGGCTTTCGCATTCCGAACGTCCCCGAATTGTTCGGCGGCGTCTCCGAGGGCAATCTGACGACCACCGACCCCTGCTCGCGCTATTCGACCAGCGGCAATGCGACACTGATCGCCAATTGTCAGGCGTCGGGCGTGCCGGCCAATTATGTTCAGCTCGGTACAACGATCCTGACAACGGTCGGCGGCAACGAGAATCTGAAACCCGAAAGCTCGACGACCTGGACCGTCGGGACGGTGATTTCACCGAAGGGACTGGTTCCGGGACTCTCGCTCACTGCCGACTGGTTCGACATCAAGATCAAGGATGCGATCCGTGCTATTCCGGGCTCGACAAAGCTCAGCATTTGTTATGCGAGCCAGAATCTTTCGCATCCCTTCTGCGAAGATTTTACCCGCAGCCCGTTGACCGGCGAGGTTACCTTCCTCTCCGCGCAACCGATCAACACGGGCCGCGAAGAAATGAACGGCCTCGATCTGGGTCTCGTTTACAACAATGACATCGGCAGCGTGAACGTCTCGCTCGACGTCAACGTGACCTATCTCAACAAATATGTGGTCCTGCCTTTCCCCGGCGGCGCGCCGATCGACTTCGACGGCTTTATCGGCGGCGGCAATGGCGGCTATCCGAAATGGCGCGGCTATGGCGTGCTGACCGCTGAAAAGGACGGGGTCAGCGCGACCTGGTCGACCCAGTGGATCGGCAAGGCGACCGACTTCAATGCGGCCCCCGGCGACATCGGCTACAGCACGCCGAATGTCTTCTACCACAATCTCCAGGTCGCTTTCGAAATCGACGAGAAGACCCGGTTCCAGGTCGGTGTCGACAATCTTTTCGATCGCAAGGCGCCCTATATCCAGAGCTTCACCGATGCGAACACCGACACGATGACCTATGACCTGCTCGGACGGCGTTTCTACGTCGGCTTCCGCACCGCGTTCTGAGGGTAATCGATATGGCGATCCGTTGGCCGCTGCTCGTCCGGCGAACGCATAAATGGCTGGCCTTGGTGGTCGGCGTCCAGGCGCTGCTCTGGACGCTGACCGGCTTCTACATGGTGGTCGTGCATATCGACACCATCCATGGCGACCATCTCGTGCGCGCGCCGATGGTTCAGCCCTTCGACCTCGCGGGCCTCGCGCCGCCGTCGCGGATCGTTGCGGCCGCGCCCGGTGCGTCCGAGGTTCGCTTGCAGCGGTTCTTCGATCGCCCCGTCTGGCGCGCTGAAACTCCCGAAGGGGCGCGGCTGTTCGATGCCCGCTCGGGTGCGCCGCTGCCTGCGCTTACCGAGTCCCAGGTCCGCGAGCAGGCGCGGCGCATCTACACCGGCGACGGCAAGATCGTGTCGGTGCGGCTGTTGACCGAAGCGCCACAGGAAATGCAGTCGCGCAAGCCGCCCTATTGGCAGGTCGAGTTCGAGGGCTGGAACCGCCCGACGCTCTATCTGTCGCCGACGACCGGTGAGCTTATCTCGCGCCGCCACGCATTGTGGCGCGTGTTCGACTTCGCGTGGATGCTCCACATCATGGACTATGATGAGCGGACCGACGTCAACAACCCGTTGCTCCGCGTCGCGACCTGGAGCGTCTTCGCGATGGCGATCAGCGGGGCGTGGTTGCTGATCTGGTCCTTCAAACGCCGCAAGAGGAAGCAGGCATGAAACGCATCCGACTGACGCCGCTCTTCTTCCGGCGCATCCACAAATGGGTCGGGCTGATCCTGGGTCTCCAGTTCCTGCTCTGGGCGCTCAGCGGATCGGTGATGGCGCTGCTCGACAAGGATAAGGTCGGCGGGCACGGCGGCGGGATGTCGCATGCGCATCCACTGCCACCGGGGGAATATTTCGACGTGGCGGCCCTGCCGCGCGGCGAACCTGTCACGGGCGTGATCCTTCGCGATCTCGGAACCCGGCCGGTCTATGAAGTGCGCTCCGCAAAAGGCGTCCGTCTCGTCGACGCGACAAGCGGCGAGCACATCCGGGTCGACGAGGCCATGGCGCGCGAAGTCG
This sequence comes from Sphingopyxis alaskensis RB2256, assembly GCF_000013985.1. Lineage (GTDB taxonomy): Bacteria > Pseudomonadota > Alphaproteobacteria > Sphingomonadales > Sphingomonadaceae > Sphingopyxis > Sphingopyxis alaskensis. The sequence continues at coordinate 2,543,712 of NC_008048.1, read as the reverse complement.
CCTCCATGATGAACGAGGCGCCGATCCGAGAGGTGAGCGTAATCGCCAAGCCGAACCTCGAATCGCGCGATCATGAGGGGGCGATGTGGCGCGTCGATTTCGCGGACGACGAGAACAGCAGCGCCTATGTCTCGCTCGACACCGCGCGCTTCCTCGTCATGCGCGGCGACACCTGGCGGACGTGGGACTTCTTCTGGATGCTCCACAACATGGATTACATCAACCGGAAGAGCTTCAACCACCCGCTCATCATTTTCGTCGCCTTTGGCGCGCTCTGGCTCTCGGGCACCGGCTTCTATCTGCTGTTCAAGAGCTTCAGCCGCGCCGATTTCCGCTGGCTGCGCCGGCGCCGCAAACCGGTGGTCGTCACGCGCACCAGCTGAGCGGCGTCAATCGTCGATCGAGAAGGCCGCCGACAGCTCGAATCGCGATCCGGGATGCGTCAGCCAGGCATGGCTGACGAGGCGCGAATGGCTCCACGTCCGCCGCGTCATCCGCAACACGGGTTCGCCGTCCGAGAGCCCCAGCATGCTGTGGGTGTGCGCGTCGGGCATCTCGGCGCGAACCCGATGTTCGACGCGCTCGAGCGGCGCCGTCCGCGTCAGATATTCGTTCGGCGTCATCTGGGTGAAGTCGATCTTCCCATAATCGGGAGCCGCCGACGCGAGCACGAAACGCTCCTCGAGCTGGATCGGGAACTCGGCTTCGTGATGAACGATGATCGAGTGGAAAAGCCTCGTGCCGACCGGAACCTCCAGTAGCGCCGCAAGGTCCGCATTGGCGCGTATCTCGTCATTCTGCACGACGCGGGCCCGATAGATGTGACCGCGCTCGCGGATCTCTTCGGCGATATTGCGAATTTCGATCATCTGGCCGATCGGCTTGGGCTCGGCGATGAACGATCCGCTACCCGCGCGGCGTACAAGAACGCCTGCCGCCTGTAGTTCGCGAAGCGCCCGATTGGCGGTCATCCGTGACACGTCGAATTGTTGGACTAGCTCTGCTTCCGATGGAACCCGGTCGCCCGGCTTAAGAAGTCCGTCGCGAACGGCATCGCAAATGCTCTGCTTGATGGCGGCATAGCGAGGCGGAGACTTGTCATTTTCGTCATCGGAGTTGCCGGGCCGGGCGGCCGCAGATCCATTCGAGAGTTTTGATCCGCGTCCGGGGGTGCGAGTGGTAACATCCATAACCCGTCTATACAGGTTGCTGCTCGCAGAAGCCAAGCATGCTGTTTGCGACCTGCGCCGGTTTCAGAAGCTGATGGTGGCATTGAAGGAATTATACAGCGTGTTGCCCCCGGCCGGTGCATTGGGCGCGTTTCGGAGAAACCGGCCCTTGCCGAGAAACAGGCCGCTCCATTCGAGGCGGAGGCGCTTCGGTACGAGCCAGTAGCGCAGGCGCGCTTCGACCTGGTGTCCCGCGAAGCGGCCGGAGGCGCCGGATGGATCGCGAACGCCGGTCGTCGAAAAACTGTCGAACCGCGAGGCCAGCCAGAGCGGCCGGTAGGCCGCAAAGGCATCGAGGCGCCTTGACGGTATTGTTTCGATACGGATCGCCGGGGACAGAAGATTGGCCCGTCCGACCGCATTATAGAGGCCCGCTGGCGCGAGTTCCGCGCGGCGCATGCCGAACAAGGTATCGAAGCGGCCGAAATCGCCTCCCCGGCCGTCGCCGCTCGCATAGTCGAATTCGAGCGATAGGCGCGGCGACCAAGGGTGGCGGAAGCTGTAACCCGCCTCGAGATGCGTGAACCACGCCGACACATCGGACTTGGCTGCCGAGGGAGCGAGGCTGCTGCTGATCGTACCGAACTGGTAGAAAGTCTCGCTCTCATAATCGAACCGGCCCGGCGCGGGATCGCGATAGGCGCGCAGTCCGATCGTTTCGAGCGAACGGTCGCGCGTCGGCCGCTGCGGCGCGTCGCGCTCGCCGAGATGGAAGTAGGAAATCTCGACCGAGCCGCGCGACCCGCCGAGCTTCTTCGTCGCGAGGCCGCCCCAGAGTTGCAGGTCAAAGCTCTCCTTGTCGAACTTGACCCGGTTGGCGTCGAGCGACGCGCGGTCGTCGGGCAGCCGCACCTGCGGAAGCGTATAGATAAAGGTCGCCGCGACACCTCCGCGCAGCGCCAGGTCGGCGCGGAGACCCGTATAGCCGCTGGTCGTATTGCGATAATCGTCCGCGGCCACCAGCCGCCGCGATCCCAGGTTCAGCGTGAAGCGGCCGGCCTGGAGATCGAGCTTCGTGCCTGCACCGAAGGCATCGCGCGCCTCATAGCCGACATAGGCCTGGACCAGTTCGAACGCGTTGACTTCGCCCGTCGTCACCGGGGTTCCCGCCTCGCTCCCATAGACGCGGCTGTCGTAGAGTTCGGCGCCCAAGCGAAATCCGTCGCTGCGATATTCGCCGCCGACGATCGTGCGGACATTGAGCAGGTCGTCCTTCTCGTCGAATCCCGTCCGCGCCTGTCCTTGGATCATTTCATAGCGCAGGCGCATGCTGCCCGTGATGGTCAGGCCATCTTCGGCGAGAGCGGGTGCGGGCAGGGCGAGTAAAGTCGCGGCAAGATACAGCCTCAAGCAAACCTCCTGATCCCCGAAATCGAGGACGAACAGGCAACGCTTGAGCGCCGGGACGCTTTACCGGGAGGTTGCGCGGCCCCGGTAATCCGCCTCTAGATCGGAGGCGCCCCTGGTGCAAGATCGCTTCGGTGCCGACCTGGGCTGGACGTGGTCCCGGGCTCAGGCTCCCGGCAGCCCCGCCAATCGCGCCGGCGTCACGACGGGTTCGGCGCGGTCCTTGCGTTCCGAATAGCGGTCGACAAGCTGCGTGGCATGGCCGCGCGTCAGCACGGTGAAGCACACAAGTTCCTCCGCAACGTCGACGATCCGGTCGTAATAGCTCGACGGGAGCATCCGGCCCGCCTCGTCGAACTCGGCATAAGCCTTGGCGACGCTCGACTGGTTGGGGATGGTGATCATCCGCATCCAGCGGCCGAGGATGCGGAGCGTATTGACGCTGTTGAACGATTGCGACCCCGCCGACACCTGCATCACCGCGAGGGTGCGGCCCTGTGTCGGGCGTAGCCCTTTGTATGCGAGCGGCAGGTGATCGACCTGCGCCTTCATGATGCCGGTGATCTGGCCATGCCGTTCGGGGCTGCACCAGACCTGGCCCTCGGACCAGAGCGAATGCTGGCGCAGTTCCTCGACGGCCGGGTGGTCGTCGTCGGCGATCAAATCGGGCAGCGGCAGGTCCGACGGATCGAAGATGCGCGTCTCGCAGCCGAAGAGCTGGAGCAGGCGCGCGGTCTCTTCGACGACGAGCCGCGAATAGGAGCGTTCGCGCAAGCTGCCGTAGAGCAGCAGGATGCGCGGCGCTGGGTCGAGCGGGCCGAGGCCGAGCGCGGGCTGCGAGCGGATATATTCCGCGCTGAGCGCCGGAAGATGGGTGGGATCGGCGAGCGCGCGCAGGCGCGAAAAGGTGGGGGAAGCCATGACAATCAGTCTTTCGCGGGGGTGGATGCCGGGAACCAGCGGCGTCCGAACCAGAAGGCGACGCTCACCAGCAGGATGAGCACGGGAACTTCGACGAGCGGGCCGATGACGGCGGCGAAGGCGACCGGCGAGGCGAGCCCGAAGGCGGCAATCGCAACCGCGATCGCAAGCTCGAAATTATTTCCGGCGGCGGTGAAGGCGACCGCGGTCGTGCGCGGATAATCGGCCTCGATCAGCTTGCCCATCCAGAAGCTGATGACGAACTGCACGACGAAATAGATGGTCAGCGGGACGGCGATGCGCACGACGTCGCCGGGAATGGTGACGATCTCACCGCCCTTGAGGCTGAACATTGCGACGATCGTGAAGAGCAGCGCGACAAGCGTGATCGGCGCGATGCGCGGGAGGAAGCGCGTCTCATACCATTCGTTGCCCTTGGCGTCTGCGAGCCACTTGCGAGTGAGATAGCCCGCCGCAAAGGGAACGCCGAGATAAATGAGGACGGCTTCGGCGACGGTCCAGAAGCTTACGTCGATAACGCTGCCTTCGAGACCGAACAGCGGCGGCAATATCGTCAGGAAGAACCAGGCATAGATGCTGAAGAACAGGATCTGGAAGATCGAGTTGAACGCCACCAGTGCCGCGACATATTGATTGTCGCCCTTCGCGAGCTGGTTCCAGACGATCACCATCGCGATGCAGCGCGCGAGGCCGATCAGGATCAGCCCGGTCATATATTCGGGCTTGTCTGACAGGAAGATCACCGCGAGCGCGAACATCAGCACGGGACCGATGATCCAGTTCTGGATGAGCGAGATGGCGAGCACCCTTTTGTCCTCGAACACGCGCGGCAATTCCTCGTAGCGGACGCGCGCGAGCGGCGGATACATCATCAGGATAAGGCCGATCGCGATCGGGATGTTGGTCGAGCCCCACGAGAGGGCATCGATCGCGGCGGGCAGGCCGGTGAACACCGAACCGAGCAACACGCCGAGCGCCATCGCGAGGAAGATCCAGAGGGTGAGATAGCGATCGAGGAACGACAGCCGTTCCCGCTTGGGTTCTGTCATCGGCTTGGCTCAGGCGCCGACGCGGTTGCCAGCGGCGTCGATTACCTGTTCGCCGTCTTCCTTGGCGAAGGCGCCGCGTTGCCCCGCAGGGATGAGGTCGAGTACCGTTTCGGAGGGACGGCAGAGCTTCACGCCGAGCGGCGAGACCACCAACGGGCGGTTGATCAGGGCGGGATGCGCCATCATCGCGTCGATCAGCGCTTCGTCGCCAAGGGCCATGTCTCCGAGCCCCAGCTCCGCATAGGGCGTGCCTTTCTCTCGCAGGAGTTCGCGAGCCGTGATGCCGGCGCGGACGATCAACTGTTCGAGCAGCGCACGCGACGGCGGCGTCTTCAGATACTCGACGACATGCGGTTCGATCCCGGCATTGCGAATCATCGCGAGGGTGTTGCGGGAGGTCCCGCAGGCGGGGTTATGGTAGATGACGATGTCGGTCATAGCGCGCGTTCCTTCAGCAGCAGGCGAGTTCTGCGAGCAGCGGCTCGCACAGCTCCGCCCGGCCTTGGCAGCAGTCCTTCGCCAGGAAGAGCATCAGGCCGCGAAGCGCGTCGATATCCGCGCGCTGGATAATTTGACGCCCGCGCTTCTCGGATATCACGAGGCCGGCTTTGGCGAGCACCGCGAGATGGGTGGAGAAGGTACTCTGGGTGAGTCCCGACGCTTCGACAAGTTGACCCGTCGACAGGCCGTCGGGCTCATGTTTGACGAGCAGGCGAAAGGCATCGAGGCGTGTCGGGTGTCCCAGCGCGGCGAGAATGGACAAGGCGGAATCGGTTTGCATGCATCGGAATTATCCGATGGAATCGCATCCGTCAATTCCAATCGGGAATATCCGATTAGTTGGTCCGCTTGCGCGATCGGGCTATAGCCTCGTCATGGGTCGCGAACAGCAGAGCGAGATCGCCTTTCGGATCGTCATCGAACAGCCGGTGCCTGGCGTGCTTCACAGCTTGCAAGGCAAGGACGACGGGCCGCTCGATCCCAAAGCGTCCCGCATGGGTGAAGCCTTGGCCTTCGATTTCTCCGTGCGCGTCGGCCCGGGTCCCAAATTCTTCGGCGACCAGGTGCGGCGCGAGGGGCCGGAGCGCCGGTTCGTCTATATTCGTGTCGGGCAAATGGCGGGTGACGCGGCTTCGCCTTGGTCGCGGCGGATGAAGATCGACATACATGATATCGATCAGGAGCTGCTCGACGCGGCCGCGAAGGATATGCGGCCCATCGAGATTGCGATCATTGGCACGGGTAAGGATGGCACGCCCGCGTGCGCGACGGTGCGTCCGACGATGCGGCGCATCGCCTAGCAGAGCTCGTATCCTGTTCCGTCCCGTCAAGCGGCGTGTCGCATGGTCCCGAGCTTGGCCGCGCCGCTCGCCAGCAGCCGCTCGATTTCGTCCGAGGTCCGCCGGACAGCGAGTTTCAGCGCTTCATCGATGTGGACATAATCCTGGGTCACATTCTGCGAAGCATGTCCGAGCATTGCGCGGATCGTGAGTTCCGAGAATCCCAAATCTCCCGCGACGCTTCCGAAGGTGTGGCGAAGCGTATGGGGCGTCACACCCTCTATACCTGCCAAAACGCACACGCGCCGGAGGCACTCGCTAACCGCCGTGAAGGGACCGTCGCCGATGGTCGAGGGAAACAGGTGCGGATTGCCCGCAATCTCTGCCTGGTCTTGCAGAACCCGCACCGCGGCCGGACCGATCGCTCGAATCTGTGCGCCGCCCTTCGTGTCGGGAAAAGCAACATAGCCGGCATCGGGATGAAGCCAGCTGCGGCGCATCGCTTGCCCTTCTTCCCGGCGATAGCCCGTCAGCAGCAAGGTGCGCAGGACGCCGAGAGCGACCGGATTCTCGCCGCTCGCCTCGGCATGAGCGATGGCCTTCCCCATCATCTCGATTTCAGCGACGCTGAGGCGCCGCGTCTTCTTTTTGCTCGCGAGCTTCTTGGCCCCGAGGGTCGGGTGTACTTCGAGCAGACCCTTGTGCTTCGCGTGACCGATGATCGCCTGAAGCGTGCCGAGGCAGCGGCCCGCCACGCCGGGCCCGCCCGTTGCCATGCCGCCTCGCCCTCCCGTTCGGGGTTTGGCCGTCTTCCCGTTCTTTACGTCGGATTGCATCTGCTCGACGTCGGCGATCCGGAGATGCTTCACGATGCGATTGCCAAGCAGGGGTACGATGTGGGTTCGAACCCGGCTCTCGTCCATATCGAGCGACGACGTTTTGATGGGAAGATTCTTGCGGCCTAGGTGTTTGGTCCCAGCATGTGATGGTGTAGACTTGTCGCCGTTGCAGCGGAGGGAGCTATGGGACAGATTTTACACGGGAGCGCCAAGACCACGCACGCCATTCGAGGCGAGCTACAGCGATCGCAAGCTTCGGTCGCGAGCCTCGCGAGGAAGTACGGGATCAACGAGAAGACCGTCTTGAAGTGGCGCCATCGGCAGTCTGTGGACGACATGCCGATGGGGCCGAAGGAGCGCCGCAGCACCGTCCTCTCGCCTATGGAAGAAGCTGCCATCGTGGCGTTGCGGGTTCAGGCGCGGTTGCCGCTCGACGACGTCTACATCGCGCTAAAGGACGTGATCCCGCAGTTGACGCGCTCGTCGCTGCATCGCTGCCTGCAACGGCATGGCATCAGCCGCCTGCCCAAAGCGGACCGCGAGAAGCCGAAGAAGTTCAAGGATTATGAGATCGGCTACTTCCACATCGACATCGCCGAGCTACGCTATGAGGGCGGCAAGGCCTTCCTCTATGTGGCGGTGGACCGCACCTCGAAGCTGGTCTTCGCCCGCATCTATCGCAAGGCCACAAAGCTTGCCGCCGCAGCTTTCCTCAAGGTGCTGGTCAAGACCGTGCCTTACAGGATCCACACCGTGCTGACCGACAATGGCGTCCAGTTCGTCCAGCCCCAGCGCGGCCAGAGCCGGCAATGGCTGATCCACATCTTCGAGCGGGTCTGCCTCGAAAACGGCATCGAGCATCGGCTGACCAAGCCCTACCACCCATGGACCAATGGTCAAGCCGAGCGGATGGTCCGAACCATCAAGGAAGCGACCGTCAAATCCTTCCATTATGCCTCGATCCAGGAACTGCGACGACACGTCAGCGACTGGCTGATCGCCTACAACTTCGCCAAGCAGCTCAAGGCTCTCAAGTTCAGGACACCATATGAAGCCATCGAGGAACTCTGGAAATCAAAGCCCGATGTCTTTATCGTCAAACCCAACCATCACATGCTGGGACCAAACACCTAGGATATTCCCGGCGCGAGCTTCCTCCAAATACCAGTCGCACATCTCCGCTACGGTCATTCCCTTGCGGACCTGCCTGACCTTGTCGGCGGGATCCTCGCCGACGATGACCTCGGCCAACTTGAGCTTTGCAAGATCGCGGGCCGTATCGACCGTCAGCACGCCGAACCGGCCGAGGTTCATCCGGCGTTTGATACCCTCGGCATTGCGATATTGAACGACGAAAGTCTTGAGCCCCGAAGGGAGCACCCTCAGGCCGAAGCCCTTCACTTCGCTATCCCAATAGATGAGCTGCTTGCTGTCTGGCACGGCAAGCGCGTCGATCGCCCGTTTGGTCAGCTTGCCCGTCGGCATCATGTCTCTCCTGCTGGAGACAAAACCAAAACCGAGCGGCTTTGTCTCCAAATTGTCTCCTGCAACCGTCAAACTGGAGACAAAATTAGGATACGAGAGGGCAGAAAGAAAATCAAGAAATATAGGAAATATAGGGTTTTAGGATAGCATAGGAAGCTCTAGGAAAGCCCGAAGGTCAAGTTGCCAAGGTTGGGGTCGAGGGTTCGAATCCCTTCGCCCGCTCCAGTTTCACAATATAAATCAGCCAGCTAATAGCTTTCAAGGCGTGGGGAACTTGCGCCCTCCATCTGGGTCGCCACCATATCGCCACGGGGGATGTAAACCGCGGGTCGTGATTTCCGCTTCCAACCTGTCGAGTGAATGTGCTCCTTGCGGCGCGATCAGTATCTCGAAAGTCGGCTCGCAAGTGCCTGAACATCGGCGTCGATGATCGCGGCGTTCAAGGCCTCCAACATTACCACTTTCGCCCTTCCGAGGAAATCGAGCCTTTCGGCCTCTGCCTGTGAGAGCCTCACGCTGTCGGCGGAAGGGAGCGCCGGTTTGATCTGCGCCTTGCAATCGATAGCAAACTTGCTGGACGCGAAATCCGTTGGGCGATGCTCAAGCAACAGGTCAATGTCACACGGTCGGGCCTTGCCGTTGCAAAATGAGCCGAACCCATAAATCGAAAGGTTCCCGGTCAAAGAAGGCCTCGTTTCTTGTAGCGCTCCTCGTCCCAGTCACTGGGACAGGCCCAGAAATCGGGTCGATTGAGCGCCGCCATCTCCGCGACTGGCTGGTCGCTTACAACATCGCCAAGCAGCCGGAGACCCTGTGCTTCAAAGCACTGTGAAGCCATTGAAGAGCCCCGGAAATCCAGGCCGGACATCTTCAATAGAGGCAGAGCCGCACCGTCGCATGCGGGACCGGGATGTATCGACATTCAGAAGATGGCACGCCGAAAATGGTGATTTTCGTGACCCGGCGCGCAGCGGACAAGAGGCACCTGAGCACCGGAAGCGCCGAAAGCCGGCATTTGCAGGTCGCGATGATTGAATGTCGATACAGCCTGAACACCTGGGATGCTGGCAGCCATCTTCTCCTGGACGGTGGATGGGAGGCGTCCCGGAGAGCGGCGGCCGGCAGGGGGATGAGACCGGTACGCCGCCAATGTCTGCCAGCATCCGCTGCGACCCAGGGCTGCCCTGGGGGTGGCGGCTGCCGGACGCGAGGGCTTCGAACGACCCCGTTGGGCTGCCGCGCGCGACGATCTTCGTTCGTCGTTCCCGCACAGGTCACTCCCGGCACATGCTATCACCCTGTTCGCACCCGAGCAGGCGCCGGTTACATTCGTCCGTCATTTTATTGGCGCCGACGCCCGGCGGCTGGCATGAGGCGAGCCTGTGTGGCGTCTTGCCGCATATTCCAGGAGGGCAAGACCGTGGCGAGATCGACAGGGACAGAACGGACAGGCCGGTTTTCGTTGTGGCTTGCCTTCGCATCGCTGCTCATCGCCGCGACCGGCCTTACTCTCGCGCGCTACGATCTGATCGCCAAAATCCCGGGCTTTCTATCGATGCTCGCCGGTGCCGCGGTCGCGTTTGCGGCAACGATCGCAGCCCTCGCGGCCTTGCTGCTGGCCCGGCGGCAGCAAGCGACGAGCCGCGGTGCCGCCTATGTGGCGCTGTTGCTTTCGCTACCCCTCGTCCTGTTTGTCGCCTCGCGGCCGCTCGTGGCGCGCGACGTCCCGCCGATCCATGATGTCACGACCGATCTCGCCGCACCGCCGCAGTTCCAGAGCCTGCCGCTGCGCGCGGACAATCTCGCCGGTGTCGGCAGCATCGCCGAATGGCGGCGGATCCACGCCGCCGGCTATCCGGACATCCAGCCGATCATGATCCGCCGTCCAGCGGCGGATGTCATGTCGGATGCCCGCAAGCTCGCCTCCGCACGCGGCTGGGACATCGCACGCTATGATGTCGCCGCCGGCGCCCTCGAGGCCACAGCCAGCACGTCGTATATCCGGTTCAAGGATGATGTTGTCGTGCGGGTCCGTCCAAGCGCCGACGGCACGCAAAGCATAGTGGATATGCGCTCGGTGAGTCGGGTCGGGATCAGCGATTTCGGCGTCAACGCATCCCGAATCCGCGATTTTCTGCGCGATCTCTCCGCGAGCGAACAGTAGGCGCATGGGAACCGGCGCCCGCGACGAACTGGCGGGCCGGACAA